>NZ_BCRS01000121.1 GCF_001552715.1 Mycolicibacterium vaccae NBRC 14118 = CIP 105934 | reverse complement strand
CCCCGCCGAGGCGCCGGCGTCGACCTCGGTGCCGGTCGTCGCGTCCCCGCCGCCGGTGCCGGACCGCGCCCCCGAGGCACCCGCTGAGTCTGCGCTGTGGTTGACCGTGGCCGCCTCCGCGGTGCGCCGCGAGTCCGACACACCGACCTCGCCCGCGGCCGCCGGTCTGTACTCGACGCTGCTGACGCCGGCCGAGGTCATCCGGCGCCTGGCCGAGATCCTGATCCCGGGCGCTCCGACCGACCTCGTGGCCACCGACACCCACGCCTACGTCGCCCACACCGGCAGCCGGTCGGTCACGATCATCGACACCGTCGCGGGCAGGGTCGTGCAGACCGTCTCGCTGCGTTCGGCGCCGACCGCGCTGGCGATCGCCCCGAACGGCACCCGCCTCTACGTCTCCCACGCCGAATCCGGCACCGTCTCGGTGATCAGCACCGCGACCAACTCGGTGGTCAGGACGATCCGCGTCGGCGCCGCCCCGACCGGAATCGCAGTGAGCCGCAGCGGTTCCCGACTGTACGTCGTCAACGGCGACGACGGCACGGTGTCCAAGATCAGCACGCTCACCAACAGGGTCGTCGGCACCGTTTACGGTGTCGGCAAGGGGGTTTCGACGATCGCAGTCAGCCCGGACGGCGCGACGGTCTACACCCTGAGCAGCACCACCGGAGAGGTGTCGGCGTTCACCTCGGCATCGCTGTTCGCCAAGAAGGTCACCGCGGTGACGCCCGGATCGCCGGGGATCACGTTCAGCGCCGACGGTTCCCGGGTGTTCGTCGCCGACGTGGCCGGCAGCGTGCAGGTCGTCGACACCGCGACACGTCAGCTGGTCGACAGCATCGCCGTGGCCACCGGGGCGCCGTTCGACCTGGCGGTCAGCCCGGACGGCGCGACGCTGCTGGTGGCCCGTGCGGGCGACGGCAAACTCTCGGTGTTCGACATCGCGAGCGGGACCGAGCTCACCTCCGTCATCGCCGATCCGTACCAGATAGCCGGCCCGCCGACGATCACCGTCAGCCCCGACGGCACCCAGCTGTACTGGACCGACTCCGGCAGCAACCGCATGCAGGTCATCGCATTGGTCGCAGCCAACGGAAACCCGACAGCTCAGACCCCGATCGTCAACTCCCCCAACGCTTCCGGCGCGGTCACCGGTTCGGTGGTCGTCACCGACCCCGAGGGCGCCCCACTGTCCTCCACCGTCAGCGGCCCCGGCAAGGGCAGCGTCACCGTCAGCCGCGCAACCGACGGCACGTTCGTGTTCACCTACACCCCGACCAAGGCCGCCCGGCACGACGCCGCCAAGGTGACCGCCGGCCCCGCGGCCCGGGTCGACACGTTCACGCTCACGTTCAGCGACGGCCTGCGCGGTACGGTCGCCGTGCCGATCACCGTGACGATCGCACCGGCCAATGCGGCGCCGACGGCCACCGCCAGGTCCAGCGTGTCCTGGCTGAGCGCCAAGGTGCACGGGACCGTCACCGCCAAGGACGCCGACCGGGACACGCTGACCTTCACCGCGTCCCCCACCGCCAAGGGCGGCACCGTCACGATCGGCGCCGACGGCAAGTTCACCTACACGCCGACCGCGGCGGCCCGGCACGCCGCCGCCAACGCCGGGGCGACCCAGGCCGACAAACAGGACACGTTCACCGTGCTCGTCAACGACGGCCACGGCGGGGTCACCTCGCTCACGGTGACCGTGAAGGTCAAGCCGGGCAACGCCGCCCCGAAGGCCACGGTACGAACGAACGCATCGTGGTTCAGCGCCAAGGTGTTCGGCACCGTCACCGCCAGAGACGCCGACCGGGATGCGCTGGCCTACTCCGCCTCGGCCACCGCCAAGAACGGGGTGGTCACGATGGACTCCCGCGGCCGCTTCACCTACACCCCGACCGACGCGGCCCGGCACGCCGCCGCGTCCGCCACGGCGACCGACGCCGACCGCCGGGACACCTTCGACGTCCTCGTGGACGACGGGCACGGCGGCGTCACCCGACTCGCGGTCACGGTGACGATCAAGCCGCTCAACGCCGCACCGACGCGTGCGGCGGTCGGCGGCGTGTTCACCAACCCGAACACCGGTCTGACGACCGGCAGGATCACCGCGGTCGATCCCGACGGTGACACGCTGAGCTACCGGGTGGCGACGAACACCGGCAAGGGCGTCGTCACCGTCGGCGCCGACGGCACCTTCAGCTACGTGCCGACCGACCAGGCCCGCGCCGCCGCGGCCAAGCGGTTCGCCCCGTCCTGGGACAGGACCGACAGGTTCCGGGTCACGGTCGACGACGGCCACGGCGGCACCAGCACGCTGACCGTGCGGGTGGCCATCGCCCCGGCCGGGTACACCAACCAGGCCCCCACTAACGGGGGATACTCACTGGCGCACTCTGATCCGGTCAGCGGGAAGGTCACCGGCACCGTGACCGCCACCGACCCGGAGCGCGACGCCGTCGTCTTCGTCGGTGCGGGCGACGCAGGCAAGGGCTCCGTGGTCGTCGACCGGTCGGGCGGCTTCGTCTACACCCCGCGCGACGACGCGCGGCGCCGGGCCGGCGCCGCCGACGCGACGGCGGCCGACAGGCAGGACACGTTCACCGTCCTGGTCCTCGACGCCTACGGTGACGGGACGACCATCTCGGTGGTTGTGCCGGTCGTCGGCGTGCCGGTCGTCTAGTCCAGCGCGAGATCCTTACGGAACCGGCGCATCCCGTCGATCTTGTCGGTCAGCGATGCGTCGGGGCCGGTGTAGAACATCCACGGCATCGTGATGATCCCGGTGATGCCACCGGTCTGCGCGCGGTCGTAGTGCTCGGGGGTGAACGCGTCGGTCAACGGGGTGATCACTTCGAAACCGTCCATGCCGAGCCCGTTCTCGGCCCGCAGCCGGCGCAGCTCGGCGACCCGTTCCAGCGCTTTGTCGGTGGTGATCAGATCGCCGATCCAGCCGTCGTGGCGGGCGGCGCGGCGCAGGGCGATGTCGGACAGGCCGCCGACGTAGATCGGGATGGGCGGCGGACTGGGCTCCATCTCCAGCCGCGGCGTGGTGTAGAACTCCCCGGCGAACTCGGTCCAACTCGGCGACCACAACGCCTTCATCAGCTCCAGCATCTCGTCGGTGCGCTTGCCCCGGCGCTCGAACCGCTGCCCCAGCAGCTCGAATTCCTCACGGCACCAACCGACTCCGATGCCCAGTTCCAGTCGGCCGCCCGCCAGCACCGCCGCGGTGCCGATCGCCTTGGCCGCCGAGTACGGGTCCCGCATCGCGGGCAGGTACACCGTCGTGACGAACCGCAACCGCGTCGTCACCAGCGCCACCGCCCCGATCATCACCCAGGGATCCGGCCAGTCGGTGAACGCCTCCCACCGTCGTTTGCCGTCCCCGGTGTAGGGGTACGGGGTCTGCAATGTCTCCAGATTGACCACGTGGTCTGGGACAGCCATTCCGTCATATCCCAGATCATCTGCGGCCCTGGCGATCTCGACGGCCTCCCGGGTGTCCAGGAACGCCGTGCTCACATAGAACCTCATCCGGCGTCACGCGCCCACGCGGGCACGATGAACACCCCGTCGGCCTCGACGGTCGCCCCGTCGGCGTCCATCAGGTATCCGCGCGCGTAGGTCTTGTTCCCCTCCGAGCGCTCGACGAACGCCTCGGCGCGCAACGGGCCCAACGGGGTGCCGCGCAGGTAGCGCAGGCTGATCGTCCCGGTGAACTTCGGTTTGGTCAGGCCCTCGCTGGCCACCTCGCCGAGCAGGTGATCGAGCACCAGCGCGCAGATGCCGCCGTGCACCCACCCCGGCGGCCCTTCGTAGGCGGGCCCCAGTGTGAACTCGCTCCAGCAACTGCCGTCCGCCTCGTGCTCGATGAGCATCGGCGGGGCGATCGCGTTGCGAAGCCCCACGGCCGGATTGGCCCACGCGACGGGCCTGCCGGTCTCGGCGTGCCGCAGCGTCGACCTGCCCTCCCGCTGCCGGTCCCGCAGCAGCGCGGTGGCTGCCTCCAGATGCGTCAGCGCCTGCCGCACGGTGTCGTCGTCGACCTCGGTGTGGATCCCCACATCGATCAGCGTGCGCAGCGCATCGGTCAGCGGCTCGTAACTCGCCCGCTGCCGTTCGTACTCCTCGGTGCTGATCGCCTCGAACGTGAAGTCCACTTACCGTCTCCGCCCCATTGTCGGCTCAGCCTCCGAACACCCGGAGTACCACCGCTTTCGCGCGTCTCGTGACCCGCAGGTAGTTGTCCAGGAACTCGTTTCCGCCGTCGCCGCCCGGCCAGCCCGCCGCCACCGCGACGGCGTTGAGCAGTTTGCCAGGTCCGGGCAGCTGGTCGGTGGGTTTTCCGCGCACGAGCACCAGTGCGTTGCGCGCCCGGGTCGCGGTCAGCCACGCCTGTCGCAGTAGTTCGATGTCCCCCTCGGCGATCAGTTCGGCCGCGCCGACCGCGTTCAGGGTCTCCAGGGTCGAGGTGGTGTGCAGCGCCGGGATCTTGTGCGCGAACCGCAGTTGCAGCAACTGCACCGTCCACTCGATGTCGGTCAGGCCGCCACGGCCCAGTTTGGTGTTGGTTTTCGGGTCGGCGCCGCGCGGCAGCCGCTCGGCGTCCACCCGCGCCTTGATCCGCCGGATCTCTCGGACCGTCTCCGGTGACACCCCGCCCTCCGGATAGCGGGTCTTGTCGATCATCAACAGGAACTGCTCCCCCAGCTCCATGTCGCCGGCCACCCGGTGCGCGCGCAGCAGCGCCTGGATCTCCCAGGGCTGCGCCCACTGCGCGTAGTAGGCACGGTAGGACGCCAGCGTCCGCACGAGGGGCCCGCTGCGCCCTTCCGGCCGCAGGTTGGCGTCGACCTCCAGCGGAGGGTCGGCACCCGGGGTGCCCAGCCGCGCCCGCACCTGCTCGGCGACGGTGACCGACCACTTCACCGCGGTCGACTCCTCGAAGCCGTCGTTGGGATCGCACACGAAAAGCACGTCGGCATCCGAGCCGTAGCCGAGTTCGCCACCGCCGAGGCGGCCCATCCCGATGACGGCGATGCGCGCGGGCACCTTGCCCTGCGGCGCGTTGGCGCGGATGACGGCGTCGAGGGCCGATTGCAGCACCGCCACCCACATCTGGGTCAGCTGCTGGCACACCGCGGTCACGTCCAGCATGCCGAGCAGGTCGGCGGACGCGATGCGCGCCAGTTCCCGCCGCCGCAGCGAGCGGGCGGCGGCGATCGCCCGCGCCGGGTCGGTGTGCCGTGCCGCCGAGGCGACCAGTGACCGGGCCACACCCTCGGGGTCGACGTCGCACAGTTTCGGCCCGTTCGGGCCGTCCGCGTAGAGCTGGATCACCTCGGGTGCGCGCATCAGGAGTTCCGGCACGTAGGCGGAGGTGCCGAGAACGTGCATCAACCGCTTGGCGACCGCACCCTCGTCGCGCAGCGTCGCCAGATACCACCGTTGCTCGGCCAGTTCGTCGCTGATCCTCCGGTAGGCCAGCAGGCCCGCATCGGGATCAGGGGTGTCGGACAGCCAGTCCAGAAGCGTCGGCAACAGCACCTGCTGCACCCGGCCGCGGCGGCCGGAACTGCCGGTGAGTGCCGCCAGATGGGTCAGCGCGCTCTGCGGGCCCTCGTAGCCGAGCGCAGCGAGCTGGCGTTCGGCGGCCTCGGTGCTCATGCCGTCCGAAAGACCAAGGGAGGCTTGCCCCACCGATTCCAGCAGCGGCTGATAGAACAGCTTGGCGTGCAACCGCGACACCCGGTGGTTCTGTCGCTTGAGCTCCTCGCGCAGCACCCCGAGCGCGTCGTGCCGCCCGTCGGGCCGCATGTGCGCCGCACGCGCCAGCCAGCGCATCGACTCCTCGTCGTCGGCTTCGGGCAGCATGTGGGTGCGTTTGAGCCGCTGCAGCTGGAGCCGGTGTTCGAGCAGCCGCAGGAATTCGTAGGACGCCGTCATGTTCGCGGCGTCGTCGCGGCCGATGTACCCGCCGTCGCCGAGCGCGGCCAGCGCGTTCACCGTCGACGCGACGTGCAACGACTCATCGCCACGGCCGTGCACGAGCTGCAGCAGCTGCACCGCGAACTCGACGTCGCGCAAGCCGCCGGTGCCCAGCTTGATCTCCCGGGTCCGAACCCCGGCGGGCACGAGTTCCTCGACGCGCCTGCGCATCGCCTGCACCTCGGGCACGAAGTCCTCACGCTCGCAGGCCGTCCACACCATCGGCATCAGCGCCTCGACGTAGCGCCGGCCCAGGTCCATGTCGCCGGCGGCCGGGCGCGCCTTGAGCAGTGCCTGGAACTCCCAGGTCTTGGCCCACCGCTCGTAGTAGGCGACGTGCGCGTCCAGGGTGCGGACCAGTTGTCCCTGCTTGCCTTCGGGCCGCAGCGCCGCGTCGACCTCGAAGAACGCCTCGGAGGCCAGGCGCATCATCTCGCCCGCGATCCTGGTGGCCAGCGCCAGGTTGCTGTGCGCGCCGTCGTCGGTCACGAAGATGACGTCGACGTCGCTGACGTAATTGAGTTCCCGCGCACCGCATTTACCCATCGCGATGACGGTCAGTGCCGGCGGGGTCCGGTCGCCGCACACCGACGCCGTCACCACGCGCAGCGCCGCGGCCAGCGCGGCGTCGGCGAGATCGGACAGGTGTTCGCCGACCACGGTGAACGGCACCACCGGTTCGTTCTCCACGGTCGAGGCGACGTCGAGAGCGGCCAGGACGAGCAGCCGGTCGCGGTAGAGCGTGCGCAGCGGCGGGATGGCCGCGGTGGCGCCGGAGGTCTGGTCGGCCCGCTCGGCGAACATCTCCCGCAGCTCCTGGCCCGACGGCAGTGCGACGTTGCCCGCCAACAGATGCCACGAGTCGGGGTTGGCGACCAGGTGGTCGCCGAGGGCCAGCGACGACCCGAGCACGGCGAACAGCCGACCCCGCAGGCTGCGGTCGTCCAGCAGCGCCGAGTCGAGTTCCTTCCACCCGGTTCCGAGCGCCTCCGACAGCCGGACGATCGCCTTCAGTGCGGTGTCGGCGTCGGGGGCGCGCGACAGCGACCACAGCAGCTCGACGTGGGCGTCGGTGTTCCAGCCGAGTTGATCCAGATCGGCCTGTGCAGTCGGCTCGACGAGGCCGAGCCGTCCTACGCCGGGCAGCCGGGGTCGCTGCGTCGCGGGTTTGGCCACGCCATCAAGGTAGCGCGCGGGTGCGCCCGTCAGAGCGACAGGTAGTTCTTCAGTTCGAACGGCGTGACATGGCTGCGGTAGTTCTCCCATTCAGCGCGCTTGTTACGCAGGAAGAAGTCGAAGACGTGCTCGCCGAGCGCCTCGGCGACCAGCTCGGAGTTCTCCATCTCCGACAGGGCGACACCGAGGCTGCCGGGCAGCTCCTTGTAGCCCATCGCACGGCGTTCCTCGGGGGTGAGGCTCCAGACGTTGTCCTCGGCCTCGGGGCCCAGCACGTAGTTCTTCTCGATGCCGCGCAGGCCTGCGGCGAGCAGCACCGCGAACGTCAGGTACGGGTTGCAGGCCGAGTCGGGGCTGCGCACCTCCACCCGCCGCGACGACACCTTGTGCGGGGTGTACATCGGCACGCGGACCAACGCGGAGCGGTTGGCCGCTCCCCAGGACGCCGCCGTCGGCGCCTCGCCGCCGTGCACGAGCCGCTTGTAGGAGTTCACCCACTGGTTGGTGACCGCGCTGATCTCGTTGGCGTGCTCGAGAATGCCTGCGATGAACGACTTTCCGACGTCGGACAGCTGAAGCGGGTCGTCGGGGCTGTGGAAGGCGTTGGAGTCGCCCTCGAACAGGCTCATGTGGGTGTGCATCGCCGAGCCGGGATGCTCGGCGAACGGCTTGGGCATGAACGACGCGCGCACGCCGTCACCGAGGGCCACCTCCTTGACGAGGTAGCGGAACGTCATCACGTTGTCGGCCATGGACAGCGCGTCGGCGTAGCGCAGGTCGATCTCCTGCTGACCGGGCGCACCCTCATGGTGGCTGAACTCGACCGAGATGCCCATCTGCTCAAGGGCATCGATGGCGTGGCGGCGGAAGTTCGGCGCCGAGTCGTGCACGGCCTGGTCGAAATAGCCGCCGTTGTCGGCCGGAGTGGGCCGCGTGCCGTCGTCGGGGCCGGGCTTGAGCAGGAAGAACTCGATCTCCGGGTGCACGTAGCAGGAGAAGCCGAGATCGCTGGCCTTGGACAGCTGGCGACGCAGCACGTGCCGCGAGTCCGCCCACGACGGCGACCCGTCGGGCATGGTGATGTCGCAGAACATCCGCGCCGAGTGGTGCTTGCCGGAGTGATCGGCCCAGGGCAGCACCTGGAACGTGGACGGATCGGGTCGGGCGACCATGTCGGCTTCGGAGACCCGGGCGAACCCCTCGATGGCGGATCCGTCGAACCCGATGCCCTCTTCGAAGGCCCCTTCGAGCTCGGCGGGCGCGATCGCGACCGACTTCAGGTATCCGAGCACGTCGGTGAACCACAGCCGGACGAAGCGGATGTCGCGTTCCTCCAGCGTGCGCAGCACGAATTCCTTCTGCCGATCCATGCCCGAAGCCTAGGTTCCGGCTGTTAATTCTGTGTTACGGCGCTGCTAGCAGCGCAATCCGGCCGGTGGGAGCGCGGAGTTGACGAAGAACTCGACCGCGGCGGTGTCGACGCACGCGTCGCCGTTGAACACCACGGTGTGCTGGGTGCCCTCGAAGGTGATCAGCCGGGCGTCGAGTTGCCGGGCCAGGTTCACCCCGGCCTGGTAGGGCGTGGCCGGGTCGCCGGTCGTGGTCACCACCAGCACCTTGCCCGGCCCGGGCGACGTGGCGGCCCCGACCACGGAGGTCGGCGGCACCGGCCACATCGCGCACATGTCGCGCGGCGCGTAACCGGTGAACGGTCCGTAGGACAGGAACGGCGCGACCTCGCGGGAGCGCCGGTCGGCCTCCACCCACGCCGCGGAGTCGGCCGGGTACACCGCGTCGACGCAGCGGATCGCGTTGAACGCGTCCTGCCGGTTCTTGTAGTGCCCGTTGCGGTCCCGCTGCTGGTAGTCGTCGGCGAGCAGCAGCAGGTCGCCGGGGTCGGTGCCGCGCTGCAGCCCGAGCAGTCCGCTGGTCAGGTAGGGCCAGTAGCGCTGCGCGTACAGGCTGCTGACGGTGCCGGTCATCGCGTCCTGATAGCTCAGTCCGCGCGGGTCGGTGGTGGGCGCGGGACGGGCGACCAGCGGGTCGACCAGTTGGTGGAATCGGGTGACGAACTGTGCCGGATCGGTGCCCAGCGGGCAGCCCGCCGATTCGGCGCAGTCGGCGGCGTACCGGTCGAACGCCTTCTGGAATCCGGCCAGCTGGTTGTTGCTCTTCGAGATCGGATCCAGGCTGACGTCCACCGCGCCGTCGAGGACCATCGCGCGCACCCGCTCGGGGTACCGGGTCGCGTAGACCGCGCCGAGTTGGGTGCCGTAGGAGAACCCCAGATAACTGATCTGCTCCTCGCCGAGCGCGGCGCGCACCACGTCCATGTCCCGGGCGGCGCTCGCGGTGCCGACGCCGGCGAGGAAGTCGGCGCCCATCCGATTGAGGCACTGCGCGGCGAAGGTCCGCCGCACCTCTTCGATGTGGGCGACCCCGGCCGGGCTGAAGTCGGCCATCGGCTCGGCACGGTAGGCGTCGAACTCCGCGTCGGTGCGGCAGCGCAGTTGCGGGGTCGAATACCCGACGCCACGCGGGTCGATGCCGACAAGGTCGAAGCGCTGCCCGATCTCGGTGCCGGCCAGTGCCGCGCCCATCGTGGCGACGGTGTCGACGGCCGAGGCGCCTGGCCCACCCGGGTTGACGACGAGCGCGCCGATGCGTGGGCCCGACGCCGGAATCCTGATGATCGCCAACTGCGCTTGCGGCCCATCGGGTTTCGCGTAGTCCACGGGCACCGCCACGGTGCCGCACTGGGCGGTGGGGATCCGGGACGTGTCGGGCACCCAGGTCGCGCATGAAGTCCATACCGGCGCAGCGGAGTACGGCTGCGCCGGATCCACGGGGGCGGCTGCCGCCGACGGACTCAGAACTCCCGCTGCCACCGCCAGCGCTGCAGTCAACCGGGCGGCACGCAACATGGCAGCCATCGTCGCACGGCGGCCGGGCAGCGTCTGCCTCAGCGACGCAACGGTGACCGGGCCGTTATCAGCACCGGGTGTCAGGACCCGGCACGGTCACGTCGACGAGGTAGCGGGTGGTGATCTCGTCGATGCATGAATCCCCTTGCAACGCAACGGTGTGCTGGGTGCCCTCGAAGGTCACCAGCGTGCCGTCGAGCTGCCGTGCCAGGTCGACCCCGGCCTGGTACGGGGTGGCCGGATCGTTGGTGGTCGAGACGACCAGGATCGGCGGCAGGCCGTCGACGTCGATTTCGTGCGGCACGCTCGTCGGCGGTATCGGCCAGAACCCGCACGTCGTCATCGGGGCCAGCCCGGTGAACTCGCCGTAGGCCATGAACGGTGCCGCCTCGCGGACCCGGCGGTCCTGCTCGACCAGCGTGGCACGGTCGGTGATCGCCGGCTTGTCGACGCAGTTCACCGCGATACGCGAGTCGGTGCCGTTGTTGTAGTGCCCTTGGGCGTCGCGGCCCATGTACAGGTCGGCCAGCGCGAGCATGGTGTCGCCGCGGCCCTTCTTGATCTCGGTGAGTGCCTGCGTCAGGTGGCGCCACAGCCCCGGCGAGTACAGCGGCAGGATGGTGCCGACGACGGCATCGTTGTAACTCAGGCCGCGCGGGTCGGTGGTGTCTGCCGGCTCGTCCACCAACGGCCACACCAGGGAGTGGTACACGTCGACGGCCTTGTCGGGGTCGGTGCCCAGCGGGCAGTCGGGGTCGATGGCGCAGTCGGCGGCGTAGTCGTCGAACGCCTGCTGGAACGCCGCCGCCTGACGCACGTCGGCCTCGACCGGATCGGCGTTGGGGTCGATCGCCCCGTCGAGCACCATCGCGCGCACGTTCTGCGGGTAGGCCTCGGCGTAGCCGGCGCCGATGCGGGTGCCGTACGAATAGCCCAGGAACGTCAGCTTCTCGTCGCCGAGCGCGGCCCGCAACGCGTCGAGGTCCTTGACCACGCTCTCGGTGCCCACGTTGCCGAGGAACTCCACGCCCATCTTGTCGACGCAGCGCTGGACGAACTCCTCGGTGAGCTTCTCCAGGTGCGCCACCCCCTCGGGGGTGTACTCGACGACGTTGTCGGCGCGCAGCTTGTCGTGGTCGGCGTCACTGTTGCACCACACCGCGGGCGTGGATTCGGCGACGCCGCGCGGATCGAAGCCGACGAGGTCGAAACGCTGCCGCACCTCTTCGGGCAGCGTCGCCGACATCACGGCGGCGGCTTCCTTGCCGGACTTGCCCGGGCCACCGGGGTTGATGATCAGCGACCCGATCTTGTCGCCGCTCGCGTTGATCCGCAGCAGCGCGATCTGTGCCACGTCACCTTCGGGGTCGTCCCAGTCCACCGGGACCGACAGCATGCCGCACTCGGCACCGGGCGGGATGCGCACCTGATCGGACGGGCCGGGGTCACACGGTCCCCATTCGACGGGTGAGCCGGGCGGGGGCACCGCGATCAGCGCCTGCCCGGACACCACCTGGCTGCAACCGGCGGCGAGCAGCACGGTCAGCGTCAGGAGGAGGCCGGATCGCGCGGCCCCGGGCGTGAGCTTCATGGCACCACATGCTGCCATGACCCGGCGTCCGGGCTGGCACGGCGCGTTCGCCGCGGCACTACCGGGTCGCGTCCAGCAGCTCGCGCAGCGCAACGTCGAACGCGTCGGCCATGTCCCACAGGTCGGGCACCAACTCGGGACAGGACATGATGCCGACGTCGAGATTGCCCGACAGCGACATCACCGTCATGTTCAGCCCGGAGCCGTGGAAGATCGGTCCGAGCGGATACATCGCCTTGACCTCGCAGCCGAGCATGTACAACGGGCCCTGCGGGCCGGGCACGTTGGAGATCACCAGATTGTGCACGGGTCGCGCACCGCTGAGCCTGCTGCTGGCGTACACCCGCATCGCGGCCCCGAACACTGCGGGCGCGGCGAACTGGGTCCAGTCCTGCAGCAGGGTCGCGGAGATGGCCGAACTGTGCTGTTTGGCAACAGAATTGGCTTCCGCGATGGCCCGGAGCCGGGCCGCCGGGTCCTCGATGCTGGTCTCCAGTCGGGAGAACATCCCCGATACCTGGTTGCGGCCGGGCCGATCCGACTTGTCGTGCACCGACACCGGCACCATCGCCACCAGTGAGCTCTCGGGCAGCTCGCCCCGCTCCAGCAGGAACGTCCGCAGCACGCCGGACACCAGGGCCATCACCACGTCGTTGACCTTGACGCCGAAGTGGTTCTTCACGGTCTTGATGTCTTCGAGGTCCAGCTGGGCGAACGCGACGTTGCGCCGGCCGGTCACGTTGGCGTTGAACGTGGTCTTGGGTGCGGCGAACGGCGGTGCCATGGTCCGGCCGTTGCGCGCGCGCCGGACGGTGTCGAACACCGTCGACACCGTGTTCGGCAGCACGTTGGCCAGCTTCAGCGGTCTGATCGCGAACCGCACCGCGCCGCTGAGGGCGATCTCCAGCTCGGTGCCGCCTCCGGGCCCACCGACGGGCTCGGGCGGCGGCGCGTCGGGCTCGGTGGTGCACAGTTTCGACATCAGGTTCGCCCCCGTCACCCCGTCGACCGCGCAGTGGTGCACCTTCGTCAGCACGGCGATGCGGCCGCCTGCGTGGGCATCGGTGCCCGCGACGTTCTCGATCACCCACATCTCCCACAGCGGCCGCGACCGGTCCAGGGTCAGCGAGGCGATGTGGCCGCAGATCTCGGCGAGTTCGGCGCGGCCGCCCGGCGCGGGCAGGCCGATCCGGTGCAGGTGGCGGTTGACGTCAAAGTCGTTGTCCTCCACCCACACCGGATGGTCCAGATTGAATTTGCTGTCGGCCAACCGCTCCCGGAACTCGGGCATCGCCTTGATGCACAGCCCCAGACCGTCGCGCAGCCGGTCGAAGGTGTAGCCGCCCGGCATCGTCGCGGTGTCGAGCTCCAGGATCGAGCAGACGTGCAGCGGCTGGTCCGCGGTTTCCAGGTACAGGAAGCTGGCGTCGAGTCCACTGAGCCGTTGCATGTCGCAGATCGTATGCCGGGCCGCGGCGGGTGTGAGGTAATCCACTTAACACGCCGTTCAACTTCTGGTGACACAGTGGCAGACTGAGCGGGTCAGCGAAACCCGGGGACCCGGATGGGCCACGAGGATTCACAACGACTCGCCCAATTGGGGGACAACGATGTCTGAACAGCCTGTGTACGGTGCTGTCGCCGAGACGCCCAAGCGCGTGAAGGTCCGCACCCACCATCTGCACAAGTGGAAGGCCGAAGGCCACAAGTGGGCCATGCTGACCGCGTACGACTATTCCACCGCGGCGGTCTTCGACGAGGCCCAGATCCCGGTGCTTCTGGTCGGCGACTCCGCCGCCAATGTGGTCTACGGCTACGACACCACCGTTCCGGTGACACTCGACGAGCTGATCCCGCTGGTGCGTGGGGTCGTACGAGGCGCGCCGCACGCGCTGGTCGTCGCCGACCTGCCGTTCGGAAGCTACGAGGCCGGACCGCAGCAGGCGCTGGCCACCGCGACGCGGATGCTCAAGGAGACCGGGGCGCACGCGGTGAAGCTGGAAGGCGGTGAGCGCGTGGCCGAGCAGATCGCCGCGGTCAGCGCCGCAGGCATCCCCGTGATGGCACACATCGGGTTCACCCCGCAGAGCGTCAACGGCCTCGGAGGTTTCCGGGTCCAGGGCCGCGGCGACGCCGCCGAACAGACCATCCACGACGCGATCGCCGTCCAGGAGGCGGGCGCGTTCGCGGTGGTGATGGAGATGGTGCCGGCCGAGCTGGCCACCCAGATCACCGGCAAGCTGACGATCCCCACCGTCGGTATCGGTGCCGGGCCGAATTGCGATGCGCAGGTTCTGGTGTGGCAGGACATGGCAGGCATGACCTCCGGCAGGACGGCGAAGTTCGTCAAGCGCTTCGGCACGGTCGGCGACGAATTGCGCCGCGCCGCCGCCGACTACGCCCAAGAGGTGGCCACGGGTGTGTTCCCCGCCGAGGAGCACTCCTTCTAGCGCGGACCGAACTCCGGCTTGCGCTTGGACAGGAACGCGTCGACACCCTCACGGCCGTCGGCGGATTCGGCGCGCGCCGCGATCAGCCGCGCCTCCAGCTCCATCTGCTGCTCCAGTCCGTTGCCGTAGGTGTCCGACAGCAGCGCCTTGACGCCGCCGTTGGATCCGGCGGAGGTGCGTGCCATCTGCTCGGCGAGCTCGTCGGCGCGCACCGTGAGCTGATCGTCGGCGACCACCTCGCCGACCAGACCCCACTGCGAGGCCTCCTGTGCCGACAGCGTGCGGTTGGTCAGCATCAGCTGCTTGGTCTTGGCGGTGCCGATGAGTCGCGGCAGGTGGTAGGACGCACCGCCGTCGGGGCTGAGCCCGACCCGGGTGTAGGCCATCGTGAACGACGCGGATTCAGCGGCCAGCACCAGGTCACCGGCGACTGCCAGCGAGAAGCCGGCACCGGCGGCCGTGCCGTTGACGGCGGTGATCACCACCGCGTCCATCCGCGCGAGGGTCGAGATCGCCCGATGCAGGTCGTCGGCGACGCCCTTGACGTGCTGTCCCCTGCTGGGCGCGGACGCGAAGTCCTTCAGATCACCACCGGCGCAGAAGAACCGGCCCGCCCCGGTGAGGACGACGACCTTGGTGGCCGGGCTGTCGCAGCGTGCCGCCGCGACGGCGAGCTCGCGCGTCATCGCACCGTTCATGCCGTTCGCCGCATCCGGCCGGTTCAGCGTGATGCGCGCGATCGAACCGGTCTGTTCGAAGGTGATGGTCTGGAATTCGGTCACCCTCGGACTGTAGCGGTTACAGTTTGCCTTCCAGGTACTCGGCCCGGCAGGCGCGGCGCGCCAGCTTCCCGCTCGTCGTTCGTGGAATCACGCCCGCCGCAACCAGTTTGATCTCCTTGAGCGGCAGCGCGTGCTTGCGCGAGACCGCGGCGCGGATCGCCTCCTGGATGGGACCGGCGTCGGCACGGCCCGCTCCGGGCGCGCGTTCGGCGACGATGACCACCTCTTCGCGGCCGTCGCCGGGCACCGAGAACGCCGCGACGAACCCGGTCCGCACCGCTGACGAGGCGTCCGCGACCGTGGCCTCGATGTCCTGCGGGTAATGGTTGCGGCCGTCCACGATCACCAGGTCTTTGACGCGGCCGGTGATGTAGAGCTGGCCGTCCAGGTAGACCCCGAGGTCGCCGGTGCGCAGCCACAGCGCGTCCTCGGTGCAGCCCTCGGCGTGGCTGTTGTAGAGCACGCGGGACTGCAGCTTGTTCTGGAAGGTCAGTTCGGTCTCTTCGCGTCGGCCCCAGTACCCGCGCCCGATGTTGTCGCCGTGCAGCCAGATCTCCCCGACACGGCCGTCGGGCAGTTCGGCGTCGGTGGCCGGGTCGACGATCACGGCCCACTGGCTGCGGGCGACGGTGCCGCACGGCACCTGCGCCAGCGCGTTGGGATGGTCGGCATCGACGCGCACCGCGTTGCCCAGGGCGAGTTCGGCGCGATCCAGGAAGGTCGGCTCGGGTCGCGCCCCGGGACCGGTGGTGGACACGAACAGCGTGGCCTCGGCCATCCCGTAGGACGGTTTGACCGCGGCGTCGGACAGGCCGTAGGGCGCGAACGCGGCGTGGAACTTGTCGATCGAGGCGACGTTGACCGGCTCGGACCCGTTGATCAGACCCGCGACGTTACTGAGGTCGAGCGTGTCCCCCGCCGGCGGCAGACCGCGCTGGGCGGCCAGCTCGAACGCGAAGTTCGGTGCCGCGGCAAAGGTGGGGGCGTCGGACGCGCCGAGCTCCTTGATCCACCGGTACGGGCGTCGCACGAACGACACCGGCGACATCAGATTGAGGTGCCCACCGCACAGCGCCGGGAACATGATCATCAGCAGGCCCATGTCGTGGAACAGCGGAAGCCAGCTGACGCTGCGGATGTTCGGGTCCAGGCCGACGGAGTCGGCCATCTGGACGACGTTGGTGCAGGCCGAGCGGTGGGTGATCTCGACGCCGGCCGGCGTCCGGGTGGAACCCGACGTGTACTGCAGGTAGGCGACGTCGTCGGTGCGCAGCGGTGCGGGGACGAACCCCGTACCGACGCTGTCGGGCACCGCGTCGGTGGCGATGATCCTGGGCCGGCGGTCGCGCGGCAGCTTGCGCAGAAACTCCCGGACGGACTGCGCGGCCGCCGTCGTGGTCAGGACCACCGTCGGCTCGGCGTCGCCGAGCACCGCCTCGAGGCGGTCGGCGTGGCCGGGTAGTTCGGGGGCGAACAGCGGGACCGCGATGGTGCCCGCCAGGATCGCCGAGAAGAACGCGACGACGTAG
This sequence comes from Mycolicibacterium vaccae NBRC 14118 = CIP 105934, assembly GCF_001552715.1. Taxonomy (GTDB): domain Bacteria; phylum Actinomycetota; class Actinomycetes; order Mycobacteriales; family Mycobacteriaceae; genus Mycobacterium; species Mycobacterium vaccae. The sequence goes on along the minus strand of NZ_BCRS01000121.1, from coordinate 3,270 downwards.
TCGACGCCCTGGGGCGCGAGCACGGCGACCCGGTCGCCCGGTTCGGTCACCTGTCGCAGTCGGGCACCGACGGCGTGCAGCCTGGTCCGGAGCTCGTTCCAGCTCAGCTCGACCGTGCGATCTCGGTCGAAATCGAGATACCGGTAGGCGGGGTTGTCGCCGAGTTCCTCGACGTTGCGGTCGAGGAACGCGGTCAGCGTGACGCCGGCCGGGATAGCTATGTTGCCTTCGCGGTCGATGTAGTCGTCGAGCCGCACCATGGGACTCATAAGAGCATCCTAAGAGAACGATCATGAAATACGCGCACCTACCCTTAGGCGCGCCGAAAGAGATTTCTCACCCGCCCCCGTACTCCGGCTTGCGGATCACCTCTGTGTGGCACGCTGTGGTCCCGCGAACCACCTCAGAAGACAGGTGACAATGTCGGCCAAATCGCCCGAAACCTCCAGGTATACCGAGACCGAGCGCAAGTTCGACGTGGTGCAGGACACCGTCTCGCCGTCCTTCGACGGCCTGTCGGCGGTCGGCCGGGTCGAGCGCTCGCCGTCACAGTCGCTGGATGCTGTGTACTTCGACACACCGGGACGCGATCTGGCGCGGAACAAGATCACACTGCGCCGACGGACGGGCGGCCCCGACGCGGCATGGCATCTGAAGTTGCCGGCCGGGCCCGACAGTCGCACCGAGGTGCACGCGCCGCTGGCCGAGGACGGCTCGGACGAGACCGACGTGCCGGAGAGCCTGCGCGACATCGTGCTCGCGATCGTGCGGGACCGGCCGTTGGCGCCGGTCGCACGCATCAGCACCAACCGCACCGTCGAACTGCTCTACGCGCCGGATGGCTCCGCACTGGCGGAGTTCTGCGACGACCACGTCACGGCCTCCGCGGTCGGCGGCGAGGAGCAGCACTGGCGCGAGTGGGAACTCGAGCTGCGCGCGGGCACGTCCGCCGACGTGTTCGACCGGCTGACGAACCGGCTCCTGGACGCCGGGGCGGTGCCCGCCGGGCACGGCTCGAAGCTGGCGCGGGTGCTCGCGTCGTCGGATGCCGCTGACGACCCGGCCGCAGCCGCGACTCCGGCCGATTCGGCCCGCCGTGCGGTGTCCGAACACCTTGCCGAGCTGATCACCTGGGATCGAGCCGTCCGGGCCGATGCGTGGGACTCGGTGCATCAGATGCGGGTGGCGACACGCAAGATCCGCAGCCTGCTGCAGTCCTCGGAGGGTTCGTTCGATCTCAAGGGCCGGGAATGGGTCCTCGACGAACTGCGCGAGCTGGCCGCCGTGCTCGGCGTCGCGCGCGATGCCGAGGTGCTCGCCGAGCGCTACACGCGGGCCCTCGACCTGCTTCCCGAGGCGAACGTGCGCGGACCCGTACGCGAGCGGCTCGTCGAGGGCGCCGAGAAGCGCTATCGGACGGGGTGGAAGCGGTCGTTGACGGCGATGCGCTCGCCGCGCTATTTCCGGCTGCTCGACGCGCTGGAGGAACTGGTCGCCGAAGACGGTGCCCGGTCCGGCCGGGACGGTGGCCCGGCAGAGCTGACCATCGACTCGGCCTACAAGCGCGTCCGCAAGGCGGCGAAAGCGGCTCGAGCCGCCACCACCGACGGCGACGCCGATCCCGACGAGGCGCTGCACCGAATCCGCAAACGCGCCAAGCAGCTGCGCTACACCGCTGCGGCGACCGGGCAGAGCAAGGTGGCCGACCGGGCCAAGGCGATCCAGTCGCTGCTGGGCGACCACCAGGACAGCGTGGTCAGCCGGGCGCATCTGAGCCGTCAGGCCCTGGTGGCCTACGCCGCGGGTGGGGACACCTTCACCTACGGGCTGCTGTACCAGCAGGAGGACGACCTCGCCCAACGGTGCGAGGAGCAGCTCGAGGACGCCCTGCGGCAGCTGGAGAAGGCCGTGGGCCGTTCCTGATCTGGGGCGGATGAGCTGGCCTGTAAGCCGGATTCTGTTCCTCACGGCCATCTCTGGCAGCGAGGCGGCGACCATCCATCTGGACACGCCGTTGCCGGGTGCCTCAAGCGGCCTACCCGCAGGCTCGGGCGAGCAACCCTCGGGCGCCTGCGCGGCCGCAACCAGGTTGCAGCCTTCTTGGCCTTGCTTCGGGTGGGGTTTACCAAGCCACCCCGGTCACCCGGGATGCTGGTGCGCTCTTACCGCACCTTTTCACCCTTACCGCCCCGGCGCCCGGAGGCACTGGGGTGGCGGTCTGTTTTCTGTGGCACTTTCCCGCGAGTCACCTCGGATTGCCGTTAGCAATCACCCTGCTCTGTGAAGTCCGGACTTTCCTCGACACCGCCGGTGCCGCGGCCGCCCAGCCAGCTCATCCGCCCTAACAAGGTACCGGTCGCGGGGCCATACTGTGACCATGGCTCAGGTTCCGCCTGCCCGCTACCTGATGCGGGCCAAGGATCTGGTGGACGCGCGCTATTCCGAGCCGATCACCGTCGACGACCTTGCCGCCGCCGCCGGGCTGTCCCGGGCCCACTTCAGCCGGATGTTCACCAGGACCTTCGGCGAGTCGCCGCGGGCCTATCTGCAGACTCGCCGGCTGGAGCGCGCGGCCGCGCTGCTGCGCCACACCGACAGGTCGGTGGCCGACATCTGCGTGATGGTGGGTCTGCAGAGCGTCGGTTCGTTCACCACGAGCTTCGCCCGGACCTACGGGCTGCCGCCCGCTGCCTACCGCGCGTCGATGCCACCCGCGGCGATCCACGCGAGGATCCCGAGCTGCATCCTGCGGCGCGACACCCGACCGAAGGCCGACACCCGAAAGACAGCACACGGGGAGAAGACGCCCGCACCGGCGCCGTCGTAGCGTCGGGGTCATGATCAAGATCGCCAGCGCCCACTTGTGGGTACACGACCAGGAAGTCGCACTGAAATTCTGGACCGAGAAGGTGGGTTTGGAAGTGCGCCAGGATGTTTCGCTCCCCGACGGGGACACCCCATTCCGGTGGCTGACCGTCGGGCCGCCCGGCCAGGACGACGTGTCGATCGTGCTGATGGCCGTGCCCGGTGAACCCGTGATGGACGAGACGACCAAGTCGCAGGTGCTCGACCTCACCGCGAAGGGGTTCGCCGGCACCATCTTCCTGACCACCGACGACTGCCGCGCCAGCTACGAAGAGCTGAAGGCGCGCGGCGTCGAGTTCACCGAGGAGCCGCACGAGATGCCCTACGGCATCGACTGCGGATTCCGGGACCCGTCGGGCAACAGCGTGCGCTTGACCCAGCTGGCCGAGGTCCCGCTGGGCGCTT
>NZ_BCRS01000120.1 GCF_001552715.1 Mycolicibacterium vaccae NBRC 14118 = CIP 105934 | reverse complement strand
CTGCGGCAGCGGGCGGTCGCTGCCCAGCGCCAGCACCGCCAGCCGCAGCCGGCCGACCACCCCGATGCAGCCGGTGGAGACCTGCGCGACCATCGCGGTCCGCAGCCGGCGCAGATCGGGGCCGCCGAGCGCGCCGCGGACCGCGTCCAGGAACAACGGGTGCGCGGGGCGCAGTTCGTCGTCCTCGACCACCACCGCGCCGCAGCGCACCGCCTCGTCGACGGTGTCGAAGTCGGTCAGCGCTTCGGCGTCGGCGCGGCTCAACGGATCCGACACGGCCAGCAGCTGCAGGATGCGGCGCGCGCCGGCGGGCTGGGCGGCGACGAACTCCTCGATGCGCATCATCAACCGGCCGTCGTCGTGGCCGGGCGGCTCCAGCTCGACCCGGCTGAGCAGACCGTCGCGCCACAGGGCCGCGATCTCGACGGGCACCGAGGCGGCGCCGACGGTGGCGGTCAGCAGCAGCCGCACCGAACGGTTCACCGCCAGCTGGTGCAGCAGCGCCGCCGACAACGGATCCAGCAGGTGCGCGTCGTCGACGACGAGCAGCCGGCCGTCGCCGAGGGCCTCGGCGGCCGCACGCAGCACGGTGGTGGTGGTGCCGGTCTCGGGCACCTCGAACAGCCCCTCGAACGCGGCCAACGGAACGGCCTGGCGCGACGCGGTCGCCCGCACGCAGTCGACGCGTGGAAACTCGGCGGCCAGTCGGTCGGCGGCCGCGCGTGCCAGGGTGGACTTGCCGACCCCCTCGGGCCCGATCAACACCGCACCCGCCCGCGCGCGCACACCGGTCTCGAGCATTTCCAGGGTGGGTTCGGCCGGCGCGGTCACCCATCCAGGAGCCTGAGGCGGAGGCACACGGCGGAGTCTATGTGGATAGGTTGGTGATGTGTCCCGAGATCAAGATCATGAGTGGGCTGTCTGCGTCTACTGCGCCTCGGGCCCGGTACATCCCGACCTGCTCGAACTGGCCCGCCGAGTAGGCGACGGCATCGCCGCCCGGGGGTGGACGCTGGTATCCGGCGGGGGCAACGTGTCGGCGATGGGTGCGGTGGCCACCGCGGCCCGGGCACGCGGCGGCTACACCGTCGGGGTCATCCCGAAGCGGCTGGTGCACCGGGAGGTCGCCGACACCGAGGCCGACGAGCTCGTCGTCACCGACACCATGCGGGAGCGCAAACAGGTCATGGAGAACCGCGCCGACGCGTTCCTGGCGCTGCCCGGCGGCATCGGAACGCTCGAGGAATTCTTCGAAGCCTGGACAGCGGCCTATTTGGGTATGCACACGAAACCGATCGTGATGCTCAACACCCTCGGGCACTACGACGGTCTTCTGGCCTGGTTGCGCGGGCTGGTCGGAACCGGCTACGTCGCCGAGGACGCGATGCGGTGCCTCACCGTCGTCGACGACGTCGATGCCGCTCTGGCCGCCTGTGCCCCGGCTAGTGTGGCCCACAAATCGACAGCGGAGGAAGAGCGGCAACTATGACGAAGAGGTCGGGGACCCGGGACAGCGTGGGGCTGTTCGACATCGCCAAACAGGTGCCAGGTCTGCTCAAGGACGCGCCGATCATCGTGCGCGGTGTCGTCACCGGGTTCGGGGCGCGGCCGACCGCGAAGACGTCGATCGGCAAGGTCTTCCAGGACCGGGCCGCGCAGTACGCCAACAACGTGTTCCTGAAGTTCGAGGACCGCGAGATCACCTACGGCGAGGCCAACGAGATCGTCAACCGCTACGCCGCGGTGCTCGCCGCGCGCGGGGTGGGCCACGGGGACGTCGTCGGCATCATGATGCGCAACTCGCCGGAACCGGTGCTGCTCATGCTCGCGATCGTCAAATGCGGCGCGATCTCCGGGATGCTGAACTACCACCAGCGCGACGAGGTGCTCAAGCACAGCCTCGGCCTGCTGTCGGCGTCGGTGGTGGTCGCCGAGACCGAGTTCGTCGAGCCGATCACCGAGTCCGGCGCCGACACCGCCGGCCTGATGACCCTCGACGAACTCAGGCAGCTCGCCGAGACCGCGCCCACCACCAACCCGGCCACCACCTCGGCCGTGCTGGCCAAGGACAAGGCGTTCTACATCTTCACCTCCGGCACCACCGGCATGCCGAAAGCCAGCGTGATGACGCACTACCGCTGGCTGCGCGCCCTGGCCGGATTCGGCGGGCTCGGTCTGCGGCTGAACAGCAGGGACACCCTGTACTGCTGCCTGCCGCTCTACCACAACAACGCGCTCACGGTCGCGCTGTCGTCGGTGCTCAACGCGGGCGCCGCGCTGGCGCTGGGCAAGTCGTTCTCGGCGTCGAAGTTCTGGGACGACGTGATCCGCTACGACGCGACCGCGTTCGTCTACATCGGCGAGATCTGCACCTACCTGCTCAAGCAACCCGAGAAGCCGACCGACCGGCAGCACAAGGTGCGGGTCATCTGCGGAAACGGTCTGCGTCCGGCGATCTGGGACGACTTCACCGAGCGGTTCGGCATCAAGCGGGTCTGCGAGTTCTACGCCGCCAGCGAGGGCAACACCGCGTTCGTCAACGTCTTCAACATCGACAAGACCACCGGGATCGCCCCGCCCACCCCGATCGCGTTCGTCGAGTACGACGAGCACACCGGCGAACCCGCCCGCGACGACAACGGTCGCGTCCGCAAGGTCAAGAAAGGCGAGCCCGGGTTGCTGCTGTCCAAGGTCAGCAACTTTCAGCCCTTCGACGGCTACACCGACAAGAAGGAGTCGGAGAAGAAGCTCGTGCGCGACGCCTTCAAAGAGGGCGACGTGTGGTTCAACACCGGCGACCTGATGCGCGCGCAGGGCTTCAACCACGCCGCGTTCACCGACCGGCTCGGCGACACGTTCCGGTGGAAGGGCGAGAACGTCGCGACCACCGAGGTGGAGGCCGCGGTGTCCACCCACGATCAGATCGAACAGGTCACGGCGTTCGGCGTCGAGGTGCCCGACACCGGCGGCCGGGCCGGCATGGTGGCCGTCCAGCTCAAAGAGGGACACGAGCTCGACGGCAAGGGCCTGGCCAAAGCGGTGTTCGACAAGCTGCCCGGCTACGCGGTGCCGCTGTTCGTCCGCGTGGTGGAGGAACTCGCGCACACCTCGACGTTCAAGAGCCAGAAGGGTGACCTGCGCAAGGAAGGCTACGGCGGCAACAGCGGCGAAGGCGACGAGGACGACGTCAAGGTCGAGGACCCGCTGTACGTGCTGTCCGGCCGCGACGAGGGCTACGTGCCGTTCTACGACGAGTACCCGGGCGAGGTCGCCGAGGGCAAGAAACCCAAGTAACAGCGCGCGGATCGGGCGCGCTCAGGCACCCTGACTGTCGCCGAACGCGCCCGATTCGCCGCTGAACGTAGCCTGGGTGGTGTGCAGTCGACGTTTCTGGGACGCCCGGTGGCCGGGGATCGGGCGCTGATCATGGCGATCGTGAACCGCACGCCGGACTCGTTCTACGACCGTGGCGCGACGTTCGCCGACGAGGCGGCCAAGGAGGCGGCCCACCGGGTGGTCGCCGAGGGCGCCGACATCATCGACGTCGGCGGGGTCAAGGCCGGCCCCGGTGAGACGGTCGACGTCGACGAGGAGATCGCCCGGGTCGTGCCGTTCATCGAGTGGCTGCGCGGCACCTTCCCGGACCGGGTGATCAGCGTCGACACCTGGCGCGCGGAGGTGGCCAAGCAGGCGTGCGCGGCCGGCGCGGACCTGATCAACGACACCTGGGGCGGCGTCGACCCCGACCTGGCCGCGGTGGCCGCGGAGTTCGACGCCGGGCTGGTGTGCTCGCACACCGGCGGTGCGGTGCCGCGGACCCGGCCGTTCCGGGTCAACTACGGGCTGACCGAGCGCGGCGTGGTCGACGATGTGGTCGCCGAACTGACGTCTGCGGCCGAGCGCGCCGTGGCGCTCGGGGTGCGCCGGGACGGCATCGTCATCGACCCGACCCATGATTTCGGCAAGAACACTTACCACGGTCTTAGTTTGTTGCGCCAGGTAAAAGACCTTGTAAACACTGGATGGCCAGTCCTGATGGCCCTGAGCAACAAGGATTTCGTCGGGGAGACTCTGGGTGTGGGTCTGACCGAACGCCTGGAGGGCACCCTCGCGGCCACCGCGCTGGCGGCGGCCGACGGTGCCGCGATCTTCCGCGTGCACGAGGTGGGACCCACACGTCGGGTACTGGAGATGGTTGCGTCGATCAAGGGCGCCCGTCAGCCGAAACGCACGGTGAGGGGACTGGCATGACTGTGTTGTCTGATCGCATCGACGACCTGGAGACCTACGGCGTGGCCGACCACCGGTGGCTGCGCGAGCGCAGCTGGTGCCGGCCGAGCTGGACGGTGGCCGAGCTGGAGGCCGCCAAGAAGGGCCGCACGGTGTCGGTGGTGTTGCCCGCGCTCGACGAGGAAGAGACGGTGGCCGGCGTCGTCGAGACCATCACCCCGCTGCTCGGCGGGCTGGTCGATGAGCTGATCGTGCTCGACTCCGGTTCCACCGACGACACCGAGATCCGGGCCGTCGCCGCCGGCGCCCGCGTCGTCAGCCGTGAGGTCGCGCTGCCCGAGGTGCCGCCGCAGCCCGGCAAGGGTGAGGTGCTGTGGCGCTCGCTGGCCGCGACGACCGGCGACATCATCGCGTTCGTCGACTCCGACCTGCTCGACCCCGATCCGATGTTCGTGCCGAAGCTGCTCGGCCCGCTGCTGACCGCCGACGGGGTGCACCTGGTCAAGGGGTTCTACCGGCGGCCGCTGAAGGTCAGCGGCCGGGAGGACGCCAACGGCGGCGGCCGGGTCACCGAACTGGTGGCGCGTCCGCTGCTGGCCGCGCTGCGTCCCGAGCTGATGTGCCTGTACCAGCCGCTGGGCGGTGAGTACGCGGGCACGCGGGAGCTGCTGACCGCGGTGCCGTTCGCCCCCGGCTACGGCGTGGAGATCGGCCTGCTCGTCGACGCCTACGACCGGTTGGGCCTCGACGGCATCGCCCAGGTGAACCTCGGGGTGCGCACGCACCGCAACCGCCCGCTGACCGAGCTCGCGTCGATGAGCAGGCAGGTCATCGCGACTCTGCTGACGCGCTGCGGCATCCCCGACTCCGGGGTCGGGCTCACCCAGTTCTTCGCCGACGGCGACGACTACACCCCGCGGACCTCGGCGGTGTCGCTGACCGATCGCCCGCCGATGATCACCCTGCGCCCCCGCGGCTGACCGGCGCCTGCGCCGACAGGGGTGCGCCGGTGTCGGCGCTTTGGGGCACTATCGAGGGGTGACTCTCGTCCTGCTCTACCTCGTCGTGCTGGTGCTCGTCGGCATCGTGCTGTTCGCCGTCGGCAGCGTGCTGTTCGGTCGCGGTGAGGCGCTGCCGCCGCTGCCGCGGGCCACCACCGCCACCGTGCTGCCCGCGTCCGGGGTCACCGGCGCCGACGTCGACGCGGTGAAGTTCAGCCAGACCCTGCGCGGCTACAAGACCAGCGAGGTCGACTGGGTGCTGGACCGGCTGGCGCGCGAACTCGACATGCTCCGGGGCGAACTGGCCACCCTGCGCGCCGCCACCGACAGGGATGCCGACATCGATGCCGAGATCGGTGGCGACGCGCGTCACGCGGCCCCGGCGCGGGAGGACGCGTGATGACGGCCTCAGCCGCCGCCGATTCGCGGGTCCGCTGCGGATGGATCGACCAATCGCGGCTTTCTGCAGATGATTTCGAGCTGTACCGGGACTACCACGACACGGAGTGGGGCCGGCCGCTGCGCGATTCGGCGGCGCTGTTCGAGCGGGTCAGCCTCGAGGCGTTCCAGAGCGGGTTGTCCTGGCTGATCATCCTGCGCAAGCGGGACAACTTCCGTTCCGCGTTCGACGGATTCGATGTGGAGCGCGTCGCCCGCTACACCGACCGCGACGTGGAGCGGTTGATGGGCGATCCGGGCATCGTGCGCAACCGCGCCAAGATCGACGCGACGATCGCCAACGCGCGGGTCGTCGCCGACATGGCCGACGCCGGTGAGGATCTGGGGGAGTTGCTGTGGTCGTTCGCTCCCGCGGATCGGGCGACCCGGGGGCGGCCGGCCACCATGTCGGAGATCGCGGCCGTGACAACGGAGTCGAAGGCGATGGCCAAAGAGCTCAAGAAGCGGGGCTTCCGATTCGTCGGGCCGACGACGGCCTACGCGCTGATGCAGGCGACCGGGATGGTCGACGACCATGTCGCCAACTGCTGGGTGCCGGGGCTCGCGGACGGGAGGTAGACGGGCGGTAGCGGCCGGCGATCGGGGTCCGGAACGGCGCGTGCGGACCGCTATAGCCGGGTCTTCGCACACGACCCGCCCTGGATAGGGAACAATGGAGGTCTGTAGCAGTTCAGAGCCGGGTGCTGTCGTTGCACGTCGAAGGGTGCGAGGCCCGGCTCGCGGCAGAACAGAGCCCTGACGGGCACGCCCATGCGGAGGGAGCACTCGATGGCGGCGATGAAGCCCCGGACCGGCGACGGTCCTCTGGAAGCAACCAAGGAGGGGCGGGGCATCGTGATGCGGGTACCACTGGAAGGCGGTGGCAGGCTCGTCGTCGAACTCACCCCGGAAGAGGCCGCGGCACTGGGCGACGAACTCAAGGGTGTCACCAGCTAGCGCGACGAGCGCTAGCGCGAGACCGCGCGGTAGATCTGCAGGGTCTCCTGGGCGATCTGTGCCCAGGAGAACTCGTCGATGCACCGCAGACGTCCGGCTTTGCCGAATTCGACTGCCCGTTGCGGGTCGGCGACCAGCGAGTTGACCGCGACGGCCAGTCCGTTCTCGAATGACGCGGTGTCCTCGGGGTCGTAGTGCACCAGCAGACCCGTCTGCTGGTCGGCCACCACCTCAGGGATCCCGCCGACATCGGAGGCGACCACCGCCGTCGAGCACGCCATGGCCTCGAGGTTCACGATGCCCAGCGGCTCGTACACCGACGGGCAGACGAAAACGACTGCTGCCGACAAGATCTCGCGGATCTTGGGGGTGGGCAGCATCTCGCGCACCCAGAAGACCCCGGTGCGGGCCGCGGACAGCTCCCGGACCGCCGAGGCCACCTCCTCGGCGATCTCCGGGGTGTCGGGCGCGCCGGCGCACAGCACCAGCTGCACCTCGGGGTCGAAGTGGTGCGCCGCTGCCACCAGGTGCGCGACGCCCTTCTGGCGGGTGATCCGGCCGACGAACGCGACGATCGGACGTGCGGGGTCCACGCCGAGCTCGGCCAGCACCGAATCGTCGGGGTTCGGGTCGGCCGGGTACCAGACCTCGGTGTCGATGCCGTTGCGCACCACGTGGACCCGGTCAGGATCCAGGGCCGGATAGGTGCGCAGTACATCCTTGCGCATTCCCGAACTGACCGCGATGACCGCGTCCGCGGCCTCGACGGCCGTCTTCTCGACCCACGACGAGATGCGGTAGCCGCCGCCGAGCTGCTCGGCCTTCCACGGCCGCATCGGTTCCAGCGAGTGGGCGGTGAGCACGTGCGGGACCCCGTAGAGCAGCGCCGCCAGATGCCCGGCCATGCCGGCGTACCACGTGTGCGAGTGCACCACGGTGGCCGCCGACGCCGCATTGACCATGTTCAGGTCGGCCGACAGCGTCGTCAGCGCCGGGTTGGCCCCGGCCAGCGCGGGATCGGGTTGGGCGACGACGGCGCCGGCCCGTGGTGCGCCCATGCAGTGCACGTCGACCTCGCACAGGTGGCGCAGTTGCGCGACCAGTTCCGTGACATGGACCCCGGCTCCGCCGTACACCTCGGGTGGATACTCCCGAGTCATCATCGCCACCCGCATGCTGTGACGGTATCCAACTTCGGGACCCGTCGCGAAGCATCCCCAATTGTCTTGACAGACAGCCGAGAAGTCCCTGCGCCGCGGTCGGCGGGGCGGCGCGCGACACGGCAAAAGCGGGAATGGGTGGCCCCTGTCCCCACGTGCGGATAGGTTGGCATCATGAGGGAAGCGCCACATGTGTTGGGCATCGTCCTCGCAGGCGGAGAAGGCAAGCGCCTCTACCCGTTGACAGCCGATCGCGCCAAACCGGCCGTGCCCTTCGGGGGCGGTTACCGGCTCATCGATTTCGTTCTCTCGAACCTCGTCAATGCCCGCTATCTGCGAATCTGTGTGCTGACCCAGTACAAGTCTCATTCGCTGGACCGCCACATCTCGCAGAACTGGCGGCTTTCGGGGCTTGCGGGTGAGTACATCACCCCGGTGCCTGCCCAGCAGCGGCTCGGTCCGCGCTGGTACACCGGTTCAGCGGACGCGATCTACCAGTCGATGAACCTGATCTACGACGAAGACCCCGACTACATCGTGATCTTCGGCGCCGACCACGTGTACCGGATGGACCCGGAGCAGATGGTCCAGCAGCACATCGAGAGCGGCGCGGGCGCGACCGTGGCCGGGATCCGGGTGCCGCGTTCGGAGGCCAGTGCGTTCGGCTGCATCGACGCCGACGATTCCGGACGCATCCGGGGCTGGGTGGAGAAGCCGGCCGATCCGCCGGGCACGCCCGACGACCCCGAGATGACGTTCGCGTCGATGGGCAACTACATCTTCACCACCAAGGTGCTCATCGACGCCATCCGCGCCGACGCCGAGGACGACGACTCCGACCACGACATGGGCGGCGACATCATCCCCAGGCTGGTCGCCGACGGCATGGCCGCGGTGTACGACTTCAGCGACAACGAGGTGCCCGGCGCCACCGAGCGTGACCACGGCTACTGGCGCGACGTCGGCACGCTCGACGCGTTCTACGACGCGCACATGGACCTGGTCTCGGTGCACCCGGTGTTCAACCTGTACAACAAGCGCTGGCCGATCCGCGGCGGCGCCGAGAACCTGGCGCCCGCCAAGTTCGTCAACGGCGGCTCGGCGCAGGAGTCGGTGGTCGGCGCCGGCAGCATCATTTCGGCTGCGTCGGTGCGCAATTCGGTGCTGTCGTCCAACGTCGTGATCGACGACGGCGCGATCGTCGAGGGCAGTGTGCTGCACCCCGGGGTGCGCATCGGGCGCGGCGCCGTGGTGCGGCACGCGATCCTGGACAAGAACGTGGTGGTCGGGCCGGGTGAGATGGTCGGTGTCGACCTCGACAAGGACCGCGAACGGTTCTCGATCAGTGCGGGCGGGGTGGTCGCGGTCGGTAAGGGCGTCTGGATCTGAGCTAGCTCACCGGCACGCGGCGGGCCCGGTCGGACGCCGGCCACATGTAGGGCAGATCGTCGGGCACGTCCGGGAACAGCGGCCGGTAGTGCGCCGGGTCCTTGCGTACCAGCGCGGACTGATGGCTGAGATGAAATTGTCTGTCGCCGAGCCAGGGCGGTAGCTCGTCGGCAACGGTGAGCTCGTCATACGAGCGGATCGTCGTCAGCCCGGTGCCGGCCGTCAGGTCCGCGGCCAGTGTCGCCGCACAGGTGTCGACCCGGCCCTGGGCGCACCACACCCCGCACACCTCCAGCCCGTACCGCACCAGCGCCTCTTCGTACCCGGCCCACATCGCCGCGGCGGGATGGTGGCGCCACCCGTACCCGGCGACGGTCAACGCCCGCAGGATCTGGATCGTCTCCACCCTCTGCTTGCCCAGCCTGCGGGTGTCCAGCACGCGTGCGGAATCGGCGAAAGCCGGGCAGGGCAGGAAGGTCTGCATGCCGGCGGGATACCCGTTCGCACGCGGTTCAGGGGGAACGGCGGGCGTGGCGGCGCCGGCAGCAACCGGACCGCCGCCCACGCCAGCGCCACGACCACCACCAGCACGAGGACGGGCAGCAGGATCGCCGCGAACACCAGGCCGATGCTGACGAGGTCCTCGGTGGTGCTGAGCACCGGCGCAGCGGCCCCGGCGGTGGCGACGTCGGCGGCGGGCCGCACGGTGGACTTGGTCAGCGACACCACCAGCGCGACGACCGCCCCAGCGGCGACCGGGATCCACTGACCGGACTGCGCGAACGCTCCCGGGTCGGTCACAGCCGCCGTCTGGGCTGCGGTTGCTGGCAATGCGAGATATCAGAACGTGACGAATGCCGCCTGCGGTAGGCCGGACGAAGGTCTGCATGGCGTCGTTGACGGTGTCGAGCACGGGCACCTTGTCGGCGACGATCTCCACGCTCAGCAGCACCGCGACGATCGTCATCACCCAGCCGTTCTCCGGCCACGCCCAGCCAGCCGGCAGGGTGACCCAGATCGGTGAACCGGGCCAGCAACCCGAGCGCCGGCAGCGGAATGTAGGCGGTCAGCCCGCCGCGGTCGCCAGGCCGAGCCCGGTGAGCAGCTCCATGCGATCGGTATGCGGCGGCTCACCACAGGCCGGGGACGAGTCGGTACCGCACCTTCCCGGTGTAGTCGCGGTAGCCGGGGAGTTCGGCGGTCAGCATCTTCTCCTCGTCCAAAATGCGCGCCACCAACGCCGGCCCCGCCGCGGCCACGCAGACGAGTCCCCACCACGAACCCAGCGCGGGTGGGGTGCCGAGCATCATGATCAGCGTGCCGGTGTACATCGGGTGCCGCACCAGTCCGTAGAGGCCCGTAGACACCAGCGGTTGACCGGCCTCCACCCGCACGGTCGCCGCCGCGTAATGGTTCTGCAGGATCACCAACTGGGCCATGCCCAGTCCCGCGGCGACCATGACGTTGCCGACGATGACCAGCCACACCGGCACCGAGGACCAGCCGAACCGGTGGTCCAGCGTCGACACGACGAACGTCGCAGCCACCAGCGCCATGGTCACGGTGATGATGATCCGTTGCGCGGGACGGGTTTCCGCCGTCGGTCCGGCCTTCATGCGACGCGCCAGCACGTCGGGGTGGCGGGCGGCCAGCACGATGCTCGGCCCCAGCGTGGTCACCGCGAACACCGCGAGGAACACCCACGCCTGCCAGTAGTGGAAGGTGCCCGCCGGCCAGAAGAGCACCGCGGCGAAGAATGCCACACCGAACACCGCCGATGCCAAAGTCTGAACGATCAGCTTCACCGCGGACTCCTGTAGGCCTCAGACCGCGTCGCGACGCCGGTAGATGCCCGTGGCCGCCACCACCAGAACCGCCGCCACGCAGCACATCACGATCCACGCGGTGACGGGGACGTCGGCCGGGCTGTCGGTCTGACCGACCGGCGACAGGTCGAGCAGCCATTCCGGCAATCGCAGCAGCGCACCGAGATACAGCGACGCGACGATGAAAGTAACTGCCAGCCAAGCGATCCACACCTGCCGCAGAGCCACCGCCAGTGCGGCCACCCCCGCAGACACCGCCAGCGCCGGGACGAAGGCGAGCCCGGCCAGGGTCAGCTTGAGCACGGTGGCGGGCTCGCCCAGCGTCAGCCCGGCGCCCAGCCCGTTGCCCAGGCCCGCGGCGAACATCAGCATCGTCGCGCCCAGCAGCGCCGCGACCACCGCGGTCGACAACCAGCGGGCGCGGGAGACCGCACCGGCCAGCACCGCTTCGCCGAGGCCCGACTGTTCGTCGCTGTAGACCCTCAGCACCGCCACGGTGACGTAGGCGCACGCCGCGGCGGCCAGGAACTGCGACATCGTCGTGTAGACCCCGTCCAGGCCCTGGCTCGACACGAGGCGGGCCAGCAGTTCGTTGTCCTCGGCGGCGTCGAGCAGCGACTTCGTCATCGACCCGAACGCCAGGCCGGACGCGAACAGGCCGACCGACCAGCCGATGGTCTGGCCGCGCTGCAGCCGCAGATGCAGAGCCAGCACCCCGCGGACCGGTCGGGCCTCGGGGCGGTCGCCGGTCGTGGCGATCGTGCCGTCGTCATACTCGCGGCGCATCTGGAGGGCGGCCGCCGCCGCGACCAGGATCAGCGTCAACCCGATCAGCAGCGCCAGCGGCCACCAGCGCAGCTCGACGAAGGGACGCATCTGCTGCGCCCACGCGATCGGCGACAGCCAGCTCAGCGCGCTGCCCGAGTTGTCGATGACATCGCCGACGCCGCGGATCAGCGCTGCCAGCGCGAGGGCGGCCATGGCGGCCCCGGTCGCCGCGCGCGCCACCCGCCACATCTGTGCGGTGACCGCCGCGACGGCACCGAACACGGTGGCCACCGCGGTGATGCCGAGGCACATCGCGGCCGAGTCGACGACGTCGAATCCGTTGGCTGCGATCGCGACGGTCATCGTCACCGCGAGCACGGTGTTTGCCGCCACCACGACGGTCAGCGCGGCGGCGGTCCGCGCATACCGGCCGACGACCGAGGCCAGCACCAGTTCTGCGGTGCCGCTCTCCTCCTCGGCTCGGGTGTGCCGAATCACGGTGAGAATGGCCAGGATCGACGTGGCCACGATCAGCGTCAGCATCAGCTCGTTGGCCACCATCGCACCGAGATCGGTTTCGCGGCCGCCGAACATCGGGCCGCCGAGCATCATGCCGGCCGGGGTCTTGAGCAGATTCACCCTGGCCTGGCGCTGGGCCTCCTCGGGGTAGGCCAGCTCGATGGTGTTGGGGGAGTATGCCATCAGCGCGGTCAGCGCCGCGATCCAGACGGGTAGCCGGATGCGGTCGCGGCGCAGCGCGAGCCGGACCAGCGCGCCGGTGGCCGTCCATGGCGAGCCCGTCGTCGCGGCGGTGTGCCGGGGGCCGCGGGTGGCGACCTCGGCGGTGGCACTCACCGTTCCGCTCCCTGGTATTCACGGAGGAAGAGATCCTCCAGCGATGCCGGGGCCACCGTCAGCTCCTCGATGCCAAGGCCGCCCAGGTCGGCCATCGCCCGGTCGAGATCGTCGCGGTCCACGGCGAAGCGCAGGTTTCGGTCGTCGGTGCGCAGGTCGTGGATGTAGGGCGCCCGGTGCAGGCTGTCGGCGGTTCCGCGGGTGCGGGCGCTGATTGTGGTGCGCATCAGATGGCGCATCTCGGTCAGCGTCCCCGAGCGAACTGTGCGCCCGGCACGCACGATGGTCACTGTGTCGCAGAGCTTTTCGACCTCGGCCAGGATGTGGCTGGACAGCAGTACCGCCGCGCCCCGGCCGGCCACCTCGCGCACGCACTGCTGAAAGGTCTGTTCCATCAGCGGATCCAGGCCCGAGGTCGGCTCGTCGAGGACGAACAACTCGCTGTGCGTGCAGAACGCGGCGATGATCGCGACCTTTTGCCGGTTGCCCTTGGAGTAGGTGCGCGCCTTCTTGTGCGGGTCGAGTTCGAAGCGCTCGATCAGCTCGTCGCGGCGCGCCTCGTCCACGGTGTCCTCGCCGGGCAGGCGCGCCAGGAAGTCGATGGCCTGCATCCCTGTCAGGTTGGGCCACAGGGTCACATCGCCTGGCACATAGGCGATCCGGCGGTGCAGTGGCACCGCGTCGCGCCACGGGTCACCGCCCAGCAGCCGGACCGTGCCGCCGTCGGCACGCAGCAGCCCGAGCAGCACGCGGATGGTGGTGGACTTGCCCGAGCCGTTGGGCCCCAGGAACCCGGCCACCTCGCCCGGGGCGACGACGAGGTCCAGCCCGTCCAGTGCCCGGGTGCGGCCGAAGGACTTTCGCAGTCCTCGGATGTCGACGGCCAGATCATTGCCGGTCATCGGGTGCCCCTTTCATCGCGGTCAACGGAATGCCTTGTCGCCGTTGGGCGAGGAACGCGTCGTACATGGTGGACTCGGCCATCAGCCCGTTGGTGTAGAGCTCCAGCGCCGGCAGCATCATGTCTTCGCTGTAGTCGCGCAGCACCGCCCGCAGATCCGTCGGGTCGTCGTGCAGCTGCAGGTAGAGCAGGAAGCTGCCGCCGGCGGACATCGCGAGGAACCGGGCGCGGCCCTTCGGATCCGGGCTCGGTTTGATGGTCCCGGCCCGCACCCCGGCCTCGATGTACTGCTCGGCGTTGTCGATCATGTGCTGCCAGAACGCCTTCGCGAGATCTCCGCCGGCCTGCATGCTGCGCACCAGGTACCCCATCAAGGGGGCGTACTCCTCGATCTCGGCCATCTGGGCGAACCAGGTCGCGGGATCGGAGGACTGGATGGTCTCGGTCTTGCTTGCCCGCACTGTCTCGGCGACGTAGTCGTCGCACGCCTTGCGCAGGCCCTCCTTGGAGCCGAAATGGTGGATCACCAGCCCCGGGCTGACCCCTGCCGCGGCGGCGATGGCGCGCACGCTGACCGTGAAGCCCTCGCGGCCGAACAGGTCGAGGGCGGCGTCGCGGATTCGCGCCGCCGCGGTCAGATCGTCGACTGAACGCATGTTCAACATGCTAAACGCGCGTTCAGTCCGCGGTCAAGGGTCGCCGGCTCTCCGCCGCGGAACAGCATTCCGGGTCGTGAAAAGGGCCCTTCGAGCAGCCCGGAACGCTATTCCGCGGCGCTTGGGGGAGAGGGGGTGGCGGCGCTCTGGGTGGGTGTGCGGGTCAGTCGCGGGCGGCGGCGAGCAGGCCGTCGCCCAACGGGATCAGCACCGGCGTGAGCCGTTCATCCTCAGCGATCAACCGGGCGGCCTCGCGCACCGCGGCGACTTCGCTGTCCTTGGCCGACGCGTCTCCGGCCCGGCCGCCGAGCGCGGCCCGGTGCACGACGATCGCGCCGCCGGGGCGTAGCAGTCGCACACCCTCGGTGACGAACTGCGGCTGATCGGCCGGTGCGGCGTCGATGAACACCAGGTCGTAGGACTCGTCGGCCAACCGGGTCAGCACCTCCTGGGCGCGGCCGCCGATCAACCTCGTCCGGCCCGGACCCACGCCGGCCTCGGAGAAGGCCTGCTTGGCGATCCGCTGGTGCTCGGGTTCGACGTCGATGGTGGTCAGCACGCCGTCCTCACGCATCCCCGACAGCAGCCAGAGGCCACTGACCCCGGCGCCGGTGCCGACTTCGACGACCGCGCGGGCGCCCGTCACCTTCGCCAGCACGCACAGCAGCGCACCGACCGCAGGGGTCACCGCGCCGGCGCCGATGTCCACGGCGCGTTCCCGGGCCGCGGCGACGATCGCGTCCTCGGAGATCGACTGCTCGGCGTGGTTGACGATCGCTGCGGCCTGACGGGCCCGTGCGGTGGCATCGCCGGACTCGGCCCCGGGCTCGTCGGTGCTGGACATGCCCGCAGCGTAGAGCCAAGTCCGCATCCCCGGCGAATGCGACACGCCCGGTCGTTGCAGCCGGAACAGGGCGCCGGCAACCCCGTTTCCGCTGCTCGGAAACGGGGTAGCGAAGTTTCTCAGGAAAAGTTCAGTTTGCTCATATGCCCGCCACACCAGAACGGGAGACGGTAATCGCATGACAGACGGCGCATCCAGCGCACGCACCGATCTCTCGCGTGCCGGGAACAACTTCCCGGCGCGTGTTGTTGACGCCGACGAGCGGCCGTCATTGCATGGCCGCGACTCCCACGACCTGGAGGATCTGACGACCACCACACACGGCCCCGTCGCCACCACCGCCGCCGCGCCGGTCACCATGGCCCACCTCGAGCAGTACACGGATGCGAACTGGGTGGAGCCGAGCGACGAGTTGACCGGTACCGCGGTGTTCGACGCGACCGGGGACAAGGCCGCGATGCCGAGCTGGGACGAGCTGGTGCGTCAGCATGCCGATCGGGTGTACCGCCTGGCCTACCGCTTGTCGGGCAACCAGCACGATGCCGAGGACCTGACGCAGGAGACGTTCATCCGCGTGTTCCGGTCGGTGCAGAACTACCAGCCCGGCACGTTCGAGGGCTGGTTGCACCGCATCACCACGAACCTGTTCCTCGACATGGTGCGTCGCCGTGGGCGCATCCGGATGGAGGCGCTGCCCGAGGATTACGACCGGGTGCCCGCCGACGAGCCGAACCCCGAGCAGATCTACCACGACTCCCGGCTCGGCCCGGACCTGCAGGCCGCCCTGGACTCGTTGGCCCCGGAGTTCCGCGCCGCGGTCGTGCTGTGTGACATCGAAGGTCTGTCGTACGAGGAGATCGGCGCCACCCTCGGGGTGAAGTTGGGCACCGTGCGCAGCCGTATCCACCGTGGCCGTCAGGCGCTGCGCGAGTACCTGGCGCGCCACTCCGACACCGGCGCCGCCCTGGATTCGGCCACCTCGGCCTGACGTTCCGGCGGTGCTGTCCACTGCGCCGCGCTACATTCGAAGAAGGTCGGCAGGTAGCCCACGACGCCGAGTGGAGAGGAGCTTGGTGGTGTTCGATCCCGGACATGCATTCCGTCGGGCCTTCTCCTGGCTCCCAGACCATCTCGCCGCACAGAACGGCGATCCGGTGGGTCCCCGGCAGTTCGGTTCCACCGAGCATCTGTCCACCGAGGCGATCGCTGCGTTCGTCGACGGCGAACTGCGAATGTCCGCCCACCTGAGGGCCGCCCACCATCTGTCGTTGTGCCAGGAGTGCGCGATGGAGGTCGATGCGCAGCGGCAGGCGCGCGAGGCGTTGCGGGAATGTCGCCCGGTCGCGATGCCGAGTTCTCTGCTGGGGTTGTTGTCCCAGATCCCGAACCACACGCCCGCGGAGGCGTCGGAGCCCGTTGATTCTCCCCAGTTAGCTGACGGCACTCAGCGGCCGCGTCGCCGACGCCGGTAGGGTAGAGCGGTATCGACCACGACCGCAGGCGCCGTCACAGCGGACGTCAGCGGGTGTGGAAGTGCAGGGCCGGTCACGGTCCGAGAAAGGGTCAGGAAAGGGCGATGAACGGGTGACCAATCTGGACCAGACCGGTCGTGACCGTCTCGAGCCGCGACCGGTGTCACGTCCGCCGGTCGATCCGTCGGCTCAGCGCGCATTCGGCAGACCGGCCGGCGTCAGCGGATCGTTCCTCAGCGCTGACAAGCATCGCGACCAGGGTGAGTACACCCCCAAAGACCAGCCGCCGGATCCGGTGCTGGCCGAAGCGTTCGGCCGCCCGCACCCGGGTGGCGACTCGCTCCAGCGCCATCCCGCCGATGCCGGCGCCCTCGAGGCCGAGCGTGCCGGCGACGTCGACGAACCCGACGACCCGTGGCGCAACCCTGGTGCCCCCGCCGCGCTGGGCACCCCCGCCCTGACCCCGACCGCCCCCGTCCAGCAGGCGGCCCCGGTCGGCAAACTGGGTGTGCGCGACGTGCTGTTCGGCGGCAAGGTGTCCTACGTCGCGCTCGTCGTGCTCGGCATCACCGCTCTGCTCATCGGGGTGGCCGGCGGCTGGGTGGGGCGCACCACCGCCGAGGTGGTGACGGCGTTCACCACGTCGAAGGTCACCCTGGAGACCGCGGTCGGCGGCGACGAGGCCGAAGGGCAGTTCGCGAAAGTTGCTGCCGCCGTGGCGGACTCGGTCGTGACGATCGAGGCGACCAGTGACCGGGAAGGCTCGCAGGGCTCCGGTGTGGTCATCGACGGCCGCGGTTACATCGTCACCAACAACCACGTGATCTCCGAAGCCGCGTCCAACCCGAGCGAATTCCAGATGTCGGTCGTGTTCAACGACGGTTCCGAGGTGCCTGCGAACCTGGTCGGCCGCGACCCCAAGACCGACCTCGCGGTGCTCAAGGTCGACAACGTCGACAACCTGGTCGTCGCCCGCATGGGTGACTCGGAGAAGTTGCGGGTCGGTGAAGAGGTCATCGCCGCCGGCGCGCCGCTGGGCCTGCGCAGCACCGTCACGCACGGCATCATCAGTGCCCTGCACCGGCCCGTCCCGCTCTCCGGTGACGGCTCGGACACCGACACCGTCATCGACGGCGTGCAGACCGACGCGTCGATCAACCACGGCAACTCCGGCGGCCCCCTGATCAACATGCGGTCCGAGGTAATCGGCATCAACACCGCGGGCAAGTCGTTGTCCGACAGCGCCAGCGGACTCGGCTTCGCGATCCCGGTGAACGAGGTCAAGCAGGTCGTGGAGACGTTGATCAAGAACGGCAAGATCGCCCACCCGACGCTCGGGCTGACCGCGCGGTCGGTGAGCAACGACGTGGCCAAGGGTGCGCAGATCGCCGACGTGTCACCGGGTAGCCCGGCCGAGCGGGCGGGCATCCTGGAGAACGACGTCGTCGTCAAGGTCGGCGACCGCAAGGTCGCCGACGCCGACGAGTTCATCGTCGCGGTCCGTCAGCTCATGATCGGCCAGCCGGCCCCCGTCGAGGTGCTCCGCGAAGGACGACCGGTCACGTTGATGGTGACTCCCAACGGCGACGACAGCACGTAACGATGTTCGCGAACGTCGGCTGGGGCGAGATGCTGGTCCTGGTGATCGCCGGTCTGGTGATCCTCGGGCCGGAACGGCTGCCCGGAGCCATCCGTTGGACCGCGGGAGCGGTGCGCCAGGTCCGTGATTATGTGACCGGCGCGACCACCCAGCTGCGTGAGGAGCTGGGCACCGACTTCGACGACCTGCGAGAGCCGTTGTCGGAGTTGCAGAAACTGCGGGGCATGACGCCGCGCGCGGCGCTGACCAAACACCTTCTCGACGGCGACGACTCGATCTTCACCGGCAAGTTCGACCAGAACGGGGCGACGCCGGGCAAGCCGCCCGAGAAGCCCCAGTCGGGGCCGGGGCCCGCGGCGGCGATGGAGGAGACCCACCGGACGGAAACTCCGCCCTCGGGTGCGACGCCGTTCGACACCGACGCGACCTGACCTCGCGGGCCGGTTGCGGCTAGCGACCGGCGGGATCGAGTCCCAGAGACATCCCGGCCAGCCCCCGCTTGCGGCTGGACAGCGCGTCGGCCACCTTGCGCAGTTCCTTGCCCGCGGGGGAGTCGGGTGCGCTGAGCACCAGCGGGATCCCGGAGTCACCGGCAGCGACCAGTTCCGGATCCAGCGGAACCTGGCCGAGCAGCGGCACGTCGGCGCCGACCGCGCGGGACAGGCTCTCGGCGACATGGCGACCGCCGCCCTCGCCGAACATCTTGATGACGGGCCCGTCGACCATGTTCTCCACGACGCCGGCGATGCGCTGACGCGTCTGCAGCGCGATCGCGCCTGCCCGCTCGGCCACTTCGGCGGCGGCCAACTGCGGCGTGGTGACCACGAGGATCTCCGCGCCCGGGATCAGCTGCGCCACCGAGATCGCGATGTCGCCGGTGCCCGGGGGCAGGTCGAGCAGCAACACGTCCAGATCGCCCCAGTACACGTCGGCGAGGAACTGCTGCAACGCCCGGTGCAGCATCGGGCCGCGCCACACCACGGGGGTGTTGCCCTGGGTGAACATCGCGATCGAGATGACCCGCACGTCGTGGGCGACCGGCGGCAGGATCATCGAGTCGACCTGGGTGGGCCGGTCGGTGGCGCCGATCATCCGGGGCACGGAGTGGCCGTAGATGTCGGCGTCGAGGAGGCCGACCGACAGGCCGCGGGCCGCCATCGCCGCGGCCAGGTTCACGGTGACGCTCGACTTCCCGACACCGCCCTTGCCCGACGCGACCGCGTAGACCCGAGTGAGTGACCCCGGCTGGGCGAACGGGATCACCGGT
The DNA here is from genome assembly GCF_001552715.1 of Mycolicibacterium vaccae NBRC 14118 = CIP 105934. GTDB lineage: Bacteria > Actinomycetota > Actinomycetes > Mycobacteriales > Mycobacteriaceae > Mycobacterium > Mycobacterium vaccae. The sequence goes on along the minus strand of NZ_BCRS01000120.1, from coordinate 461 downwards.
TCGCGGGAGTCGCCGCGCAGCATCTTGCGCAGTTCGGCGCGCTGTTCGTCGTTCATCACGTCCAGGCTGACCTTGACCGCGCCGGTGCCGGGTACGTCCTGCACCGCGCGGGTGACCTGGTCGGAGATCTCCGTCTTCTTCGGGCACGCGGACGTGGTCAGGTAGATCTCGACGTGGACGGAGGCGTCAGGGTCGACGGTGACGTTCTTGACCATGCCCACTTCGGTGATCGGACGCCGCAGCTCGGGGTCGATCACCTTGGTGAGGGCAGCCCGGACGGCCGCTTCCAGGTCAGGCGCAGTAGATGTCATCACCAGCGAGTCTAGGCTCCTGACACCGCCGCACCCGAATGCGGGCGTGCAGGGGGTGTGCTAGCTCACGGGGCCGGGCGCGGGGCCCGGGGCGGGTGGCATACCGGGCATCGAGGGCGGGCCGGGCACGGCGGCGGGCGGCCCGGCAGC
>NZ_BCRS01000119.1 GCF_001552715.1 Mycolicibacterium vaccae NBRC 14118 = CIP 105934 | reverse complement strand
GCCGGACCCGCGCCGGCGGGGCTTGCCGGCCGCCGCGGCGGCCGCGTAGCCGGGGTCGAGGTGTTCGGTCAGCAGCGAGCGCAGCAGTGACGGGACCGGGATGCGCGTGGGTGCGCCCGGCTCGTGCGCGTTGCGCCCGGCCGAGTCGAATCCCCCCATCGTGCTCATGAGGGGGGCATCTCCCGCATGACCATCCTGACCTGGATCAGATACAGGATCCCCGACCACAGATACATCGCCAGGCCCCAGATCAGGAAAGCCCACCCGGCCGCCAGCACCACCCGGCTCCACTGGGCGTCGAACTGGCCGCCCAGCACCATCGGCAGTCCGACCATCAGCGCGAACGTCGCCGCCTTGCCGATATAGGTGACCGGCAGTGCCGACAGCCCGCGGCTGCGCAGCAGCGGGAGGGTGGCGGCCAGCACCGCGTCGCGGCCGAGCAGCAGCGCGACGAACCACCACGGCAACAGGCCGACCGCGGCCATCGTCAGGGGCACGGTGATCATGTAGATCCGGTCGACGGCCGGGTCCAGCAGCTCCCCGAGCCGGGACGACTGGTTGGTGTAGAGCCGGGCGATCTTGCCGTCGGCCCAGTCGGACAGCCCGCTGAAGATGAGCACAGCCAGCGCCCACCCGGTCGCGTCCGCGACAAGCATCAGGTAGAGGAACACCGGGACGAGCACGAGCCGGATCATCGACAGCGCGTTCGGCACCGTCAGCACCTTGTCGCGCGGTGCCACCGCATCCCCTTGTCCGAAGGTGCGGGCCATGCCGGTAAACCTAGCGGAACACCCCGGGCAGGCTCAGTGCCGAGAGGGTGTCGTCGGCCAGCGGGTTGTCGTGGACCATGTACGTCCACGTCGACGTCGGCCGCGCCAGCTTGGACAGGTCGACCCCGGGCTCGTCCTCGATCGACGGCGCGGTCTCGAAGGTCTGCTGAGCGGCCTCGATCGCATCGGCGGCCAGGGACGCGAACGCGTCGACGGCCATCCGGTGGAACTCGTCGAGCGGGTTCTGCCTGCCCAGCGCGCGCAGGTGGATGCTCTCCCGGATGTCGGCCAGGAACGCCAGGTGGTCCGCCCAGGCCCGGTCGAGGTGGTAGAGCATGATCAGCCGGCAGATCTTCTCCAGCTTCTCGTCGGCGTCGTCGCCCAGCCGGGCGCTGACCTCCTGGTAGCGCTCCGGGGCCAGTTCGGCGATCTCGTCGCGGGCCGTCGCGGTGCGCAGCAGGGTGTCGCGCCGCTCCACCAGGATTGCGCGTTGCTGCGCGATCAGCTGGTTGTAGCGCCAGGTGTTGGCGTGCACGTCGAGCAGCCGGCCCTCGGCGACGCGCTGGGCGTGCTCGAGCAGGGTCGCTGCCTTCGGGCTGAGCACCCGGCCGTTTTCGTCGCACTCCAGCGGAAGCTTGTTGTCCTCCAGGTGCGAGACGACGAGGTCGTCTTCCCAGCTGGAGAAGAACACCGAGGTGCCGGGGTCGCCCTGGCGCCCGGCGCGACCGCGCAGCTGGTTGTCGAGCCGCTCGGTGTGGTGGCGCCCGGTGCCGATCACGTGCAGCCCGCCGAGTTCGACGACCTGATCGTGACTGGACTCGTCGGAGCCGCCGAGCCGGATGTCGGTGCCGCGGCCGGCCATCTGGGTCGACACCGTGACCGCGCCGAGCTTGCCCGCCTCGGCGATGACGCTGGCCTCTTCGGCGTCGTTCTTGGCGTTGAGCACCACCGCGGGCACGCCGGCCTTGACCAGCCGCCTGTGCAGGTCCTCGGACTCGGCGACGTCCCGGGTGCCGACCAGCACCGGCTGTCCGGTCTGGTGGATCTCGGCGATGTGCTCGACGACGGCGTCGTTCTTGGCCGCGATGGTCACGTAGACGCGGTCGGTCTCGTCCTCGCGGATGTTGGGCTTGTTCGGCGGGATCGGTGAGACGCCGAGTTTGTAGAACTGCCGCAGCTGCTCGCCGGCGGCCAGCGCGGTGCCGGTCATCCCGCACACCCGCGGGTACCGGTTGATCAGCGCCTGCACGGTGATGGTGTCGAGCACCTCGCCGGTCTCGGTGGTCTCGATGCCCTCTTTGGCCTCCACCGCGGCCTGCAGGCCGTCCGGCCAGCGCTGCAGCGTCGCGATGCGCCCGCGTGAGGAGTTGATCAGGTGCACGGCGTCGTCCCGCACGATGTAGTGCACGTCGCGCTGCAGCAGCACGTGGGCGTGCAGCGCGACGTTCACCTCGGTCAGTGTGGTGGCGACGTGTTCCTCGGAGTACAGGTCGATGCCGCCGAGAGCCGCCTCGATCTTGCGGGCGCCCGCCTCGGTGAGGTGCACGTTGCGGCTGTCGTTGTCGGTCGCGTAGTCGGTGTTCTCGTCGAGTTCGCCCACCAGGCGGATCAGTTCGAGCCGGGGGGTCTCGCGGTGGCTGGTGCCGGCCAGCACCAACGGCACCAGCGCCTCGTCGACGAGCACCGAGTCGGCCTCGTCGATCAGCGCCACGTCCGGGTTCGGCGAGACCAGGTCGGCCACGTCGGTGACCAGCTGATCACGCAGCACGTCGAAGCCGATCTCGTTGACCGAGGCGTAGGTGACGTCGCAGGCGTAGGCGGCGCGGCGCTCGGCGGCGGTGGAGTCGGCGGTGATCCACCCGATGCTCAGCCCCATGGCCTCGATCACCGGCCCCATCCACTCGGCGTCGCGGCGGGCCAGGTAGTCGTTGATGGTGATGACGTGCACGTTGCGCCCGGCCAGCGCGTAGCCGGCCGCGGCGATCGCGCCGGACAGCGTCTTGCCCTCGCCGGTGGCCATCTCGACGACGTCGCCGGCCAGCATTCGCAGGGCGCCGAGCAACTGCACGTCGAACGGCCGCAGGCCGATGGTCCGGTCGGCGGCTTCGCGGGCGATCGCCAGGAACTGGGGGATGTCGGCGGCGTCGGCGAGGTCGTCGAGCTCGAGCAGTTTGGCGGCCTTGCGCAGTTGGTCCTCGTCGAGTTCGGCGGCCTTGGAGTCGAAGTCGGCCGCCTTGCGGACCAAGGCCATGGAGCGGTCCTGGTCCTTGTCAGTGCTGGCGCCCAGCAGCTTCCAGAATCGGCCGGAGATCCGGCCGGTCTTCGCAGATTCAGTCTTGGAGGAGGTGCGTGCCACACGATCACGGTACGCGCCCGCATTTGCGCGGCGGCAACCATAATCCGACGGTGACCTCCCCGTCGTCCGTCCCGGTCCTGATCGCCGGCGCCGGTCCGGTCGGCCTGACCGCCGCCCTCGAGTTGGCCCGCCGCGGCGTCGAGGTCCGCATCGTGGACCCACTGCCGCACCCGCGGCGCTACGCCAAAGCAGTCGGGGTGCAACCGCGCACCCTGGAGATCTTCGAGGGCATGGGGATTCTGCGTCGGATCCTCGACGCGGGCGAGCCGATGAACGGACAGCTCGTCTACGTCAACGGAGCACAGGTGGGACGCCTCGACCTGAGTCTGCCGCCCGACGTACCGTTCGGCTTCTTCTGCATTCCGCAGTACGAGACCGAACGCGTTCTGCAGGAGGAACTCGCGCTGCGCGGCGTGCTCGTCGAGCGTTGCGTGCAGGTGAGCGGCTTCGCTCAGGACGGCGACGGGGTGACGGCGACGCTGACCGGCCCCGGCGGGGACAAGACGGTGCGCGCCGGCTATCTGGTCGGCGCCGACGGGGCCCACAGCGTCGTGCGCAGGACCTTGGGGCTGACGTTCGAGGGTGCGGCGTTCGAGGAGCAGTACATGCTCGGCGACGTCGAGGTGGACTGGTCGATGCCGCCCGGGTATGCGGTGCGGTCGGTGCACCAGACCGACGGGGCCACCGACGACCTGTTGGTGTGTATTCCGCTGCCCGGTCGCTGCCGGTATCGGATGTCGATGCTGGTGCCTGCGGATTTTCCGTCGGGGCGGACCCCTGAGCTGGAGGACATCCAGGCCGTGCTGGACCGCCTGTCCCCGCAGCCCACCACCGCGCGGAACCTGCGGTGGTCCTCGGTGTTCCGGATCAGCCACCGCATCGTCGACGCGTACGGGCGGGGCCGGGTGTTCGTCGCCGGCGACGCCGCCCACATTCATCCGCCGACGGGCGCGCAGGGCATGAACACCGGCATCCAGGACGCGCACAATCTGGCCTGGAAGCTGGCGCTGGCGGTGTCGGGCGCCGCGGCACCGCAGTTGACGGACAGTTACGACGCCGAACGGCGGCCCGTCGGCGAGGAGGTCGTCGGCCGCACCGTGCGTAATGCCCGCGACGGCGCCGGCGTGGGCATGGGGACGGACCCCACCGAGGCGTCCTACGCGATGCGCCGCGAGGCACAACTGCTGATCGACTATGCGGGCAGCCCGATCGTCACAGGCTCCGCGGGCGGCCGCGCCCCCGACGCCCGCGGCCTGACCCGGCCGGCGGTCAGCGCACCGGTCCGGTTGTTCACGGTGTTCAGCGCCCTCGACCACACCCTGCTGCTGTACGTCGACGGCCCCGTCGGAACCGACGACGTCGACGCACTCGAGGCCACCGCCGCGGCCGCGACCGGCGCCGCCCACGGTCGGCTCGATGTGTATCTGATCGCGGCGGGAACCGCCGACGTCGCCGCCACCGTGCTGCCGCTGATCCGTGACCGGGACGGCGATTTCGCGCGACAGTACGGCGCTGCGGGCCCCGCCCTGTTCCTGGTGCGGCCCGACGGATACCTCGCATACCGCCAGTCCGGTCGGTGCGACGCCGACGGCCTGATCGCCGCTCTGCGGACGACATTCGGATAGCGCGGTCTCCCCGCCGAGCTGCAACCTGCGGTAACTTCGCCGCAGACCGTAAGGCGTGCGGAGGGGGGCCACCCGGCGGTGGACACGGTTGATGCTCTGACGTTCCGCCCGACCCTCGACTGGGGCCGCGAGTTCTTCCATTCGCTAATTTGGATCGGTCAGACATTCGCGCTGACTGCGGTGTGTCTGTTGGTCATTCTGGTGTTGCTGGGCCGGTTCACCGAGTGGGGTCGCCAGTTCTGGCGCGTGACGGCCGGGTACTTCACGGGCAGGCACAGCGCAGTGGTCTGGGCGCTGTTCGCGCTGCTGCTGTTGTCCGTCGTCGCGTCGGTACGACTGAACGTGCTGCTGACCTACTACATCAACGACCTGTTCACGTCGCTGCAGGTCGCCTTCCAGGGCGGCATGAACAGCGGGATGGCGGGTTTCTGGGCGTCGATGCGGGTGTTCGCGGTGCTGGCCGCGTGCTTCGTGGTCCGACTGCTGGCCGACATGTATTTGACCCAGCGGTTCATGATGCGCTGGCGGATCTGGCTGAGCCGCCGCTTCATCGACGACTGGCTCGGCGATCTCGCCTACTACCGGGCCCAGTTCACCGGCCGGCCGATCGACAACCCGGACCAGCGGATCCAGCAGGACATCGACGTGTTCACCGCCGGGGTCGGCGGTACCCCGAACAACCCGATCTACAACTCGGGCAACACCTTGCTGTTCGGCGCCGTGGGGGCGGTGCTGTCGGTGTTGTCGTTCGGCCCGATCCTGTGGCGGCTGTCCGAGCCGGTCACCTTGGGCGGGCTCACGCTGCCGCGTGCACTGTTCTGGATCGTCGTCGTCTACGTGCTGATCGCGACCGTCGTGGCGTTCGTCATCGGTCGGCCGATGATCCGGCTCAGCTACGTCAACGAGTTACGCAACGCGGGCTTCCGGTACGCGCTGGTCCGGGTGCGCGACGCCGGCGCCGCGGTCGGGCTGTACCGAGGCGAGCCGGCGGAACGGTCGGCGCTCAGAGGCCAATTGGACGGCGTGATGGACAACTATCGCCGCTACCTGAACCGGATGATGATGTACTTCGGGTGGAACGTGTCGGTCAGCCAGACCATCAACCCGCTGCCGTGGCTGGTGCAGGCGCAGGGGCTGTTCGCCGGCCGCATCACCTTCGGTGACGTGTGGCAGTCGTCGAACTCGTTCGGCGCCATCCACGACTCGCTGTCGTTCTTCCGCAACGCCTACGACGAGTTCGCGAGCTACCGCGCGGCGATCATCCGGCTCGACGGCCTGGTCGACCAGAACACCCGCGCGGCAGCGTTCACCGCCGTCAGCACCGAGAGTTCCGGCAACGGCGAGTTGGCGGTGCAGCGGGTGGAGGTGCGCAGACCCGACGGCACACCGTTGGTGCGGACCCTCGACCTGTCGATGGAAACCGGTGAGGGACTGGTGATCACCGGCCCGTCGGGTATCGGCAAGTCGGTGCTGGTGCAGAGCCTGGCCGGGATGTGGCCCTACGCGTCGGGCCGGGTGCTGCTCCCTGAGGGGCGCGACGAGACCATGTTCGTCCCGCAGCTGCCCTACTTCCCCGTCGGCGACCTGCGCGCGGTGGTGTCCTACCCCCGGCCGCCGGGCACGTTCGAGGACAATCGCGTCCAGAAGGCGCTGCTCGATGTCGCGCTGCCGAACCTGGTCATCCGGCTCAACGAGACGCAGGACTGGGCCAAGGTGCTCTCGGTCGGCGAGCAGCAGCGCATCGCGTTCGCGCGCATCCTGCTGGCGCGGCCCCGGGCCGTGTTTCTCGACGAGTCGACCTCGGCGATGGACGAGGGGCTGGAGCAGACGCTGTACCGGTTGCTGCGCGCCGAGCTGCCCCAGACCATCGTGGTCAGCGTCAGCCATCGCGCCTCGGTCGCGCCGTTCCACCACCGGCGCCTGGAGCTCGTCGGCGACGGCGAGTGGCGGCTGGAGCGACTCGACGATCCGCAAAGCCACGCCGCGGCGCCGTAGCCAGGTCGCCGGGGTACCTTGCCCGAATGGAAACGTTCACCCCGACTCTCGATTGGGGCAACGAGCTGTGGACCTCGTTGTGGTGGGTCGCCCAGGGCTGGGCCTACGCGGCGGTCGCCACGATGGTCGTCCTGGTCCTCCTCGTGCGGTTCACCACGTGGGGCCACCAGTTCTGGCGCGTGACCCGCGGCTACTTCACCGGCCCCGAGAGTGTGATCGTCTGGCTGTGGCTGGCCGGCATTCTGCTGCTGGTGGTCCTGAGCGTGCGGCTGTCGGTGCTGTTCAGTTTCCAGGGCAACGACATGATGACGAGCTTCCAGGTCATCGCGGCCGGCGTCGGTGCGGGCGACGAGGCGGTGAAAGAGTCCGGTAAGGACGGGTTCTGGCTGTCGATGTGGGTGTTCGCGGTCCTGGCCGTGATCAACGTCGTGAGCATCATGATCGACCTGCTCGTCACCCAGCGCTTCATGCTGCGCTGGCGCACGTGGCTCACCGATCAGCTCACCGGCGACTGGCTCGAGGGCAAGGCCTACTACCGGGCACGCTTCATCGACTCCACGATCGACAACCCCGATCAGCGCATCCAGACCGACATCGACATCTTCACCACCGGTGTCGGACCGCTGCCGAACCGGCCCAGCAACACCTCGGGCTCCACGCTGCTCTTCGGCGCCGTGTCCTCGATCGCGGCGATGATCTCGTTCACGACGATTCTGTGGAATCTGTCGGGACCGGTGACCCTGCCGTTCATCGGCTTCGAGTTGCCCAAGGCGATGTTCTTGATCGGCATCGTCTACATCCTGTTCGCCACCGTGATCGCGTTCTGGATCGGCCGGCCGATCATCGGTCTGTCGTTCAACAACGAGAAGTTCAACGCCGCATTCCGGTATGCGCTGGTGCGGCTGCGCGACGCCTCCGAAGCGGTGGCGTTCTACCGCGGCGAGCTCGCCGAGCGCACCGGACTCCGCCGTCGGTTCGGACCGATCGTCGAGAACTACAAGAAGTACGTGAACCGGATGGCCGGCTTCCTGGGCTGGAACCTGTCGATCACCCAGGCGCAGGAGCTGATCCCCTACATCGTGCAGTTCTCCCGCTTCTACAACGGCGAGATCACCCTGGGGCAGCTGTCCCAGACGGGCAGCGCGTTCCGCTCGATCCTGTCGGGTCTGTCGTTCTTCCGTAACGCCTACGACGACTTCGCCGGCTACCGGGCGGCGATCATCCGTCTGCACGGTCTGGTGATCGCCAACGAGGAAGGCCGCGAGTTGCCGTCGCTGGCAGCAGAGAACTGCACCGATGGTCGCGTCGAGCTGGACGACGTCGAGGTGCGCACCCCCGACGGCAGGCAGCTCGTGCAACCGCTCGACCTCACCCTGCAACCGGGCGACGCGCTCGTGGTCACCGGACCGTCCGGCAGCGGGAAGACGACGCTGCTGCGCAGCCTCGGCTCGCTGTGGCCGTACGCGTCGGGCACGATCACGTGCCCGATGGCGGAGAACAAGACGATGTTCCTGTCCCAGTTGCCGTACGTGCCACTGGGTGATCTGCGGACGGTGGTGGCCTACCCGAACAACCCCCACGACATCGACGACGCAACGCTGCGCGACGTGCTCAACCGGGTCGCGCTACCGCATCTGGTCAACCGCCTCGACGAGGAGCAGGACTGGGCCAAGGTCCTCTCCCCCGGAGAGCAGCAACGCATCGCCTTCGCGCGGATTCTGCTGACCAGACCGCAGGCGGTGTTCCTCGACGAGTCCACCTCGGCACTCGACGAAGGACTGGAACTGATGCTCTACCAACAGGTGCGCAGCGAGCTCCCCGACACGATCCTGGTCAGCGTCAGCCACCGCAGTACCGTCGAGCAGCATCACACCCGGGAGCTGAAACTGCTCGGCGACGGCCGGTGGGAACTCAGCGAACTGGAGCCCCAGCCGACCTAGGACCGCGCAGCGCGGCTAGCGCCGCGCTGCGTGTTCTCCCGCCCGCCTCGCTGCGTGTTCTCCCGCCCTCCTCCCGAAGAACGACCCCTCGCCCAACTGCGTCCCACTCGCATAACCCATGCCGTCCTGGGCGATGTTGCACGCGCACGCGCCGGCGGCGTACAGGCCGGGGATCGCGGAGCCGTTCTCGCGCAGCACCTCGCCGTCGATCGACACCGTCAACCCGCCCATCGTGAAGCCGGAGTACATCGCCCGGCCCAGTGACAGGTCGAACACCGCGTACGGCCCGGTGTCCTGTGCGGCAAGGTATTCGGGCTGCTTGTGGAAGTCGGGGTCGACGCCCTGTGCGGCGTCGGCGTTATAGCGCTCCAGCGTGGCCGCCAGGTTGCCTGCCGGAATGTCCAGGGCGGCTTCGACTTCCGCGATCGTCTCGTAGCCGTCGATGAACTTGATCAGCGGCATCTCCGGCATCTGCATGTGGGCCTCGTCGACGACGAGATACGCCGTCTGCTCGGGCTGCTCCAGCACGAACGCCGAGGTGCGCGAATGGTAGGAGTCCTCGGCGACGAAGCGCTTGCCGTCCTTGTTCACGATGACACCGGTGAGCAGGATCTCGGGTGGGTAGGCGGCGGCGGTGATGAACAACTGGTCCAGGTTGGCGGCCACCCCGCCCGCCGAGATCCCGAGTTTGATCCCGAGTCCGTCGTCGTTGGGATTGCCGAGGATGTAGGGCGCGACGGTGCCGTGGTGTTTGGTCTTGCGTTCCTGGCCGAGGGCCGGGGTGTACTCGGCCACCATGTCGGCGTTCATCGCGAATCCACCCGCGGCGATCACCACCGATTTCGCCTTCACCTCACCGGTTTCGGTGAAGTGCTTCCACCGCACGCCGACTACCGCGCCGTCGTCACCGGTGACCAGTGCGGTCGCCCCCGTCTCGTAGCGGATCTGCACCCCGAGGTCGGCGGCGCGCTTGAGCAGCAGGTCGATCACCATCGCCGCACCGCCGAGCTCCCCCGGCACCGGCACCGAATGCCCGCGCGGGGCGGGCTTGGCCTGCTCGCAGAACGGCCACACCTTCTCGTTGCCGGTGTAGGACAGCCCCTCGGTGCCCGGGGGCACCACGACCTTGCCCGGGTAGTAGCTGCGCTCGAACTGGAAGCCAAGGCCCTCAAGCCAATTGAAGTGCTCGACGCTGCCTTCGCAGTAGGCCCGGATCTTGTCGTGCTCGGGATCGCGCGACTGCGACACCAGGTACTTGTACATCTCCTCGGCGCTGTCCTCGTGCCCGGTCGCCTGCTGCACCGCGGTGCCGCCGCCGAGGTAGAAGTGACCGCCGGCCATCGAGGTGGTGCCGCCGGCCGCTGCGGCCTTCTCCAGCACCAGGACCCGGGCGCCTGCCGCGGCGGCGCTGACGGCAGCGCACCCGCCTGCGATGCCGAACCCGATGACCACGACGTCGGCCTCGTCGGACCAGGACGTGACGTCGCCGGCGGGCACGGTGTCCGGGATGTGCTGCATGCTCACTTCTGCTGCTCCTGTTTGATGTGGTCGAAAAGTGTCTGGATTTCCGGTGGTACGTAGGCGAATTCGATGAACGGCACACCCGCGTGCGCCGCGGATGCGTAGGCGAACTTCATGCCTCCGGGCATGGTGCCGGCCATGACGATGTCGGCCCCGGCGACCGCGGCGTCGAAGCCCGCGGCGTCGAACGCCCGGCACACGTGGTGCAGTCCCGGCCCGCCCCGGTCGAGGAACTCCCGATAGATGCTCTGTCCCCGCACCGGGGCGATCACCTCGAGCTGGGTGTCGCCGGCGTAGCTCAGCGAGATGTCGGCGACGTGGTCGGCGGGCCCGCCGCGGTAGGTGCAGGTGTCCGGGCCGAAATGCACGCCGGGCATGCGTACCCAGGTACGGGCGCCCAGCAGCGACCTCAGCGCCGTCTCGGTGGCGGCGAGGTCATCGGTCACCCAGGCAATCTGGACAGGTGTCTGGTCGAGCATCTCTGAGAGGATATCGCCAGCGATGCGGACAAGCTAGAACGTGTTCTACCTAGCGGGTTAACGCACAGGCCCGCCGCCGCGATGTTCCCGGTATGCGCCTCACCGTTCTGGCCGCGATCCCGGCCCTGCTCCTCGGCGCGGGCGTCGCGCACGCGGAGCCGGCCGGGATCCCCGCCGGGTTCCCCGACGTCAGTGCCTATGCCGCTGTCGACCCGAAACCGTACGTGGTCTACGGGGCGCATCCGAGCTTGTCGGGGTGGGAGTTCCGGACGCCGGCGGGCCTGCACTGCCGGTCCAGTCTGATCCCCGACCTCGGGGTGTTCTGCGAAGGGCCCGTCTCGGTCGGCGTGTCGCTGACCCGGTCAGCTGCGCTGCGTGAACCCGATCCCGGTCCGATCAAGGGCGACCGTCTGCTGTTGCCCGTCGGTTCGCGGATGGACGCCGGTAACGGTGTGGTGTGCGCGGTGCCGGACGCGGCCACCCTGGCCTGCCTGGCATCCAAGCCCGCGTCGTGGTCCGTCGACACACCCGACCCACCCGACCGGCACTACGGCGAGCACGGGTTCGCCGTCGGGCCCGCAGGCACTCAGCTGTTCTGACCGGGAGCGTGCCGGCCGAGCAGATCGGTCAGCAACACCACCTGCATGTCGAACAGCACCGAGGGCTCGGCGAACGTGTCCGGCCCGTACTGACCGAACACCTCGAGGCTGATCGCCCCGACCAGCGCCGCCCACAGCACCATGCTCCTGACCATCACGGCGTCGTCGACGGCAACCCCGAACTCCTCGCGCAGCCCGTCGAAATCCTTCGAAAGCGGTTGTGGCGCAGCATTACCTGAAGGAGGGATGTCGCCGGCGGCGACGCCCGCGGCCACCACCTCCAGCAACGCCCCCACCACGCGGGTGCCGGGTCCGACGGTCTCGTCCCGGGGCGCGCGGTAGCCGGGGACCGGGCTGCCGTAGAGCAGCGCCCAGACCGCCGGGCGCTGCACCGCCCACTCCCGCGCGGCTCGCGCCATCGCCGCCAGCTGCTGCCGCCATCCCCCGGCGGCCGCGTCGCGGGCCTGCTCGACGGAATCGGCGAGCTCGGTGTACGCGTCGACGAGCAGCAGGGTCAGCAGCTCATCCCGGCTTGCGACGTATCGGTAGACCGCCGACGACACCATGCCCAGGTCGCGGGCGATCGCACGCAGCGACAGTCCCGCGGCCCCGTCGGTCACCAGGCGCGCGCGTCCGAGTTCCACGATCCGGCGCTCGACGCGGTCTCTGGCGTCTTGTCGCTTGCCCACGCGGGTCAGTGTGGCATCCTGAAAACAGAGAGCAGTGCTCTCTGGAGAAACGGCAGATCGGAGAAGAGCAGATGACAGTCCGTTACGACGCCCCCGGCCCCGGGGCCCGCATGTTCAACACCGTGGTCCGCCGGCTCGCCGAGGCCGGGATCAGCATCCAGGGCAGCACCGCGATCCGGGTTCCCGGGCGCACCACCGGCCGACTGCGCGGGGTGGTGGTCAACCTGATGACCGTCGACGGGCGGCGCTATCTGGTCTCGCCGCGGGGCAACACGCAGTGGGCACGCAACGCCCGTGCGGCCGGGTACGTGCAGACGGGGCCGCGGTGGCGGTCGCGCACCGATGCCCTGGCCGAGGTCACCGACGATGCGAAGCCCGAGCTGCTCAAGCGCTACCTGGACCGGTGGTTCTGGCAGGTGAAAGGCCACGTCGGTGGACTCACGCCGGAGTCCACCGCCGAGGAGTTGCGCGCGGCCGCGCCGTCGATCCCGGTGTTCGAGATCCGCTAGTTGCGAGGAGCCACGGTGGCCGAGGCCGCCGACACGGTGTCCGCCTGGGCCTGCTGGCTGGCCACCTCCCACGAGATCGCCGCGGGCAGCGTGCCCCAGGTGCTGTTGAACAGCCCGATCAGGACGGTGCGCCCGTCCGGGGTCGGCGTGTACACCGGGCCGCCAGAGTCGCCCTTGCGGCTCACCACACCGTTGGTCATGGTGAACCAGCCGTTGTTCACCGACTCGATGGTGCCGCAGCTCTCGCCGGTGACGACGCCGAAGTGGCACACCGGCATACCGCGCGCGGGCCGCACCGCGGCATCGGTGACCAGCACCTTGCCGCCGGGCAGCACGTTGTTGACCGCGACGTGCGGGGCCAGATGGATCACCTCCCAGTCGGTGATCTGGTGATTGGTGTCGACCGTCATACCGTCGGGGGTGTTGTCGCGGAACGATCCCTGGGTGCCGATCATCGTGCCGAACTTGTCGGAGACGGTGCCCGACGCGCGGCAGTGGCCCGCGGTGTAGCCGATCCGGGTCTGCGGGTCGACGTAGCCCAGCGTGCACAGCACGGTGTCCTGGTGGATCTCCATGCCGGGGAAGACGAGGACACCCGGCTGGGCCTGCGCGGGCACCGACTGAAGGACGAGGGCGAGCAGCGGCGCGAGGACCGCGAACAGTACCTGGAGCATCCGAGACGAGAACCGAACAGACACTGACCCCTCCGCCCTACCGTGATGATGTGTAACCGGCTCATCGCGGTTGGATAAAGGTCCGTTACAAACGGTTCAGGAGTCGAAGCCCAGACCTGCGGCGTCGAGAGCCTTGAGCAGCAGGTTGCGTCGGCCGGCGGAATGGTCGGCGCGGTCGAGTGACCAACGGGTGGCCTGGATGCCCGCGCTGGCCAACGGCTCGGGCGGGAACGGCAACGGTTTGCGGCGCACCATCTCCAGCTCGGTGCGCGGCGTTGGCGTGCCGTCGAGCAGGTCCAGACAGACGTCGGCGGCGAACCGCGTCGCGCCGACGCCCAGCCCGGTGAAGCCGTTGACGTAGGCGACGCGCCCCTCCCTCGCCAGTCCCCAGTGCGCGCAGAACCGCGTGTTGGTGTCGATCGCACCCGCCCACCGGTGGCTGAACGTGACGTCGTCGAGCTGCGGGAACGTGATGAAGAAGTGCGCCGCGAGCCGGCGGTAGGTGTCCGGCCGGTCCTCGTAGGAAGACTTCACCTTCCGGCCGAAGTGGTAGACGGCGTCGTAGCCGCCCCACACGATCCGGTTGTCCCGGGTCAGGCGGTAGTAGTGGAACTGGTTGGCGCTGTCGCCGATCCCCTGCCTGCCGCCCCAGCCGACGCGGGCCAGCTGCGCGTCAGTCAGCGGTTCGGTGGCCAGCACGTAGTCGTAGACCGGCACGGTGTAGAGCCGGTTGCGGCGCAGCAGGCTGGGAAACACGTTGGTGGCCAACACCACCTGGCGGCAGGTGATGGCGGACCCGTCGGTGTGCACCCGCAGCGCGGCGCCCCCGGAGTCGATCCGCGTCGCGGTGGTGTGCTCGAACACCTCGACGCCGACCTCCCGGCAGGCGCGGGCCAGCTCCAGGGCCAGCTTGGCCGGGTTGACGATCGCGCAGGTGTCGGCGCTGAACAGCCCCGCGCGGTAGGTGGGCGAGTCCACCTGGTCGCGGACGTGGGTGCCATCGAGGAACTGTCCCTGACCGTCGGCGGCGGCCTCGGTCAGCCACTGCACCTGGTGCGGTTCGGTGGCCACGGTGAGCATGCCCGTGCGCTCCCACTCGACGTCCAGGCCCAGCTCGGCGATCTCGCCCTGCATGCCGTCCAGATTCTCCAGGCCCATCTCCTCGAGCGTGTCGAGTTCGTCGGGCCAGCGCGACTTTCCGTTCTCGTAGCCGTGCGTCAGGCTGGCCTCGACGAAGCCGCCGTTGCGACCCGACGCGGCCCAGCCGATGCGGTCGGCCTCGATGAGGACGACACGCCGGTCGGGGTGACGGCGGGCCGCGTGCAACGCGCTCCACAGACCCGTGTAGCCGCCACCGATTACCAGAAGGTCGCAGGTGACGGGGCCCGAAGGCGGCGGGAACTGCGGGCGCGCGATGTCCAGCCACACCGAACCCTGGGTGCTGGTGGCCAGGGACCGGTCCACCAGCGCGGGGTCCACGTGGGCGTCGAAGACTGTCTGCACAGCGCGCACACTACGTCCTGGCATGCGCCGCTGTCGCTGTCTCGGGCGCGACCGCCGGCTGCCATCCCGGCGGTCCGAAGACGTAGCCGAGTTTGGCCCGCATCCCCCGCGCGGCGCGCAGGTCGCGGAAGATCGCGGAATACTCGTGCGTCTGCAGTTTCCAGATGTTGAACGTGGTCACCGGCTTGGTCAGGCCGTAGCGTGGCCGGAACACCTCGGGCTGGAAGGTGCCGAACAACCGGTCCCAGATGATCAGGATGCCGCCGTAGTTCCGGTCCAGGTAGAGCTGGTCCATCCCGTGGTGCACACGATGGTGCGACGGCGTGTTGAACACGAATTCGATCGGCCGCCAGAGCTTTCCGATCCGCTCGGTGTGAATCCAGAACTGGTAGATCAGGCTGATCGAGAACGCGAAGAACACCATCCACGGCGGAACACCCGACAGCGGCAACGGGATCCACATCAGGATCTCGCCGCTGTTGTTCCATTTCTGCCGCAGCGCGGTCGCGAAGTTGAAGTACTCGCTGGAGTGGTGCGCCTGGTGTGTCGCCCAGACCAGCCGAACCCGGTGCGCCATCCGGTGATACAGGTAGAACAGCAGGTCCACCCCGACGAGCGCGATCACCCACGTGTACCACTGCGTCGCCGACAGTTGCCATGGAGCGAGATAGGCGTAGATCGCGGCATATCCCAACAGCGCCAGGAACTTCCACACACTCATGGTGGCCATCGACACCAGCCCCATCGAGATGCTCGCCCACGAGTCCCGGGTGTGGTAGGCGCCCGTGCCGGGGCGGTCCTCGGCGTGCTCGAGCTTGCGTGCGGCGGTCCACTCGAGGATCAGCAGCAGCAGAAAGAACGGGACCGCGAACAGCACCGGTTCGCGCATCTGCGGCGGCAAGAAGTCCAGGAACTCCACGGCGAGCACCTCCGAGGTGAGTCTACGGCTCTACAGGAAGCTCAGGACGTCGTCGCCCCAGGCCTGGCGGACGCCCGCGTCGAGATCGTCAACCACCGCGTCCTGCTTGTCGATCACCAGCGTCGCACGGTCCTCGGCGCCGTAGGGTCGCCACGCCGGAGCGTCGCCCCCAGCGTCGGGTTCGCCGGTCGCGGCGAAGTTGACCCACCGCGCCCGGATCCGCTCGGAGACCGCCATCCCGGCCTTGCGGCCGCCGAGGGCGAAGGTCGGATCCTTCCGGCCCGAGCCGAAATTGCCCCAGACGAAGGGCAATTCGGTCGCGTGTGCGGCATCCATCCGGACCGCGCGCAGCAGCGGGGTGGCGAAGTCGAAGCGGTACAGGTACACGGGCGCGACCGACCGGTGCCCGTCGGCGAACCAGATCGACGGCATCCGGAACCCGAGGTCGCTGGTCAGCTTCAGTCCGTGGGCCTTGCCGCGCCCGCGGTAGGTGCCTCTGAGGGTGTCGTGGCCGGGCAACGGCAGTCCGGGCTGCTCGGCCTCGATCTCGGCGAACATGGCCTTGATGGCTTCGGGCGCGATCGGCAGCAGCGGCGACTTCATGTACCGGAACAGTGCGGCCTCGTTCTTGTTGGTGCCGATGATCAGCGGCACCGGGTGGGTCAGGCCCTTGCGGGCCGCGTGCACCGGGTAGTCCGGGAGGAGGTCGCCGTCCACGGTCGGGGCGAATGCCAGCCGGCCGGGGGTGCGCACCGGCACCTCGTCGAACACCACGCGTGAGGCCGCGACCAGCGCGTCGACCGGGGCGTCGGCGAGCCGGTGCAGATCGTCACGGCCGGCGCCGAGCACCTCCATGAAACGTTCGGCGATGCGCTGCGCGCGGCTGAGGTCGTAGGTGGAGGTGGCCGGCGAACTCTGGGCGATCCCCCTGCTGAACAGTCCGGCAGCCGCGGGGCTGGCCAGCAGAGAGGTCACGATGCCGCCGCCGGCGGACTCGCCGAACAGGGTGACGCGTCCGGGGTCGCCGCCGAATGCGGCGATGTTGTCGCGCACCCATTCCAGCGCGGCCAGCACGTCGCGCAGGCCGAGGTTGGTCGCGAAGCGGTCGGTGTCGCCGCCGAGCGTGGACAACTCCAGGAAGCCGAGCGCGCCGAGGCGATAGTTCACGGTCACCACGACGGCGTCACCGCCGGTGGCCAGCGCCCGGCCGTGGTAGAGCGGTTGACTGGCCGAGCCGAGGATGTAGGCACCGCCGTGTGCCCACACCAGGACCGGTTTGCCGTCGCCGGGCTGGGTGCCCGGTGGCGCCCATACGTTCAGCGTCAGGAAATCCTCACCCTGCGGGGCGCCGAGATCGATCGGGATCTTCGGGTCGGTGGGCTGCGGGCATACGGGGCCCACCCTGCTGGCGTCGACGGGCTCCGTCCAGCGCGGCGGCGGCTGAGGCGCCCGCCACCGCAACTCACCGACCGGGGCGGCGGCGTAGCGGACGGCTCGCCAGGACATGACGGTGCCGTCATCGACGCCTCGCACAGGTCCGTTGGTGGTGTCCACGACGGGGCGGGCGGCTGCTGAACTGCGGGGCGATGCGTCCGCGGTCATGCCGAAGCTCCTTCGCTCGGGTTCCGGTACGCCACTGTACCAGCGCGGTCCTCCGACCGGCCGCTGTTCAGACGCGGCGTCGGGAGCTGAGTACCCCGGCCAGCAACACCAGGGCCACGCCGGCGACCGGGACGATGAGCAGGCCCGCGCGCAGGCTGGTCGCGTCGGCGACGAGCCCGACGATGAGCGGGGCGCCGAGGAAGCCGACGCGCATCAGCCAGGTCAGCAGGGTCAGCCCGGTGCCGGCCCGCAGACCGGGCAACTCGTCGGCGGCACGCATGGCCGCGGGCACGACGGTGGCCACGCCGAGGCCGGCGGCGGCGAAGCCGGCGATGGTGCCGGGCACGGTGGGGAACGCCAGCGCGACGCCCATCCCCACCGCGGCCAGGAGTCCTCCGCTGCGCGCCACCGCGCGCTCACCGAACCGGTCGACCAGTCGGTCGCCGAGCATCCGCCCGATGCACAGGAAACCGACCAGCGCGACGTAGCCCAGCACCGCGACCGGGCCGGGGGCGCCGAGGCTGTCGCGGAGGTAGAGCGTGGCCCAGGAACTGCCCGCGTCCTCGACCGTCGCCCCGGCCATCGCAATACCGACCAGCGCGAGCAGCGTCAGCAGCACCGCGGGCCGCACTCCCCTGGTGTCGGTGCTGTGCGTCGCCGGGTGGTCGTCGTGGTCCGGGCCGTGCAGCAGGTGCGGGTAGGCGACCACCACGGCCGCGCAGAACACCACGCCCGCGACGCCGAGGTGGACCGGGCGCGGGATGTCCAGCGCGATGGCGCCCGCGCCCATCAGCCCCCCGACGACTGCACCGACGGCCCACACCGCGTGCAGCGAGTTGATGATCGACCGTCCGTAATTGCGTTGCAGCCGAAGCCCGTTGACGTTCTGTGCGACGTCGGCGATGGCGTCGCAGGCCCCCGCAGCGAACAGCGCCGCGGCGAAGGCCACCGGTGTGCCGGCCACCCCGGCGACCATGATCGCCACCGCCAGCGCAATCGTGGTGGCCAGGGCGATACGGGCGGACTGGAACCGTCTGATCAGCGCCGCGGCGGCCGGTCCGGCGACCAGCGCACCGGCGGAGAAGGATGCGACCGCGGCGCCGTAGCCCGCGTTGGACATCGCCAGGTCTGTTTTGATCTCGGGATACCTGGGCAGCAGGTTGGCGAACAGTGCGCCGTTGGCGAGGAACAGAGCGGCGACCGCGACCCGAGCTGACGCCATTGCAGCGACCATACCGGCACCGCCTCGCCGTTCGCGATGCCGCCTGGCAGGGCAAGATTGGCGCCATGGCGGATGTGTCGGAAGTGCCCACGGAGCTGATCGACCTCGCGCACCGGTACGGGGTGGCCACCGAATACACGGACTGGACGGGCAGGTGGGTCCCGGTGCCACCCACGACGCTCATCGCGGTGCTCGACGCGCTGGGCGTCGCGGCGGCCACCGACCGGGACCGCGCCGAGGCCCTCGCCCGGCACGACCGCGAACACTGGGCCAGGGCGCTGCCGCCGACGATCGTCGGCCGCACCGGCGCGACGGTGCCGTTCTGGGTGCACGTCACCCACGGCGATCCGGCGCCGCTGTGGCTGCGGCTTGAGGACGGCAGTGTCCGCACCGGCCTGCGCCAGCTCGAAAACAACCGGCCTCCCTACGATCTGGACGGAAGGCTGGTGGGCGAGGCGAGTTTCGAGCTGCCTGCGGACCTGCCGGCCGGGTACCACCGGCTGCACCTGCAGGTGGGCGAGTCCGACGTCAGCACCACGGTGATCGTGGCGCCGGAGACGGTGCGCAGCAGCGACCGGCTGGGCACCGGCCGCGCGTGGGGGCTGGCTACCCAGCTCTACAGCGTGCGGTCCCGGAACTCGTGGGGGGTCGGCGATCTGACCGATCTGACCGATCTCGCGGTGTGGTCGGCGGCCCGGCACGGCGCCGGCTTCGTGCTGGTCAATCCGCTGCATGCGGCGACGCCGATCGCGCCGATGGAACCGTCGCCGTACCTGCCGACGTCGCGCCGGTTCGTCAACCCGATCTATCTGCGGGTCCAGGCGGTGCCCGAGTTCGCGTACGTGCGGCACCGCGGCCGGATCCGCAAGGCGCAGACGCAGGTCCAGGCCCGCGCCGACAGGTCCGGGCGGATCGACCGGGACAGCGCGTGGGCGTCCAAGCGCGCGGCGCTGGAGACGCTGTACCTGGTCGAGCGGTCCGCGGGCCGGGAGATCGCCTATCAGGCCTTCCGGCAGCGCGAAGGTCGCAGCCTCGACGATTTCGCCACCTGGTGTGCGCTGGCCGACCGGTTCGGGGGTGACTGGCGGCAGTGGCCCGAGGGGTTGCAGCATCCGCGGAGCGCGGAGGTCGCCGCGTTCGCCGAGGATCGGTCCACCGAGGTCGATTTCCACCGCTGGCTGCAGTGGCTGGTCGACGAGCAGCTCTCCACCGCGCAGGACCGCGCCGTCTCGGCCGGGATGGACCTGGGCATCATGCACGACCTGGCGGTCGGCGTCGATCCCAGCGGCGCTGACGCGTGGGCTCTGCAGGACGTGCTGGCGCTCGGGGTGACTGCGGGCGCCCCGCCCGACGAGTTCAATCAGCTCGGCCAGGACTGGTCGCAGCCGCCGTGGCGGCCGGACCGGCTCGCCGAGGTCGGTTACGAG
>NZ_BCRS01000118.1 GCF_001552715.1 Mycolicibacterium vaccae NBRC 14118 = CIP 105934 | reverse complement strand
CCGGCGGCGGTGTCCAGCCCGGCTGAGCGGCAGCCGTGGAGGCGACTCCGACCGCACCGACGGCGAGGCCGCCGAACACGGCGGCGCTGGCAAGGACGTGGTTCAACTTCATCGTGAGCACTCCAATCCCGGGTGTCGACCCGCATGTCGTTGACAACATCAAAGTTCTATCCGCAAACCGGAAACGGTAAACACAACCGCTGCGACAACTGTGCTCATGACGGCATCTGCGCTGGTGAGCTCCGTCCGGCGTGAACTAGGGCACACTGAGACCGATGGTGGAGCAACGCCGCGCCGAACTGGCGCGGATCGCCGACGGAGATGGGCCCGGATCAGGGCCCGCCCGGACCGCGCTGGGCGGGGCGCCGCTGCAGGAGCGGTTGCGGGCCTCGATCCTCGCGCTGGCGGCCCATCGCGGCCGGCGCAGCAGCACCTGCCCGTCCGACGCGGCGCGCGCTGTCGGAGGCGGGGACTGGCGGGACCTGATGACCGATGCCCGCGACCTGGCGCGCGAGTTGGCCCGCTCGGGGGCCGTGGAGATCACCCAGCGCGGCAAAGTCCTTGACCCCGATGAGGATTGGCGAGGTCCCATCCGGATCCGCGTGCGCACCGACGGCTGACCGCGTCCGCCCGTACGCTGTGTTCTCGTGACCGGACAGGACGCGGCCCGGTGGAACCGCCGCTACCGTGAGCAGAGTCCGCCCACCGCGGATGACGTTGGCCTGCCTACGCGTTTCCGGCCCTTCGCCGACCTCTTCCCCACCCGCGGCCACGCCGTGGAACTTGCCTGCGGGACCGGCACGGCCAGCGTCTGGCTCGCGCAGCGCGGGTTGCGGGTGTGGGCGTGCGACGCGTCGGCGGAGGCGATCGCGCAGGCGCGCGGACTCGCCGAGAAATGCGGGCAGGCGTCGCGGTGCCGCTTCGAAGTTATCGACCTCGACAACGGTCTGCCCGCCGGCGATGCGGCGGACGTGCTGCTGTGCAACAAGTTTCGTGACCCGCGTCTTGACGGCCCCATCATCGACCGGCTCGCGGTCGGCGGCCTGCTCGCATTCAGCGCGCTGAGCGAGGTCGGCGCAGGCGGCGGCCGATTCCGGGCGGCGCCGGGTGAGCTGACAGCGGCGTTCCGGACGCTCGAGACGATCGCGCACGGTGAGGAACTCGGCGAAGCGTGGCTGGTGGCGCGCCGGCGGTGAAACCGGGCGGGGTCACGAGGACGACGGCCGGGGGCGCCTCGTGCACCCCCACAGCCCGACACCGATACCGACCACCGCGCCGCCGAGACCGATGAACTTCTGTGCAGGCCGCATCTGGTCGTGCACGCTCATTCCGCCGAGCAGGTCGGACGCATCGGCCCCGCCGGAGGCCAGGAACCAGCCGCGCGTGTCCTGCCCCCGCAGGCCCGCGGCGATCAGCATCCCGCCGATCAACGCGTCCCGGTACCCCATCGACCGCAGGAGCAGCCTGGCAGACGGCGGTGGCTCGTCGGGATCGCCCCACAGCCGGTTCGCGCGAAGCGGGTCGACGAGGAACGAGACGCCCGACGCCAGCCGGATGCCACCGGCCACCAAGGCTGCACGGTCTGCGGTCATGCCGGGACCCTACGTGCACTTCGGCAGCGCGAGTGCCGGTTTCGCCGGGGTCAACCCGCAGCCCACGCCTTCGCCTGTTCCAGATCGGCGATGCCGAAGAGCTTCAGTTCGCCCGGGACCATCCAGCCGACCGCGTGCAGCGTGTGCGCGATCCACTCTTTGTCCGCGACGATCGCGATGCGCCGGAATGCGCCGTGGCGGTGCACGAACGTTCCCAGGCTCATCTTCAGATCCTCGAAGAGGCCGCCGGGACCGAAGCCCTGATAGTCGTCCGACACCACCTCGACGAGGCGGATCTCGTCACCGTCGAGCATCGTCTCCATCGTCGGGCCGAAGTCGCGCAGTTCGTCGCCGCTGAGCCGCCCGGACACCCGGAAACCCACCACGCCGGCGGGCATTCCCTCGAGAACCTCGATCACCTGAGCCTCCGGACCCCTGGGCAGACATCATCGAGTCTCCCACTCAGACCCCCACGGTGCCGTCGATTCGCTCGCGGAGCAGATCCGCGTGCCCGTTGTGCCGCGCGTACTCCCCGATCATGTGCAGATAGATCCAGCGCAGCGACACCTCGGTGCCCATGAACGGGCGGGTCTCGGTCAGCGCGCACGCAGCACTGTTGGCGCGGGCAGCGGCGACCTCACGTTGCCAGGTGGCCGTAGCGTCGGCGAAGGTGATGCCGTCGGCGAGATCGAATCCGCCGTCGTGCCCGGTGGTGTCGGCCTCCGGGTCGTAGATAGGCGGCGCATCCTCGCCGGCGAGGATGCGCCGGAACCAGTTGCGTTCCACCTCGGCCATGTGCTGGACGAGGCCCTGCAGCGTCAGCGGCGACGGCGGCACCGAGGCCAGCCGCAGCTGCGCCTCGGACAGGCCGTCGCACTTGAGCACCAGGGTGTCGCGCTGGAAGTCCAGCCACGCCTCCAGCGTCGTGCGCTCGTCGGTGTTCATCGGCGGTGTCGCGCGAGGGGTCCCGGTCACGCCTGACGATCCTGCCACCGGAGCCGGGCCCCGGCCTCGATCGGCCATTGGAGAAGATCGACACGTGGATGCACTGACCGTTCCGGCCCTGCTGACCGCCGCCGCACGCGCCTACGGCGACCGCAGTTACGTCGTCAGTCCGACCGAGCGACTGACCTACGCCGACGCGGACCGGCGGTCGGCGCACCTGGCGCGCTGGCTTCTCGGGCAGGGGGCGGGCAAGGGCACCCGGATCGGGTTGTTCATGCCCAACAGCGCCCAGTGGGTGAGCTGGTGGCTGGCGGTGTCGCGGATCGGCGCCGTCGCGGTCCCGCTGAGCACCATGTACCGCCCTCTCGAACTCGCCAAGGTGCTCCGGCTTGCCGACGTCGCGATGCTGATCGCGCCACCGCAGGTCCTCGACATCGACGTCGTCGGCCGGCTGCGCGAGGCGTTGCCCGGCCTGGACGAACAACATGACCCACGAATCACGTTGCGCGAAGCGCCGTTTCTGCGACGCATCGTGTTCACCGAGGGCGGCGACCAACCGTGGGTGACCACCGTCGACGACGCCGACGCCGTGCCGCAGGCGATCCAGCAGGCCGCCGAGGCCGAGGTGCACCCGGCAGACCTCGCGATCATGGTGCACACGTCGGGGTCCACGGCCGACCCCAAAGGCGTCATGCACACCCACGGCACCCTGGTACGACAGACGTCGACGTGGCCTGCGGCGATCCGCGCCGTCACCGGATCGGACGCCGACCCGGTGATCCTGTCGGCGATGCCGTTCTTCTGGATCGGCGGAGTGCTCGCGGCGACCGGCGCGCTGCACGAACCCGTGACGCTGCTGGTGCTGCCCAAGCTGGACCCCGCGACCGCTCTCGACCTGGCCGAGAAGGAGAGGGCGACCGGCCTGGTGGGGTGGCCGGCGTTCACCCAGCGACTCCGGGAGCACCCGAGCTTCGCCGACCGGGACCTCAGCTCCGCCCCCATGCTGCGCGACGGCCCGCTGGACATCGCGATGACCGATGTGCCCGACGGATTCCCGGTGCACCGCACCATGTCCGAGACCGCCGGCGGATTCGCCCACACCGATATCGCGATCGTCGACGATGCCGGCGTCCCGGTGCCGGACGGGCAGGTCGGTGAACTGCTGGTCCGCGGCATCGGCGTGATGGCCGGCTACAACAAGCGTGAACGCAGTGACACGTTCGACCCGGACGGCTGGTATCACACCGGAGACCGGGTCTACCGCCGAACCGGCGACCCGCGGCTGTTCTACGTCGGGCGGACCAGCGAGCTCATCAAGACCTCCGGTGCCAACGTCTCACCGCTCGAGGTGGAGGCCGTCATCGAGGGCTTCGACGACGTCGCGCAGTGCGTGGTCGTCGGCGCCGAACACCCCGAGCGCGACGAAGAGGTGTGTGCCGTGCTGGTACCGGCCGGCGGCGGCATCGACATCGAATCGGTGGCGCGGCGCACCCGGGACGCGCTGTCGTCCTACAAGGTCCCGACCCGCTGGCTGGTCACCGGCAGCGACCGGATCCCCACCCTGCCCAGCGGCAAGCTCAACCGGCGCGAGATTCGCAGCTGGTTCGTCAATTCTGGCGCGGCAGAAGCTCTTTGACGAACCCATCGAGGAACTCGGCCATCTCCACGTCGGCCGCAGGCCGGATCACGAACTTCGTCAGCCCGGCGGCCAGATAGCCGTCGATCTGGCGGTGCAGTTGCGCCCAGTCCGCGGCCACCAGTTCGGTGGGATCGAGGTCGGGGCGCCGCCGGCGGATCGCGGCCAGGACGGGCGCGGGCAGATCACCGCCGCCGACGGCCAGATTGATGCCGTAGTGATCCTCGGGCACCTCGCGGCCGGCCGCCTGCGCCGCGGCCCGGATTGCCAGCCTGGCCTGGGCCGCCTCGGCCGGGGTCACGAAGCTGCCCAGCCACCCGTCGGCCAGCTCGCCGATGCGCCGGTAGCCGGCCGGTGACGAACCGCCGAGCCAGATGTCCAGGCGCGCATCCGGCCTGGGCTGCACGTCGAGGTCCCGCACCGAGAAGAAGTCGCCGTCAAAGGTGCGCTCGGGCCCGGTGAGCGCAGCGTGCAGCAGACGCAGGGACTCGTCGAACACCGCCGCCCGCCGACCGTCGGGCACCACGAACGCGTCCCGCTCGGCAGGCAGCGCCGAACGCAACCCGAAGACCGGCAACACCCGCTTGGGTGCCAGCGCGGCCAGCGACGCGAGTTGTTTGGCCACCAGCACCGGATGCCGGCCGGGCAGCACCGCCACCGAGGTCCCCACCTTGAGCCGGCTCGTGCGGGCCAGCGCGTAGGCCATGCCGACGAACGGCTCCACCGCAGGCGAATACACCAGCTCGGAGAACCACAGAGAATCAACCCCCGCGCTCTCCAGCTGGTCGACGAGCTGCCCCAGACGTTCATGCCGGACGTCCGCGCCGAGACCGACGCCGAACCTGACTTTCACCATGCACTCCTTGCCGCGTCGACTCCTCGTTGAGGCAACGCGGTGCGGCCCGGCTTTGTGCCCCGCCCGGCAAGCAGGTGGATGACAGGATGGTCGCGTGCCCGAACGCGTCACCTTCCCCAGCACCCGCGGGCCCGAGCTGGCCGGTCTGATCGACGAGCCCGAGGGCACCGTGCGGGGCTGGGGTGTGTTCGCCCACGGTTTCACGCTCGGCAAGGACAGCCCCGCGGCGAGCCGGATCTGTAAGCAGCTGGCCCGTGAGGGCATCGGCATGCTGCGGTTCGACAATCTCGGTCTGGGTGACTCGCAGGGCGACTGGGGCGACGGGTCGTTCTCGCACAAGGTCGCCGACACCGTCCGCGCCGTGGAGTTCATGAACGCCGACGGACGTGAGGTGCGGCTGCTCGTCGGACACTCGTTCGGCGGCGCCGCGGTGATCGCGGCCGCGCACGACTGCCCGTCGGTGGCCGCGGTGGCCAGTATCGGTGCACCCTGTCAGCCCGCCCACGTCGAGCGCATCTACGACGCGCTGGTGGACTGCGTCGAGAAGGACGGCGAGGCTTCGTTGTCGATCGGCGGGAAGGCGCTCACGCTCAAGCGTGACTTCGTCGAGGACGTCCGCGCAGCCGATCTCCGCGAGCGCATCGCCACGCTGCGCCGCGCGCTGCTCGTCATGCACTCACCGACCGACGACACCGTCGGGATCGACAACGCCGCCGACATCTTCAACGCCGCGCGGCATCCCCGCAGTTTCGTCTCCCTGGAGGGCGCCGACCACCTGCTCACCGAAAGGAACCAGGCGGCACGGGCGGCCCGCATCATCAGTGCGTGGGCCGACCCGTACCTCTAGCCTCGCCGGTCGGCGCGCCCGCCCGGAAGATCAGTCCTCGGAACCGCCCGAGCCGGAACCGGAATCGCTCTTCTTCGCCTCCGAACCGGAGTCGTCCTTCGACTTCGAGGAAGTGGACTCGTCGGACTTCGTGCCGGTCTTGTCGCCCTGCTTCTTGAACCCGCCGGTGAGCTTGGAGATCGTCGAGTTGATCGACTCCCGTACGTTCTTCACCGTCTGACTAGTGCTGGACGGCTTGCGGTGCTTGGGCCCGGTGGGCTCGTCGGACACCTCCTCGGCGGCGTCCTCGGTGACATCTGTGCCATCGGTGAGGTCCTGAACCTTCTCGTCGACGGTCGCCTTGGGCGCCTCCTCGACGACGGGACGAGTGACGGCGACGGTGTCGACCTCGGCAGCCGGCGCGCTCTCGGTGACCGGGTTTGCGTCCGGGTCCTCGAAGATCGGTCCCGGTACCGGCTTGCCCTCCGGGTTCGGGACGAACGGCGCACAGATCGAGCACTGCGTGCCGAGCACGAACGGGTTGTACGCGGTGTTCAGGCCGCGGCCGAGGGCGACCAGGCTGCTCACCACCAGTTCGGGGGTGACGAACTTGATCGACGACACGTCGGGCGTGCCGGTCAGGCTGTCGTAGAGGCTCGCGAACGGCGTGGTGGGGTCGAGCTTGACGGTCTCACCGGACCACGGCAGTTCCTGGCCGTCGGGATCCTTGACATAGCACTGGCCCTGTTCGTTGCAGGAGATCACTTCCCGAACCTCGGGATAGGTGTATCCCTCCGGCGAAAACAGTGCGGCAATCGCACGGACGTCAAACATTTTGCTGAGGATTCCGGAGGGATTGTCGCAACCGCCGGAACCCGTGCCCGAGCAGCCTTCGTCCATCGGCAGCTGGGATGCGGCCACCGCGGCCAGCATGTTGCCCAATGGCACCGACAGCGCGGGGAAAGGCACCAGCACGTTGGTCAGTGCCTGATAGCGCGTGACGTCGGCGGCGTCGGTGCCGAGGATGTTCGTCGGGCTGTAGACCCACCAGCTTCCGCCGTAGTGCAGATTCGCGCCGAGCCCGACGATGTTGCCGGAGGGCTGAGTCAGGGTGATGCCTTCGTAGCCCGGCTGGAAACTCGGACCGCCGTCGGGCTCGGAACCGAGCTGTACGTTCCCCGCGCCGAGTGCGGTGAAGAAGTGGTACGGCGTATTCGCCAGTGCGATAAAGAGGTTCGCCGGAATGTTGAAGACGTTGGTACTGTCGGCCGTCGGGGTGAACGTGGGGCCGGCGGGCAGTCCCGACGGCGTGCCGCACAGCGCGCTCGTCTCGCCGGGCTCGCAACTCTGGGTGGCGGCGACGAGGCCGACCTCATAGCTTGCTGTGCGGTGCGGCGACTGCGGTGTGGTGATCGGTGCCGCGGAGATGACACCTGCCCCCATCAGGGCAACCCCTGCGGTGACGTAACTACGTGCGACTGTGGGCATGTGTGCCCCCTCCATGTTGCTCATTGTGGCCCGACCGGACGAAAACGTATCCAGAATGTGATCGCCTGTCCACTTCATGGAGACAATTTCCCGCAATTCGCACATTTGCTGACGGGGTCGTCAGTTAATGGTCGAGGTCACAATTGGCAAATTCGATCGCGCAGCACCACGGAATTCGCGGCATTTCGCTCGATGTACCGATGTAATTCGGAGCGCAACGCATCGAAGGCGTCACGATTCCACTTTCGGGGCGGCTCGCGCCCGAAAGGTCAGCTTCCTTCGCCGCCGACCTCGGCGGGCAGCGGCGGGGGCAGCGGGGTGGGCTTGGTGGTCGACGACGGGGTGGGCCTGGTGGTCGACGACGGCGCCGGGGCCGATTCGCCGGTGTTTCCGGTGTCGTCGGTGGAGCCGGCCGCCCGGTGGAAATCCACCATCGGCTCGTCGCGGATCACCTTCTCCCCCACACTGACCACCAGCGCGCTCGCCGTCACCAGGTAGTCGACACCGTCATTGGTGGCGGTGAACGCGCCGTCCGAGGACTGCGTCGCGGACGTGATCAGCCGGGCCCCGTCGCGTACCCGCACACCGCGGTACTGCAGATCGCCGTCGGTGTCACGGCAGATCGCGACCCTGGAGCCGGCAGTGCTGCCGAACACGACCAGGGTGGCCGGGGACGCGCAGCGCGCCGTCGAATCGACGTAACCCCGGTCGTCGTACGGCGGCGCCGGCGAGGCGGCCGGCGCCGTGGCCAGGGCCAGCGGCAGGCAGACGAGCGTGGCGGTCGCGGCCAGAGCCGCCCGACGGGGCGCGAAACGGTTGATGGACATCGCCTTCCACCAGACCACGGGATCGCCGATCCACGCCAATGCCGGGCGCCGTCGAACACGCATCGTTCACGGTTCGAGACCGGACCGTAATGACTTCGGCCGCCGCGGCGATGAACCCGGTGATGACTCCCCCACCCGCAGTGACACGTCGCAGCCCGCGGACCCGCTTGCATGCGGTGCTCGTCGCGCTCACGGTCGCTGTGGCACTGGTGGTGGGCGGGGCCGCGACGGGCACGGCCGCCGCAGCGCCGCAGATCGTGGCCAAGGACTTCTCGAAACCGGCGATCGTCATCCTGGGCTACGGCCTCAAACCCGACGGCACCATGCGCACGATCCTGCACACCCGGGTGCTGGCGGGCATGGCGGTCGGCCACATGTTCCCGCAGTCGCCGATCATCGTGACCGGCGGAAACCCGCGCAACGGCAACACCGAGGCCGGGCAGATGCGCAAGATGCTGCGCCTCTACGGCATCCCCGACAACCGGATCATCGTCGAGGACAGGGCCAACAGCACCGTGCAGAATGCCGCGTTCTCGGTGCCGTTGGCCAAGAACGCCGGCACCTCCGGAATCATCCTGGTGACCTCGTCCTCCCACCAGGACCGGGCCGACGGCAACTTCGCCGCGGCGGGCGGAAACGTGCTGGCGACGGTGAGCTTTCCGGACGGGAACCCGTCGATCAACATCGCGCAGTTCGTCCGCGATGTCATCAGCCCGTTCATCACCATCACCTGAGGGGTGAACTAGCGTTCGGGTGTGGTTGTCGCACCCCGCGCCGAGCCCCGCCACCGCTGGGGTCTCGGCGCCTTCCTGCTCGTCGAGGCCGTCTATCTGGTCACCTCGCTGCTGCTGGCGCTGGTACTCGGTGGTGCGGCCACCACGCACGTCTCGATGATCCTGGTGGCCGTCGGGGTGCCGAGTGCGGCCGCGGCCGCGGTGGCGGTCCTGGTCACCTACCTGCGCGGAAACGGGCCACGGCTGGATCTTGCGATGAGGTGGTCCTGGCGCGCGGCCGGCACCGGGCTGTTGTTCGGCGTGGCCGGGCTGCTGGTGACGATTCCCGCGTCGTTGTTGTGGATCCAGATCGTCGGGGAGGACGCCAATTCCGCGGCCGGTGCGGTGTTCGGAGGAGTGCGGGCCGGGTGGCCGTGGGCGGTCGCGGTTTTCGTGCTGATCGCGATCGTGGCTCCGGTCTTCGAGGAGATCGTCTACCGCGGGTTGCTGTGGGGCGCGGTGGGACAACGTTGGGGGCGCTGGGCCGCCTTCTGGGTGAGCACGGTGGTGTTCGCCGTGGCCCACCTGGAGTGGAGTCGCGTCCCGCTGTTGCTCGTCGTCGCGATCCCGATCGGGTTGGCGCGCCTCTACACCGGCAATCTGAGCGCGAGCATCGTCGCGCATCAGGTGACCAATCTGCTCCCGGGCCTGGTGCTGATGTACACCGTCGCCGGCGCGCTGCCCGCCACCTGAGGAGTCAGTCGAAGCCGCCGCGCAGATACTCGGCGCGGCACGCACGCCGGGCCAGCTTGCCGCTGGTCGTGCGCGGGATCGCCCCCGCGGGAACCACGCGGACGTCGGCGACCGCCACCCCATGCCGTTGCTGCACCGCCGATCTCACCGCGCCGACCGCCTCCGCCGTGTCGGCGCGCGCGGTGCCCGCCGCCCGTTCGGCGACGACAACCACCCCGGCATCGACGGTGAATGCCGCGGCGTATCCGCGGCGCACCACGGGCGACGCCGCGGCGACAGTCGCTTCGATGTCGTGCGGATAGTGGCTGCGCCCGTCGACGGACACCTGGTCGGCGATGCGCCCGCACACGTACAGTTCGCCGTTCAGGTAGAAGCCGAGATCGCCTGTGCGCAGCCATCTGCCCTCGACATCGGCGCCGGCGGCATGGCTGCTGTCCGGCAACGTCGCGGACAGCCTGGCGTGGAACGTGGCCCGGGTCTGCGCGGGCATGCCCCAGTAGCCGCGGCCGATGTTGTCGCCCTGCAACCAGATCTCGCCGACCCGGCCGTCGGGTGCCTCGGCCCCGTTCTCGTCGACGATCACGGCCCACAGGCTGCGCGCGACCTGCCCGCAGGACACGTGGGTGACCGCTCGCTCGTCGTCGGCGGACACCGGCACCGCCCAGCCCTCCGTCAGGGGCCCCCGGTCGACGTGGACCACGCTGGGTTCCGCGGCAGGTCCGATCGTCGACACGAACAACGTCGCCTCGGCCAACCCGTAGGACGGCTTGAAGGCGGTGCGGGGTAGGCCGTACGGCGTGAACGCCTCGGTGAATGCGTCGATCGCACCGATGCTGACCGGTTCTGAGCCGATGATCAGCACGACGTTTCCCAGCTCGATATCGGACCCCTCGCCGGGAACGCCGCGCTGGGCCGCCCATTCGTAGGCGAAGTTCGGCGCGGCCGTCACCACGCGACCGGTGCGTGCGCCGGCGGACAGCGCCTCGATCCACCGCAGCGGCCTGCGGATGAACGCTGCCGGTGACATCAGCGTCGAGTGGCCGCCGTACACCGCGGGAAAGCCGATCATCGACAGACCCATGTCATGGTAGAGCGGTAACCAGCTGACGCCGTGGGTGTTTCGGTCGAGCAGGTCGATCGACAGGATCATCTGCAGCAGGTTGGTGCCCACCGCCCGGTGGGTGATCTCCACCCCGACCGGTGAGCGTGTTGCTCCGCCCGTGTATTGCAGGTGCGAGACGTCGTCGACGTCGATGTCGACGGGGACGTAATCGGCCGCCTTGTCGTCCGGGATCTCGTCGATCACGATCACCGCCGGTCGGTCGCCCTCCCCCAGCGTCGCCAGAAACTCCTCCACGGGCCCGCGGGCGGCCACTGTCGTCAGCACTGCGCTCGGTCGCGAATCACGCAACGCGACGTCCAGGCGTTCGGCATGGCCGGGCAACTCGGGTGCGAACAGCGGCACGGCGACGTTGCCCGCCTTGATCGCCCCAAAGAATCCCGCCACGTACTCCAGCCCCTGCGGGGCCAGGACCGCGACCCGATCACCGCGGTGGGTCACCTGCTGCAGATGCGCGCCGATCGCCCGCATCCGCACCCCGAGCTCGCTCCACGTCAGTTTGACGGCCCGGGTCCCGGCGGAACCGGCGAAGTCCAGGTACCGGAAGGCGACGGTATCGCCGACATGGGCGATGTTGCGGTCGATCAGTGAGATCAACGTCACGCCGGGAGGCAGCACGATGCCGCCCTCGGCGTCGAGGCAGTCCTCGATCCGCAGCAGCCCTTCGGGCACATCCTGTGCCGTGTCGCGGTCCATGACCGCAGTCTAGGCAGGCAGCCGAGACCCCCGGCAATTGCGTTGCGTAACAGGGGCAATGCCTGTGGCCGTACTACTCGGCGGTGTCGTCCGAACCGGAGTCCGTTGCCGAATCCGGCCCGGTGTCGTTCGCGGTTTCGGTGTCGGTGTTGCTTTCGTCGTCGGCCGTGTCGTCGGCGCCGTCGTCAGTGCTCTCGTCAGGGGTCTCCGCGGGCACATCCTCTTCGTCCGGTGCGGTGTCGTCGACGGAATCGTCAGGGCTCAGCGGATACTCGTCCCGGTCCTCGGCGGCGTCCTCAGGGACGTCCCCGGGGGCGTCATCGGATCGCTCCGAGCGCGATGACACCGAGTCCATTGTCGCGGCATCGTCGGTGGCCTGATCGGTGGGTTCCTCGTCGACCTCCGTGGCGTCGGCGGAAATCATCTGTACGCCAACGTCTTCGGAGGTGGAATCGACCAGGCCGGGATAGTCGCGGTCGTAGGCGGAGTCGATGATCTCCTTGAGGGGTCCGTTGAGCTGGTCGGCCAGTTCGTGGAGACCGAGACGGCGCAGGGGTTCCAGAAGGGGGATGTTCTCGCGCCGGATCAGGACGTAGGTGACGTTGCCGTCGGTCCAGACCAGCTTCTCGTCGTTCTCCAGATCCACGTCGTCATAGCCGTAGATGTGCACGTACTGGAAGCCGGCGAACGCGTTGGCCAGCGCTAGCAGGTTGAACGGATCGTCCGGAAAGTCGGCGGCGCCGTCGTATTCGATCGCGATGTCGGTGACGTGGTAATCGCTCTCCGGCGTCGGTGGGTCGATGTCGTATGCCGGGCGCACCCCGCCGTACTTCCGTAGCGAGTTGCCGAACAGCACGAATGACAGTTCCTCCGGGGAGGGGCGGTCGGCTGCGTCGTCGTGCTGGGCCAGCCAATCCGCGGCGATCAACGCGCCCTGGGAGTAGCCCAGAACGACCGTCGGACCAGTCGAGGTCTTGATCGCCGATCGCAGCGCCCGGAGACCGTCGGACTCCCCCACCAGCGGCAACCCGGACAGGTATCTCACCGGCGTGCAGGTGTTGCCCGAATCGGAGTCGCAGTAGTGGCCCTGGAACGCCTTGCTCATGTCCCACTGCAAGGTACCGCCGGCGGTGTAGCCGGTGACGGTCAATACGTTTGCTGCCAGCGCGTATGGCTGTGGGGTGGTGAAGGTCAGCGCAGCAACCGATATGGCGCTGGCAGCGGCGAGCAGTCCACGCACGTGGCGGTCCTTTGTGGGAGAGGTCCAGAGGCGCTGGACCGAAGCTGATCCGGCGAGATGACACTAATAGACGGTCGTCAATCCCACAATATTTACGGCTTCTCGGGTTCACCGGGGCGGCTCGGCACCCGGCCGATGCCGGTCGCACCCGCCGACAGGCAGGGGCTGGGCCTGCTGGTGCATGCCCACGAGCGGCGGGTGAGACGCTCCACGCAGCGAATTTATCTACCAGAGATTCGGTGCGGTTAACCTGATGGAAATGCGTTTGCTAGGCGATGGATGCGTCCGGCCGGCTCAGGCGCGGTCGCCGACCAGCAGGCCGGCCGACGCGAACTTGAGTCCGCTGCGCAGTTCTTCGAGGCTGATGGGGTCGTCGGACTCGATGTAGCGCAGCGTGGTGGAGACCGCCATGTTGAAGAACAACCAGGCCAGCGCACGCGGGCTGAGCTCATTGCGGTACTGGTCGCGGTAGTGGCCCATGTGCAGCGTGGTCATCGCCAGCAGCGTCGCGTTGAGGCCGGAGATGTCCTGGAACGTTCTGGTGTAGTCGGGCCGCTCGGCGAGGTACCGGATGAGGCGCCGGTTGGCGATCGTGACGTCGATGAGGATGTCGATCGAGGCCTGCATCGCCGCCTGCGGTTGATCCAGCGTGACCGATCTGAGCATTTCCTCGATCGCGGGTGCCTGCTGGGCTGCCAACCGCGCGATCGCGGCATTGACGATCTCGTCCTTGTCGGCGAAGTACTGGTAGATCGAGCCCTTGCTGACGCCGGCGGTGTCGGCGATCAGGTTCGTGGTCAGCCGGTCGGGATCTGTCTTGAGCAGCAGCTGCGCCGTCGTGTCCACAATTTTTGCGACCATGTCGCGGGACCTCTGCTGCCTCGGCAGTTTCCGTCGTTCTGAACTGGGCTTATTGACGGCCATCAGTACTCCTGACGCGACTTGAATGCGACCTGGCGGTCATATTAGCGTTCGGCAACCCCGTCATCAGGAGGTTTGCCGCCATATGACCGCCACCAGGGATTCCGAACTGGACGCAGACCTGTCCCCCGCAGCAGCCGCCGAACCTGACGCCCCCGAACTGGTCCCGCCGGACTCGCTGACCGCCGAGCACACCGGCCGGTGGACGTTCTTGGTCCTCGAAGGCGCCGCGTTCATGATGCAGGCGATGCATCCGGTCATCGCGGAGGTCACCGGCCGCTACTCGGCGGCGTTTCACGGCGATCAGGGCGGTCGCGCGATCCGATCCATCGACTCGGTGCTGCGGTGGACCTACGGTGGGACCGAGGCTGTCGCCGAAGGCAACCGCGTCCGGGCGATGCACCAGCCCATGACGATGAAGAGCGCCACCACGGGGCGACAGATCAGCGCGCTGAATCCCGAGGCCTACCAGTGGGTCATCGCGACGGGCTACATCGCCAACGCCCAGGCCGGTCCCCTGTTGATCGGACGGGAGTTCACTGACCTGGAGAAGGACGAGCTGCTGCGCGACAACCGCACGCTCGCGCGTCTACTGCACGTCCCGATGAACGGGTATCCCCGGACGCGGGACGAGATGGACCGCTACTACGAGGAGATGGTCGACAAGCTGGAGGGCACGCCACAGGCGCTGCAACTGGTTGATGAGATGGTGACGGGCAAAGTGCACCTCCCGCAGGGGCTCCCGCTCGCCCTGCACCCGGTGGCACGGGCCATGGTGCGGCGCGGGCTACGGCTGAACTACCTGTCGATCGTGGGCCTACTCGACCCTCGTCTACGTGCCAAACTCGGCGTCACGTGGAGCGAACGGGAGCAGCGTGAGCTGGTTCGCGTGTACACGGTGATCCGCGCCGCCTACCGCGTTCTGCCCGAGCGGCTGACTTATTTCCCGCTGGCCTATCACGCCCGCAAGCACCATCAGTGCCTGCAGAAGATGCAGGAGCGGCAGAAGAAGTCGTTCGCGTACCGGGTGCCGGGAGCCGTCGCGCATTCCTGAGCCGGGTCAGGCGATGATGCGGACCAGGTAGGGGGTCATGCCGTTGGTGCGCACCGGCGAGACGGCGACACCCGAATCGGTGGTCTCGACCATCTGGCCGTTGCCGGTGAACAGGGCGACGCTCT
Source organism: Mycolicibacterium vaccae NBRC 14118 = CIP 105934 (assembly GCF_001552715.1). Taxonomy (GTDB): domain Bacteria; phylum Actinomycetota; class Actinomycetes; order Mycobacteriales; family Mycobacteriaceae; genus Mycobacterium; species Mycobacterium vaccae. Next base: position 5,280 of record NZ_BCRS01000118.1, on the reverse strand, counting down.
GCGTGCCCTCGGGTCCGTAGAAGATCAGATCGCCCGGCAGCGCTTGTGCGGGAAGAACTTTCTGACCCACCTTGTACATCTCGCCGGACGACCTGGGGAGCTTCACCCCGACACCGGCGTATGCGTAGACCATCAGGCCCGAGGCGTCGAAACCGACGACCTCGATGCGCGGGGCCGGTGCGGGCACCGGCGCGGCCACATTGGGGGTGACGCTGGGCAGGTTCAGGCCTGGCGCCAGATCGAGCGACTGGGCGTCGATCTCGGCCTGATCCGACGGCGCGGTCGGCAGAGCCACGGTGCCCTTGCTGGGCCCGGAGGCACCGCCGCCGCCGTAGGCGAACGGAACGCCGCGCTGGGCCAGGGCCCGCGCGATCACGACCTCGACCGCTTTCTGGTTGGTCGCCGATCGCGCGGGCTGAGCCGATGCGAGGCCCGGTGTCGCCATCACCAGGGCGAGACCGATCACGAAGACGAAGACGCGTCGCATTGCAGTTCCACCGCTTTCCGGGCCGCCGGCACCGTCACCGGCGCTGGACTCTTTGATTACCAATAGTCACTACAACCACTTCTACACCACATAACGTGGGGATTTGGCGTCGTCGCAGGACGATGGATCAAGGAGATGCGGGACCGGAACCGAGCTGTGACCTACGCTCGCGTGCCGCCCTCTATGGTGTTCCGGTTCTCAGGACTTCAGTGCGGCCAGCGCGGCGTCGTAATCGGGCTCCTGGCCGATCTCGGGCACGAGCTCGGTGTAGGCGACGTTGCCGTCGGCCCCGACCACCACGACGGCGCGGGCCAGCAGTCCGGCCATCGGACCGTCGGCGATGGTGACACCGAAGTCGTCGCCGAAGCTGTCACGGAAGGCCGAGGCCGTGGTGACGTTCTCGATGCCCTCGGCGCCGCAGAACCGCTTCTGCGCGAACGGCAGGTCCTTCGAGACACACAGCACCGAGACTCCGCCGCCGGCGGCACTCTCGTTGAACTTACGGACGCTGGTGGCGCACACCGGGGTGTCGATCGAAGGGAAGATGTTGAGCAGCAACGGCTTGCCGCTGAACTGGTCGGCGCCCACGGTGCCCAGATCGGTGCCCGTGAGGGTGAAACCGGGTGCCGCGGACCCGACGGCGGGCAGCTCGCCGACGGTGTTGATGGGATTTCCTCGCAAAGTTATCTGAGCCATGCAGCACAGTCTGCCAAGCCGCACTCGTCCCGTCGCGACGGGGTTCGAGCGCTCAGAGGTTCCCGTAGGCGCGGGCGATGTCGGGTGAATCCAGCCAACCCGAATAGGTGGGCCGCTGCGGCCAGCCCTGCGGGGAGTCCTGCCACTCCTCCTGGCGTCCCCAGGGAAGCAGGTCGATCAACGGGAACGTGTAGCTGATCTGCTCGGTCCCCCGACCGTTGGTGTGCCAGGTCCGGTACACGGAGTCGCCGTCGCGCAGGAACACGTTGACCGCGAAGCCGGTGTTGGGCGCAGCGTCGACGTCGGCGGCGAACGGACTGTCGGCCGACGAGTACCAGTCCATCGTGTTGCCCACCTTCGACCGGTAGGCCAGTGCCTCCTCGATCGGTCCCGACGTGACGATCACGAACCTCGCGTCGTAGTTGTCGAGGAAATCCAGGCGGGTGAACTGTGAGGTGAAGCCGGTGCAGCCGCCGCACTGCCACTCGGCACCGTCGGACCACATGTGGTTGTAGACGATCAGCTGCGAGCGCCCGTCAAAAATGTCGGCCAGTCGCACCGGGCCTTCGGCGCCGGTCAATGTGTAGTCCGGCATCTGCACCATCGGCAACCGTCTGCGTTGCGCGGCGATCGCGTCCAGCTCGCGGGTGGCCGCCTTCTCTCGCTTGCGGAGTTCGTCGAGCGCCGCCCGCCACGTCTGGTTGTCGACCACGGGCGGCAGCGCGTTGGGATCGGTCATTACAGTCGGCCTCCGGTAGATTAATCGGTGTGGACATCCGTATCGACCACGCGCCGGTCGCAAACTCATCGCTGAAAGGAACGCCGACGTGAGCGTCACCCCGCGCATCGGTCCCCGTAATCCTGACTCCTGGACAACCGCCCTGTGGGCCGAAATCGCGCCGATCTTCGACGCGATCGTCGTCCACCCGTTCGTCACCGGCCTCACCGACGGGACCCTGGATCCCGACGCGTTCGCCGGGTACGTCGCGCAGGACGTGCATTACCTGCGTACCTACGCCCGTGCGCTGGCGCTGGTGGCGGGCAAAGCGCCGACGCTGGCCGAGACCGCGATGTTCGCCCGGCACTCCGCCGAGGTGCTCGACGTCGAACTCGCACTGCACGCCGAACTGCTTCCCGCTCTGGGCCTGTCTCCGGGCAGCGTCGACGGCGTGCCGATCTCCCCGACCACCCAGGCCTACACCAGCTACCTGCTCGCGACTGTGTACGACGGCGGATTCGCCGACGGGCTCGCCGCGGTGCTGCCCTGCTACTGGATTTACGCCGAGATCGGCGCCGAGCTGCTGGCGCGCGGGTCCACCGATCCCCGATACCAGCAGTGGATCGACAGCTACGGCGGCGACGATTTCGCGGCCACCGTCACCGAGGTGCTCACCCTCGCCGACCGGGTCGAACCACAGCTCACCGCGGCCCAAGAGGCTTGTGCACGTGCCCATTTTGTGACGACGTCGCGGTACGAATGGATGTTCTTCGACGCCGCGTACCGGCGTGAACAGTGGCCGGTATGAGCTGACGGGCGGCGCGGACCGCGCGCAGTGGCTAAGCTGGCGGCTTCCTGTTTGAGCGCGCACTTCGCCGAGGAGGCCGATGTCCGCCGATGGCGCTCCGCCACCCGCCAGATCCCCGGGCGGTCACATCAGGCTGACCTCGCACAGCGCGGGCGCTGAAGCGCCGCAGTTGCACTGGGGCGCCCCCAGCGCGGCCGCCCGCGGCCCGGTCGTCGGCACCACCACCACGCGCGCGCACCGCAACGTCATCGGCACCCACAGCGGCGCCTACGGGGTGTACCGGGCGCTGGCCGTCGCCGCCGGAAAGCTGTCCCGGGAACACCGCGCCGACCTGACCGACACCGCGCCGACCGACGTGATCGGGCCGCATCCGCAGTGGACCGATCCCGACGCGATCGTCAGCCTCGACCCGTGGGGGGCGACGGTCGCCGACGTGTTCGCCGACCAGATCGCCGCGGGCATCGACATCCGGCCCACCATCGCGGTGACCAAGGCGCAGGTGATCCTGCCCGAGGTGCACGACGCGATCCTCAAAGGACGGTTGAGCCCGGACGGCCGGGTACTGCTCGGGACCGGGGCGGCGCTGGTCACCAAGGCCGCGCTCGAACCGGTCTGGCACCTGCCCGGGGTCGCGCAGCGGTTCGGCTGCAGCGAAACAGACCTGCGCCGAGTGCTTTTCGAGGAAACCGGTGGCATGTACCCGGAGCTGGTCACCCGCTCGGACCTCGAGGTGTTCCTGCCGCCCATCGGCGGGCAGACGATCTACATCTTCGGCGACCCGCGCGCGCTGGCCGACCCCGGCGTCGAACTGACCGCGCGCGTCCACGACGAGTGCAACGGATCGGATGTGTTCGGCTCGGACATCTGCACGTGCCGGCCCTACCTGACGCACGCGATCGAGGAATGCATCCTGGGCGCGCAGCGCGGCGGGGTCGGGCTGGTCGCCTACTCCCGCAAAGAGGGCCGGGCATTGGGCGAGGTGACGAAGTTCCTGGTCTACAACGCCCGCAAACGGCAGGTCGGCGGCGATACCGCCGACCGGTACTTCGCCCGCACCGAGTGCGTGGCCGGGGTGCAGGACATGCGGTTCCAGGAGCTCATGCCCGACGTCCTGCACTGGCTGGGCATCCGCAAGATCCACCGGCTGGTCTCGATGAGCAACATGAAGTACGACGCGATCACCGGCTCCGGCATCGAGGTCGGGGAACGCGTGTCGATCCCCGACGACCTCGTCCCGGCCGACGCGCGGGTGGAGATCGACGCGAAGATGGCCGCCGGCTATTTCACCCCCGGCCAGGTGCCCGACGCGGACGAGCTGAAGAAGGCCAAAGGCAGGGCGCTGGACGGATGACGGCGCAGACCCACGCCGCGCCCGACGCCGCCGGTCCCGCCGGTGCCGCCGAGCTGCTGCGGGCCACCGAGGAGGTGCGGACCCGTTCAGCGCAACTGCTCGGGCGCGCCCGAGCCGGCGACTCGCGGTGGTTCACCGTCGACGACTCCGCACTGGAGCGCACCGCCGCCGAGGTCGCGGCACTCACGCGATCCCGATTCCCGGATCTGCGGATCCCGGTGCACAGCAGGTGGCGGCATTTCGAGGCCGGCGGGGTGGACCGCGCGGGCGAACTGACCGCACTGCTCGCCGACGCCGACGCCGACGCCGACGCCGACGAGCGGGCCCGGGCGATGATCGACCTGACAGTGGTCAGCGTGCTGCTCGACGCGGGCGCCGGTGCCCAGTGGGGATACACCGAGACGCGGGGACCGTCGCGCGTGCGGTTCACCCGCTCGGAGGGCCTGGGGGTGGCCAGCTGGCACGCCTTCGTCTCCGGGCTGTTCTCCGGCGACCCGGGCCGGCCCCTGCGGGTCGATGCCACCGGACTGCGTGCCCTGACCGAGGAGCGGTTGGCCGCGGCGTTCCAGATCGGGCCGGACAACCCGCTGGTGGGGCTCGCGGGCCGCGTCGCGCTGATGCACCGGCTCGGCGACGCGCTGGCGGCACAGCCCGAGGTGTTCGGCGAACAGGGCCGACCCGGGGGCCTCTACGACGGCCTGGCCGTCACCGCCGAGGTCCGTGCCGCCGACATCCTGGCCCGGTTGCTGGCGTCGCTGTCGCGAATCTGGCCGTCCGGCAACATGATCGGCGGTGAGCCGGTCGGCGACTGCTGGCGCCACGACGCGGTGACCGGTCCCGGGCTGACGGCCGGCTGGCTCCCCCTGCACAAACTGTCGCAGTGGCTGACGTACTCGTTGCTCGAGCCGTTCGAGTGGGCCGGTGTCACGGTGACCGGCGTCGACGCCCTGACCGGGTTGCCGGAGTACCGCAACGGCGGTCTGCTGCTCGACCACGGTGCACTGGGTCTGCGCGACCCGCAGGTCGCGGACCGGAGCTGGACCCCCGGCGACGAGCTGGTGGTCGAGTGGCGGGGGCTGACGGTGGCGCTGCTCGACGAACTCACACCGTTGGTGCGGGACCGGCTCGGCGCCGGCGCCTCGGACCTGCCATTGGCGTGTGTGCTGGAGGGCGGGACGTGGGCGGCCGGGCGGGCGGCGGCCCAGCGGCTGCGCGGCGGG
>NZ_BCRS01000117.1 GCF_001552715.1 Mycolicibacterium vaccae NBRC 14118 = CIP 105934 | reverse complement strand
CCGCGCCCGCGGCTCCGCCGGCACCGCCCGTCACCGCCCCGGAGGTGGCGGACCCGACGGACGAACGCCGCCTGGACCGCGGCGGCGATCCGCTCGAGGCGCTACGGCAACTGTTGCGCGACGCCGCCGCCCGCTGACCCGGTCAGGCCCGCGCGGTGCCCGTCCAGTACTCGACGATCCGGCCGTCGGCCACCCGCAGCAGGTCGTTGCCTGTGAAGCGGGCCGGACCCCGCGGACCCGAGCCGGTGGCGATCCACCGCGCCGCGATCAGGTCGCCGTCGGTGAACGGGCCGACCTCCACCACAAACAGCAGCTCGGACAGCGTGGCCCTGGTCTGGTCAACCATCGCCTGCAGTTCGCCGGGGCCGTGCACCTCCCGAGTGGGCCAGTGCCCGACGAACTCCGGTGCCACCAACTCGTCGGCGACGCGCTTGCCGGCCCACAGCTCATGGATCCAACGCTGATACAACCGCTGCCCGAGCATCACCTTCGGGTTACTGCTACCTCTGTAGTTCGGCATGGCCCGCGGACGAGTCATGACCTGCGGATTGTTCATGCAGTCGCGGATACCCGCGATACCGGCCAGCTAAGCCCACGAATTTGCTGGGCGTTACGCCCGCGGCGTGATCTGTCAGGTGTCGTCGCGGCGCTTGGCGGAACCGTCGGCGCCGCCGCGCAGCCGGGACTGCAGCTGCTCCCTGTCCCGGCGCCGACGTTCGTCCCACACCTCGATGCTCGCGTTGGCGCGGCGCCGCAGCGGCGTGAACACCCAGATGCCCAGCGGCAGGCCGACGACGATCGCGAACAGCAGCGCGATCACCACTGGAAACTCGCGGATCCCGGCCAGGTGGCCGATCCCGAGAATCGCCGCCGTCAGTACGACGACGAGCACCAGTCGTGCGGCGGTATAGGCCAGCACGTCGAGAATGAGCCGCGATGTCGGCCGGGGGTCCTCAGACACGAAAGAGAGCCTACCGATGGCGCGTATATTGACAGGAAGGAGGTTTTGAGTGGCGTATTTGCTCCTGATTCTCATCGTGGCCGCGTTGGTCTACGTGGGCTGGCGAGTGAGCCGGATGACCGCGAATCGACCGCGCACCCGGGTGATCGGACCGGACGACGATCCGGATTTTCTGCGACGGATCAATCCGCGCGACGACCAGCCGCGGCCCGACCAGCCCCGGCCCTAGGCCGAACTCGCGCGCGGCCCTGTCGTCAACCGACTGTGTCGTGGCGTTGTGCCCCCGGGAAGCCGGCGGCGACCGCCGCGGCCAGTTCGAGCAGGGATTCCCGGGTTTCACCGCGCAGCCGCTCCAGGCTGATCTCGGCGCCCTCTTCCAGGTGCGGGTCGAACGGCACCTGGCAGACCGCACGGCAGCGCCGCGCGAAGTGGTCGACCACCTTGTTCAGATCGACCTTCGTGCCGCCCCTCTTCCGGCGGCGCCGCACCCCGTTGATCACCGCGATCGAGTTACGGACCATGTCCTGGTGGCCGTGCGCCTCCAGCCAGTCCAGCGTCGCGGACGCGCTGCGGGCCCCGTCAACCGAGCCGGAGCTGATCACCACCAGCACGTCGGCCTTCTCGATCACCCCCGTCATCGCCGAGTGCAGCATCCCGGTGCCGCAATCGGTCAGCACCACGCTGTAGAAGCGTTCGAGCACGTCGACCGCGCGGCAGTAGTCATCGGCGCTGAACGCCTCCGACACCGCAGGATCGGTCTCCGACGCCAGCACCTCCAGCCGGCTCGGCCCCTGCGAGGTGTAGTTGCGGACGTCGCTGTAGGACGCGATCCCCTCGGCGTCGCGCAGCAGATGACGCACGGTGGCCGACGTCTCGACCGGTACCTTCTGGCTCAGCGTGCCGCGGTCGGGATTGGCGTCCACCGCGATGACCCGGTCACCGCGGGTGCTCGCGAATGTCGCCCCCAGCGTCGCGGTGATCGTGGTCTTGCCGACCCCGCCCTTCTGGGACAGCATCGCGATGCGGTAGCAGCCCCGTAGCGGCTGCTGCACCTGGGCGACCAGGCTCTCGTGCCGGAGCACCTTCGGGCTCTCCCCGACGTCGATCAGCCCGCCGCTGGCCCGGTGCAGCCACTTGCGCCAGCCCGCCGACGGGCCGCGGTGGGCGTGGCCCAGCAGCGCGACCGTCGACAGATCCAGGTAGGGCGCCGGGTCGGCCGTCGCGACCGCGGGCACGCCCTCGGGGGGTGTCGGCGCCGTCCACTCCGCGGGGACGGGCGCCATGGGATCGGAGAACCGTTGCTGTGCCCGAAAACTCCCCGGCGCGTCCACCAACAGTCAGTACCCTCCCGGCTCAGCCGACGCCTGCATACGAGTGCAGGCCCACGGTCACCAGATTGATGAAGAACAGATTGAACACCATCGCGACGAACCCTGCGACGTTGATCCAGGCCGCCTTCTTGTCGCGCCAGCCGGCGGTCGAGCGGGCGTGCAGGTAGGCCGCGTAGATGACCCAGGCGATGAACGACACCGTCTCCTTGGGGTCCCAGCCCCAATACCGGCCCCAGGCCTCTTCGGCCCAGATCGCACCGAAGATCACCCCGAACCCGAATATCGGGAACGCGAAGATGGTTGTCCGGTAAGCGATCCGGTCCAGGGTCTGGGCATCGGGCAGCTTGGCGACGATGCGCCCGACGGCATCGGTGCGGCCCGGGTCGCCCAGCCGCGACATCTTCAGCAGGAACAGGATGCTGGCCACGCCGGCCACCAGGAACACCCCGGAGCCCAGGCTGACCACCGAGACGTGGATGGGCAGCCAGTAGGACTGCAGTGCGGGCATCACCGGCGCGGCGTGCGAGTACAGCCACTTGCCGGACACGGTCAGCAGGATCAGCACCGGCACGAGCACGAACACCCACAGCGAGCGGAACTGCGGCCGGCGCAGCACCCAGGCCGCGGCCACCAGACCGCAGAGGCAGGTCAGGTTGATGAACTCGTACATGTTGCCCCACGGCACCCGTGAGGTGGACAGGCCGCGCAGCACGATGCAGCCCAGCAGCGCCACGATGCCGACGTACACCAGCGCCACGCCCGAGGTGCCGAGTCGCTCGTCGAAGGAGCGGCCGGGGGTGTCGACGACGACGCCGGGGGCGGCGCTGTCGCGGGACACTCCTGCGCCCCGCCCCGACCCCGCGGCGGCCCCGACCAGTTCGCGGTCCTCGGCCCTGCGGCTGCGGCTGTAGGCCAGTTCGACGGCCAGCAGCAGCAGCGCGGCCACCAGAACCAGCACCGACGAGGTGAACGCCCAGTCGGAGTACCGGGCCAGGTCGGTGTCGATGGTCGTGCTCATGGGGACTTCGCTTTCTTCTCTTCCTGCACGGGCGCCGCGGTCTCAGTGGCTGCCATACCGTCGAGGAGCCGCGCCGTCAGCCGTTCGAACTCGTCGCCCCACCCCGAGTTGTCGGTGCGGGCCAGGCCACCCAGCTCGACGTTCACCGTACCCGCCGGCCCGGCGGTGAGCCGCACCCAGACGCGGCGGCGCCGCACGATCAACGACACCAGCAGTCCGCCCATCATGGTCATCGAGAACACCAGCACCCAGACCTGGGCGGGGTCGTGCGAGACCTGGAGGTTGACGAACGGGACCGCGCCGTCGAAGCGGACGACGGTGCCGTCGTCGAGGCGGGTGTCCTCGCCGGCCCGCAGGTTGACCCGGGCGGCCTTGGTCAGCCGGCCCTGGTCGATCATCCGCGGGTCGAGGGTGAACAGCGACTGCGGCCGGCCGGTGTCCAGCCCGGTGTCGCCGCGGTAGATGTCGATCGCGACGGCGGGGTCGTTCATCTCGGGGAACCGGGACGACAGTAGCGTGCCGTCGAGCTGTGCGGTGGGGGCGAACAGCCCCTGGATGGCGAGCTGGTTGCGGCGGCGTTCCAGGTCGTCGGTGTAGGTGCCACCGGGCGGGTCGAACCGCATCGCCCCCGACGACAGGAACGTGATCTGGTCGTCGGGGCGCCACTGCAACGTCTGGGTGCGGGTCTGCCCGTCCGGGAAGGTCACGGTGAACGTCGGCGCGTAACCGTGGCCCTGCAGGTACACCCGGTCACCGCCGACCCGCAGCGGCTCGTTGACCTTCAGCAGGTACGGCCGCCAGGTGCCGGTGTCCAGGTCGTCGCCGGCCTGGTACTCGATGTCGGCCTGGAAGCCCACCGCCTGGCCGTTCTCCAGATAGGTGGCCGTGAAGTCGTTGACCCGTACACACATCGGGTACAGCGAGGTGCCGTCGACGGTGTTGCCTGCGCGGAACGAGTCGAACGCCGCCGGGGACGCCGAGCAGAAGCCGGGCCCGCCGTTGGCGACGACGATGACGTTGCCCTCGTAGCTGAACAACTTGCCCGCGGCGATCGCGACGAGCAGGCCCAGCAGCGAGAAGTGGAAGACGATGTTGCCGAACTCGCGCAGATACCCCTTCTCCGCTGAAACTTCAGCGATCCCGGCATCCGTGCGGACCGTGCGCCGCCATCCGCGCAGTCGCGCGTCGACGGCTCGGGCGGCGGTGTCGACGTCGGTGCCGGTGACCTCGGCGCTGTGGTGCTTGGGCAGGCGCGCGAGGTTGCGGGGCGCGGGCACCGGCGTCGCGCGCACGCTGCGGACGTGTTCGACCATGCGCGGGGTGAGGCAACCCACCAACGAGATGAACAGCAGCACGTAGATCGCGGTGAACCAGAAGCTGGAGAACACGTCGAAGGCCTGCAGCCGGTCCAGCAACGGGCCCAGGGTGGGGCGGTCCGCGATGTACTCGTCGACCTTGGACTCGTTGAGGCTGCGTTGCGGCAGCAGCGCGCCGGGGATCGCCGCGAGCGCGAGCAGGAACAGCAGCACCAGCGCGGTGCCCATCGACGTCAAGGTCCGCCAGGTGTTGCGGATCAGGGCCACGATTCGCATCAGATCGGCAGCCTGACGTCGCTGACGAACGCGTCGCGCACCCACGACACGAACTCGTTCCACAGACCGGTGACCAGGGCGGCGCCCACCAGGATCATCAGCACGCCGCCGGCGATCTGGAGGGTGCGGGTGTGCCTGCGCAGCCAGCCCAGCCCGGCGACGGCGCGCGCCGAACCGAAGGCCAGCAGTACGAACGGGATCCCGAGCCCCAGGCAGTAGGCGATGACGAGCACCACCCCGCGCGCGACGTTGCTGCCCTCGGTCGCCGACGCCACCGCGATCACCCCGGTCAGGGTGGGGCCCAGGCACGGCGTCCAGCCCAGTGCGAACACCGCGCCGAGCAGTGGGGCCCCGCCGATGGTCGAGATCTGGCGCGGCGTGAACCGGGTGTCGCGCTGCAGCACCGGCACCAGGCCGATGAACACCAGCCCCATCAGGATCGTGACGACCCCGCCGAGGCGTTGCAGCAGAAGCTGATTGGTGATCAGCGTGGTGGTCATGCCCAGCACCGCGACGGTGCCGAGCAGGAACACCACGGTGAACCCGGCCACGAACAACGCCGCCGCGCCCGCGACCCGCAGGCGCGCCGCCCGCACCGCGACGGCGCCGGGCGAAGCCGTCTTCTCGTCGACGCCGACCACGGCGGCCAGGTACGACAGGTAGCCGGGCACCAACGGGATCACGCACGGCGACGCGAACGACACCAGCCCGGCCAGCGCCGCCAGGCCCAGCGCCAGCAGCAGCGGGCCGCTGGCGGTCAACTGGTCGATCTGGTCCAGGTTCATCGTTCCGCTGCCAGCCGTTCGACGACGGGTTGCAGATCCTCGGCGAGCAGCTCGCGCAGGAACACCGCGGCCACCCGGTGCTCGCGGTCGAGCACCACGGTCGACGGGATGACCGTCGTGGGATAGCGCCCGCCGAACGCGATCATGGTGCGCATCGGCGGGTCGTAGATCGACGGGAAGGTGATACCGCGGTCGATGATGAAATCCCGTGGTGCGTCGATGTTGTTGTCGCGCACGTCGATACCGAGGAACGCCACACCTTTGTCCCGGGTGGCGTCGTACACCCGCTGCAGTTGGGTGATCTCGGTGCGGCACGGTCCGCACCACTGTCCCCACACGTTGATCACGACGACCTTGCCCGCGAAGTCGTCCAGCGAGATGGTCTTGTCGGTGTCCATCAGGTCCGGCCCGGACAGCGGCCCGGGGGTGCCCCGGTCGGCGGGCGGGTCGTAGAAGATGTCGGTCTGGCCGCCCGGCGCGACGAACTCGAACGTGCCACCCTGGGCGACGGCGTCACTGCCGGTGGCGCAGCCGGCGAGCACAGCGGTGGCCGCGCACGCCGCGAACAGCGTGCGCATCAGCGCCACCACACGGTTCACTGCCCGGCCAACTCCGCGTACCCCCAGCCGACACAGGACTCGTCGTGAAAGTAGAACGACGTGACCGACGCGAGATTGCACATCCGACGGGTCGGGAAGTGGTGCAGCGGTCGGTCGGTCATCGCGCGACGCAGCGTCTCGACGGGCAACTGGTGGCTCACGCACACCGCCTCGTGGCCGGCCCCCGCCGCCCGGGCGCGCAACAGCGCGCGCTTCATCCGGGCCGCGATCTCGGTGTAGGGCTCACCCCACGACGGCTGCCGCGGATTGCGCAGGTGCCACCAGTTGCGGGGATCGCGCAACGCCCCGTCCCCGGGTGAGACCCGTTGTCCCTGAAAGACGTTCGTCGACTCGATCAGCTCGTCGTCGGTGTGCACCGGCAGCCCGTGCCGGGCGCCGATCGGCGCCGCGGTCTCCTGCGCACGCTCCAGCGGGGACGCCACCACGTAGGTGATGTCGCGGGCGGCGAGCCAGTCCGCGACGGCCTGCGCCTGCGCCCGGCCGCGCTCCGACAGGTGGTAGTCGGGCAGCCGGCCGTACAGGATCTTGTCCGGGTTGTGCACCTCGCCGTGCCGCATCACGTGCACGACCGTGCGCTCAGCCGTCATGCGGTGGCCTGCGCAGCGGCACGCGCGGCGCCCGGCAGTGCGGCGGCGAGCTGGTCGAACGCGTCGTCGTCGAGAGCGGTTGAGACGAACCAGGATTCGTACGCGCTCGGCGGCGGGTAGATGCCCGCGTCGAGCAGGGCGTGGAAGAACGCCGGGAACCGCCACGTCTCGCTGGCCCGCGCCGCGGCGAAGTCGGTGACCGGTTCGGCGCCGAAGAACACGCTGAACATGTTGCCCGCCCGCGGGATCTGATGCGCCACACCGGCTTCGGTGAGCGCCTCGCCGATCAGCCCGGTCACCCGGTCGGCGTTGGCGTCCAGCGTGGCGTAGACGGCGTCGTCGGCCGCGCGCAGCGTCGCCAGCCCGGCGGCCATCGCGACCGGGTTACCCGAGAGCGTGCCCGCCTGGTACACCGGCCCCAGCGGGGCGAGCCGGCCCATCACCTCGGCCTTGCCACCGAACGCCGCGGCGGGCAGCCCGCCGCTCATCACCTTGCCGAAGGTGAACAGGTCGGCGTCCACCGGATCCACGCCGTACCAACCCGCGCGGCTGACGCGGAACCCGGTCATCACCTCGTCGACGATGAGCAGCGCGCCGTGCGCGGCGGTGATGCGCCGCAGTGCGGCGTTGAAGCCGGGCAGCGGCGGGACGACGCCCATGTTGCCGGGGCTGGCCTCGGTGATCACGCAGGCGATCTCGGCGCCGAACTGCGCGAAGATCTCCTCGACCGCGGCGACGTTGTTGTAGGGCAGCACGATGGTGTCCGCGGCGGCGGCGCCGGTGACTCCCGGCGACGACGGCAGGCCGAGGGTGGCGACGCCGGAGCCCGCGTCGGCGAGCAACGCGTCGCTGTGGCCGTGGTAGCAGCCGGAGAACTTGACGATCTTGGCGCGGCCGGTGAAGCCGCGGGCCAGCCGGATCGCGCTCATCGTGGCCTCGGTGCCGGAGTTGACCAGGCGCAGCAACTCGACGGGCGCGACGCGGTCGATGATCTCGCGGGCCAGTTCGGACTCCGACGGGGTCGGCGCACCGAACGACAGCCCGTGGGCGGCCACCCGCTGCACCGCCTCGACGACGGCGGGGTGGGCGTGGCCGAGGATCATCGGACCCCACGAGCACACCAGGTCGACGTAGCGGTTGCCGTCGGCGTCGGTGAGTCGGCAGCCCTGGGCGGAGGTGATGAACCGGGGCGTGCCGCCGACGGAGTTGAAGGCGCGCACCGGCGAGTTGACGCCACCGGGGATCACGGAGGCCGCGTCAGCGAACAATTTCGCGGACAGCTCGGTACTGCTCATGGCGACCAGTGTCCCAGCCGGGTGGAAAACCTCCAACTACAGGGTGTAGTGGACGTCAGTTCAGCCAGTACTCGCCGCCGCCGCTGAAGCGGTTCACCGGTACCTCCCGGCTCATCACCTCCCGGTACTGCCGGTCGAACGCGGGCAGCAGCGCGCGGTTGAGCTGCTCCAGGTGATCCTGCCAACGACGCAGCTCAGGGCCCCGGGCCTGCAGTTCGTCGAGCACGGCGCGCTCATCGATCGTGGTCAGCCGGTCGTCGGTCATCACCACCCGGCCGTCGACCATCACGGTGTCGATCGACGACCCGTTCTCGGAGTACACCAGGTGCAGGTCCGGAGCGTTGCGCGGTGTGAACGCCAACGAGGTCATGTCGTAGATCACAAGGTCCGCGCGCTTGCCGACCTCGATGCTGCCGACCGTGTCACCCAGCCGGGCCGAGTGGGCCCCGCCCAGGGTGCCCGCGGTGAGGACCTCGGCCGCGGTGGGCCACTGCCGGTAGTCGGGCCCGGTCACCTTGTGCAGCAGCGCCGCGGTCTTGACCACCTCCGACATCCGCGCGGCGTCGCTGCTGGACATGCCGTCGGTGCCCAGCCCCAGGTTCACCCCGGCGTCGCGCAGCTTGCGCCACGGCGCGATACCCGAGCCCAGCTTGAGGTTGGAGATCGGGTTGTGCGACACCGACGCTCCTGTGTCGGAAAGCACCTCGATGTCGGAGTCGGTGAGCCAGATCCCGTGGGCGATGGTCACGTGCTCGCTGAGCACACCGAGCGCATTCAGGTGCTCGACCATCGTCTTGCCGTAGAACTGCTCGCCGGTCACGGCCTGGGTCCGGGTCTCCAGCACGTGGATGTGGAACTCCAGGTCGTGACGCCGTACCACCTCGTCGAGGCCGATCAGCAGCTCCGGTGAGCAGCGCTGCGGCGCCGACGGGCCGACCATGAACCGCAGCCGGCCGTCGGCGTAGTCGCCGTAGCGGGCCGCGGCGGCCTGCGCGTAGGCCAGGAAGTCGGCCGGGTCGGCGACGGTGAGCTCGTCGAGGGCGCGGCGCTGCGCGGGCTCGAGCGCATCGGCCAGGAACGGGAAGTGCTCGACGAACGGCCGGTCCATCACGTGCCCGGAGACGTTGGCCCGGATCCCGATGTCGCGGTAGGTCTCGAAGACCGCCGCCAGCTGCTCTTCGGTCTGCCCCGGGATCTCCAGCACGTCGTCGACCAGCGTGGTCACCCCGTTGCGCAACGATTCGATCGCCACCAGTGCCGAGCGCAGCCGGATCAGGTCCGGCGACAGCGGTTCCAGGCCGAGCACCGGATAGGACAGCAGCATCCAGTGCTCCAGCGGCAGGTTGTCCAGTCGCGCCCGGAACAGCGCCTCCCACGAGTGGGTGTGCGCGTTGACGTAGCCGGGCACCACCAGCCGGTCGCGTCCGTCGATGACGGTCTCGCCCGGCTCTGCCGTCAGCTCCGGTTCCACGGCGGTGATCTCACCGCCGCGGATCCGGATGCTGCGGGTGACCGGGGCGGCCCCGGTCACCGGATCCATCGTCAGGACGGTCGCACCGGCGATCAGGTGGCCGTCCGCGGTCATCCCCGCACCCGGCGCGCCTTCGGGATCTCCAGCGCGGCGTAGAGCGTCCCGGCGGTCAGCCCGCCGGCCAGCCAGGACAGGTCGATGCCGCCCAGCGCGGTGGCGATCGGGCCCTGCATCACCGGCACCATCCCGTACATGAACAGCCAGGTGAAGAAGATGCCGACGGCCAGCGCGATCAGCGCGTTGGGCCGCACCATCGGCAGCGTGGACTCGCTCGGCGAGGTGAGCAGCGCCTCGGGATCGACCTGCCCGCGCGCCACCCCGAACCAGTGCACGAGCATGACCGCGGCCCACGGCGCCAGCCAGCCCACGATGCCGACCAGCCAGGCGTCGATGGTGTGCGCGAAGTCTCCGTTGAGCACGAAGAAGACCACGCCCGCCATCGCGACCACACCGATCACGACATTGAGCACTCGGCGGTTGACCTTGATGTCGAGTGCCTGCGTGGACACCGCGCAGGTGTAGATGTTGAGGATGTTGGTGGCCAGTGGGCCGTGCACGACCAGCAGCAGCACCGGAATCGCCAGCACTCCGTAGGCGTCGACGATGATCTCGCCCGGATCCGACGACGTGCTCAGCGTGGCCAGTGTGGCGCCCAGCGCGCCGAGCCACACCACCGGGATGAACTGACCCAGCGCGCTGGCGGCGAACAGCTTGCGTGCGGGCACCGAGGTGGAGACGAAGCGCGAGTAGTCGGCCGCGTAGCCCAACCACGTGATGCCCCAGCCGATTCCGATGGCGGTCATGACCGCGGTGATCGCGGCGAAGTGCTCGGCCGGCGTCAGCGCGGCATCGCCGGCGTAGCCCCAGTCAACCTCGAGGCCGATCCAGGCCACCCCCGTCATGGCGACCAGCACGGCGACCGTCGGCGGCACCGTCCAGCGCTCGAACGCCGCGATCACCCGATAGCCGAACCACGCGATGACCACCTGGATGCTCATGATGACGCCGGCCACGATGATGCGTGCGGCGTTGTTGCTCAGGCCGGGATCGACCAGGCCGATGCGACCGAGCAGGGCCATCACCAGGTCGAGCACGATCCAGGTGTTCACGGCGCACCACCCGATGCAGACCAGCGCCTGCACGGCGGCGGGCACATAGGCGCCCCGGCGCCCGAACACCGCGCGCGCCAGCACCATTCCGGTGACGCCGGTGCGCTGCCCGATCACGACGAACACCCCGAACAGCGACATGCCGATCGCGTTGCCGAGCGCCAGCACCAGGATCGTCTCGACGAGCCCGAGGCCCATCGTCACGCCGAGCGCACCGAGGATCCAGTTGATCGGGGCGATGTTGGCGCCCGCCCAGATCCAGAACTGGCCGCGCAGATCGGTGGTCTTCGCGGATTCGGGGATGACGGCCAGGTCGGCTTCGAGGTCGTGCGGGCCGTGCGGACCCGGCGGTGCCGACGGGGTATCGACAGAGGTCAAGGCGAATTCCTGATTCACTGGAACGGTCAGAACGGGTGTCGCGCGACGTTGCGCTGGCGGGTCGTCCCCGAAGGAACCTTCACCACGTTGCTGAGAGTCTCGTTCATGTCGCCGTGGTCCGCATGTCGAATCGATGCCTGCCCGGGAAAGCCCGCCCCTACCCTGCCGGCGTCGATCCGGCGCATGATGGGGCATGCAGTTGCCCCAGTGGCTGGCGCGCTTCAACCGGTATGTCACCAACCCGATCCAGCGCGTCTGGGCCGGATGGGCCCCGACGATGGGCATCCTCGAACACGTCGGCCGGCGCTCCGGCAGGCGTTACCGGACGCCGCTGACGGTGTTTCCGACCGCCGACGGGGTCGCGATCCTGCTCACCTACGGCCCGGACCGGGACTGGCTGAAGAACATCACCGCCGCGGGCGGCGCCACCATGCGGCGGTACGGAAAGTCGTTCGACGTCGTTGATCCTCGGGTGGTGACCAAGACCGAAGCCGCGCCGGCCGTCACCGGCTGGATGCGACCACTGTTCGCAGTGCTGCCGTTCGAACAGGCGGTGCTTCTGGACCGTCGCTAGCCCGACGATGTTGTGGTCACGAAAACCCTTGTAGCGAAACGCCACAACGCATCCCACGGCGCCTTCGCTCCACGTAGGTGCCGGCGAGCGGAGCGCCGGACCTCATCGCGGCCGGAAGGTCGCCTATTGCACCGACGTCATCGGTTTCTCGCAGCAGACCTCCTGGTGCTCCGTCTCGTTCGTGCACGGACACGGCTTTTCGTAGACCAGAACCGCGCCGCACTCCTTGCATTCGAATCGCTGACCGGCGCTTCGAGACATCTGGACACCTCCTGCATCGCCGCGGTCGACACCACACGGGGATCAGCGGTGCCTGGACGGTCGTGTCAAGCTCACCACGGACGGCGTCGGCACGGAAGACCCGAAAAGAGCGCCGATCCGGCGCCTGCCCGCCGGGCCTGGCTGCCCGCTTACCGGCGCGGCGTCACACGCGCCCGGATCGGACCCCGCGCGACCGTCGTGAACGGGACGTCGACCGCGAAATCGGTCTCAATGGAGTGGATCTCGAGGCTCTTCACGATGGTGGCCAGCGCCAGCGTGGTCTCCAGCCGGGCGAAGTGCTCGCCGATGCACGGGCGTCCGCCGCCGAGGAACGGCAGGAACTGCCACCGGTCGCGGGACTTGACGTTCTCCGGACTGAACCGGTCCGGGTCGAACACCTTCGGCGCCGGCCACAGCTCCGGGTCGTGGTGCAGCCCGTACAGCCCCAGTGCCACCAGGCTGCCCGCCTCCACACGGTAGCCGTCGACGGCGATGTCCCGGGTGGCGAGTCGGGCGACGCCCGCGGCCGGCGGGCAGAGCCGCAGGGCCTCGTGCAGAACCTGGACGGTGTATTCGAGCCGGGGCACGTCGTCGGGGGTCAACTCGCGGGAACCGATGGCGGCGGCCTCGGCGGCGATCCGCTGCTGCGCCTCGGGGTGGTGGCCGAGCACCCACAGCGAGTACGTCAGCGCCGTGGCCGTGGTGTCATGGCCGGCGAGCATGAAGATCAGCAGGTCGTTGCTGATATCCGAATCAGACAGCGGTGCACCGGTTTCCGGGTCGGTGGCGGCGATCAGCGCCTGCACCAGCGGAGCATCCCGGTCCGGGTCGGCCCGGCAGGCGCGCACCATCTCGTCGGTGATATCCCGCATGGC
Organism: Mycolicibacterium vaccae NBRC 14118 = CIP 105934; assembly: GCF_001552715.1. Classification (GTDB taxonomy): domain Bacteria; phylum Actinomycetota; class Actinomycetes; order Mycobacteriales; family Mycobacteriaceae; genus Mycobacterium; species Mycobacterium vaccae. Next base: position 7,326 of record NZ_BCRS01000117.1, on the reverse strand, counting down.
GTCGACCGCCGCGCGGGTACGGCGCCGGGCCGGCGTCGGCAGCCACCGCGGCGCCCGGATCGGCCGCAACGCCCGGTCGGCGGCGTAGGAGGACGCCACGTGCATGCAGCGGGCGATCGTGTCGGCGCGCTCGTTCAGATCGATGCCGAGCACCGACCGGCCCAGCGACTGCATCGCGACCCGTCGGCATTCCACGTCCAGGTCGACGTCGGCGCCGCTCGGGTGACGGTCGACGAAAGCCTGTGCCGCGCTGGACATATGGCCGCCGAAGTTGCGGACATTGTGTTTGGTGAACACCGGCTGCAGCGCACGTTTGCGCGGCCGCCACTGCTCGTTGGGCAACACGAACAGGCTGTCCCCGGCGGCGTGCTGCACCTCTTCGTGGATGATGCACCGGTCGGAGGCGGCGTCGCTGCGCCCCAACACGTCCCGCATGCCCGCGGGCGACATCACCGCGACGATCGGCGGCACGAGGTTCTTGGGCCCCAGCTGGATCCGGGTGATCGGCCCGCCGGCGTCGCGGATGACCTCCTGTCCGGTGTCCAACCTGCGGACCAGCGTGAGCAACTGCCGCAACGGCAACGGGCTGTGTGGCACCAGGGGCAACCCGGCCACACCGGCGTCAGTTCCGGCGACCACTGCGGTCACTCCACGTCAGCGGCGAACCCTCACCCTGCGTCATCACGACGCCCGGCATCACGCGCAGCCGGTACGGGGCCAAACGCAGCACAGCGAACTCCTCGGAGGTGGGGCCGTCTTTCCACATCGGGATGATGCGCGGGTCGTACCCGACCGGTGCCGGGGCCGTGGCGAACTTCTCCCAGACCGCGGCGCAGGTGTCGTCGTCGGTGTACCACTCGGTGAGGCATTCCGCCGAGCAGGTGTCCTGGCTGGGGGTCCAGTAGCTGACCGACACGTCGGGATGCGCGGCCAGATGGGCGCGTTTGATCGGCGTCGGCACCGTCGCGATCCAGCCGAACAGGTCGGTTCCGTCCCACTCCCAGAACGGGTGCAGGATGCGGGTGCGGGGTTTGCCGTCGGCGTCGACGGTCGCCACCGAGGCCCAGACGATCGAGTGGGCCATCTCGACGAATGCCGGTGCGATCTGATCGAGGGGTGTCACAGGCATCAGATTAGGCACGCCGTCGACATCCGGCCGCCCGGACCGCTACCCCTCGAGCTTCTGCTTGAACTCCTCAGTGTTGCGATACTCGACTTTCCCTTCCTCTGCGGAGGTCTCGATCTTGCCTTTGTCCTCGTCGTCGACCCAGTCGGTGACCGAGGTCCCGGACACGGTGCCACTGCTTCCGGGCAGGGTCGTGGTCTGAAGGTCGTCGGAGTAGGCCTTGGCCATCTCCTTGGCCTTCTCGCGGTGCTCGTCGGTGACTTCCGGCTTCTCGGTACGTTCCTGATCGTCCGGTTCGGGCGTCTCGGTGACGTGGTCGAGCTGGACGTCCGGTTTGTCACCGGGCTGACGTTGCTGATTCTGGTCATCGGGGGTCATGACTTTCGGGCTGCCCGATTGTGTGAGCCACGAAACACCCGCGGTCATGCTGTGACCGCGCGCAATGCGGCAGGCAGGCTGGGCAGGAAATGTTGACGCGCGAACGCCCGGATGTCCTCGGCCGTGTCCAGCGGCTGCGCGCTGGGCAGCAGCAACACCATCGCCGCGTAGCGCAGGATGCAGTCGGCCAGCTCGTCGACGGCGGTGGGGCCGATGCGTTCGGCGAACCCCGGCGGGAAGATGATCCGCAGCGCCTCGGCCATGCGGTCGATCGCGGCGCGGTGGTAGCGGCCTGCCAGTTCGAGCACCAGCCCGGGCTCGTCGGTGATCATCTGGTGCAGCACCCGGTGCCGCCGGAACTTCAGGATCGACAGCGTGAACGCCTCGACGTAGTAGTTCGACTGCGGCCCGGCCTGTTTGAGCTCCGCGGCGATGTCGGCGAACAGCCTGACGTTCTCCCGTTCGATGACCGCACCCACCAGTTCGTCCTTGTTCGCGAACCGCCGGTAGATCGTGGTGCGGCTGACCCCGGCGCGGCGCGCGACGTCGTCGAGGGCGACCCGGCGGAAGCCGTGCCGCTCGAACTCGACCACGGCGGCGTCGAGGATGTGCTGGGTCGCCGAGTCAGGGCCGGACATCGGACCGGGCATACCCCTTCACCGCGTAGCCGCTGTAGCGCACGCTCATCGGCAGCCGGTCCCAGACCCAGTTCACCGGGCGCGACCGCCAGAACGCGGCGAAACGCTGGTATCTGCGTTCCTGCTTGTCGGTCCAGGGCAGCCCGAGCAGGTCCCGCGCGCGCGGCGGCAGGCCGCCGGTGGTCAGGAACGCCGCGAGCGGGTTGAAGACAGGAGCGGCCAGCCGCCACACCAACGGGTGCACCGCCTTGGGTTTAGGGAAGCCCTTGGTGACGTAGCCCACGCCGTACTTGGCCGACGGGTGCGCCACCACCACCTCGTTCATCATCTGGTTCCAGTACTGCTCGAACTCGGCGTAGGTCGCGGGCATGGCCCGGTCGCTGACGCCGTAGCGGCGGTACCACGTCTTGGACTCCAGCCAGATCTGCTCGCGCTCGGCCGGGGTCAGGCGCTTCACGAACGTGTCGGCGAAGTAGTAGATCTGCTCGACGAACGTGGCGTGCGCCCAGAAGTACGTCTCCGGATCCAGCGCGTGGTAGCGGCCGCCGGCGGAACCCTCGCCGGCCGGCATCTCACCCTTGACGTGGTGGTGGAAGTCGCGGACCTGCAGGCCGGCGTTCTGCTCCTCGGAGCCGTACACCGTGTTGAAGATCGGCGGGATGGTGCGCTTGAGCCGCTCGGCGGTGTCGGCGAAGAAGGTCGAATGGTCGTACACGCCCTGACCCAGTTCGGCGAGCATGTTCTGCAGCACCGCGGGGCGCGGGCCGATCAGAAACATCCGATTGTCCCCGAAGTACCTCCAGACCAGCGACTGCGGCCCCAACGGCAACGCATCCGGTTCTGCACTGTCGAGGTGTCCGCTCTTGTCCGCCAGCTCGGTCATGTCGGACAGTGTTACAGATTTTGCACTTTGTACCAATGCCAGTGTGGCGAGGCACACACCACCGTTCGAGTGGTTCGCGAGTGAGAACGCACGGCTGTAAGTCGGCCGCGATCGCAGCCAGGAACGCTATTCCGCGGGAGATGTGGTGGGAGGGGACGCGGGGCGGCGGCGGCGCAGGCGGGCGACGCCCAGCACGGCGAGGACGCCCGCAGCGGTCGCCAACAGCAGCGACAGCGTCAGCAGCGGCGGGTAGTAGACCAGCGACGTCGTCGACGGCTCGCCGGCGAGCACCGGGCCGACCACCACCTCACGGCTGGCGGCCAGCCAGCTCACCACGCAGCCGACGGCGGCCGCGGCGGCGAACAGCAACTGCACGACACCACTGCGGCTCACGACGCCGGCTCCGGCGGAATCCGCTCCTCGACCAGGTTGGTCAGCTCGGCACGCAGCTTCTGGTGCTTACGCGCCCACGCCTGGGCGGTGCGGCCGTTGGTCAGGCGCAGACCGATCCCGGTGCGCCCGCGCGGCACGCCGGTCAGTTCGCCGAGCGCCCGCGCGTACTGCCACTTGGGGGTCTCGGCGCCGCTGGCCTCGGGGTAGATGCGCACGATCTCGTCGGTGCGCAGCACCTCGGTGCCGTGCCGCAGCGTCTCGGTGGTCAACTCCACCGAGGTGTGGATCCGCGCGGCCTTGACCTGGATCGACAGGAACAGCGTGACGAGCACGAAGAACAGGCCGGGCACCACCCACTGGATGCCGTAACCGGCGGTCAGCTGGATCATCGCCATCGCGATGCCCGCGGCCGGGCCTGCCAGCACCCACAGCCAGCTGGCGCCCTGCTCGTAGAACAGCACCTCGGGGCGGCCCCCGGAGAGCTCGGAGGATTCCGTGGGTCCGGGAGATTCGGACGATTCGGTCATCGGCTGTCTTCCTGTTGGAACCACAGGCGCGCCGCGGGCTGAACCATCAGCAGTGCCCCGATCAGCACCGGCAGCAACCCGAGCAACGTCAACGGCTGCGCCACGCCGACGCCGAGCGCGAGCAGGCCGATCACCAGCACCGCCGCGAACGCCAGCGCCAGCGTCGCCAGCCGGAACCTCGAGTCACCCTGGCGGGCCCGGCCGGCCAGGAACGCCAACGCCACGGCCACCAGCACCGACCCGACGCCGCTGTACCGGTAGACGGTCAGGTAGCTGCGGACCTGGTCGTCGGACACCGTCGGCGGGATCGCCGCCCGCGCGGCGTCATAGGTCGCGGTCGCGGCCATCAGCCCCCCGACGATCATGATCACCGCTCCGCCGACGAAGCACCAGAAGGCGAGATCGACGATGCGGGGCCTGGTGGGCGACGACGGCGAGGTCATGGTCGGGTCAGCCTAGCGAACCGCTGGTGAAGAACTCGTGCGAGTCCTTGCGGTGCAGCAGGTACGCCCCTCCGACGATCAGCACGGAGCCGACGATGACCGCAGCGGCATACGCCATCGCGGCCGCCTCGGGACGCTGGCCGTCGGACAGGTTGGACAGCGAGTACACCACCGACGCGATCGCCCCGCCGGTCAGCAGCGTGCGCGCCCAGCGGTAGCCCAGGCGCAGCAGGTACATGAACGTCAGCACCACCGCGGCCAGGATGCCGGCGAACACCAGCGACAACGCCAGGATCAAGCTGTTCGGGTGATCCCGCGTCACCAACAGGTCCAGGACGTAGGCGCCGGTCATCAGCGGCAGCGCGACCAGCCACAGCAAGATCGCCGTGTCGACGTCCTCGGGTCGGGCCGGCCGTTCGGTCGGCTCCGTCACGACAGCCAGCGGGCCACATCGGCGGCCCAGTAGGTCAGCACGATGTCGGCGCCGGCACGGCGGATCCCGGACACCGACTCCAGCACCGCGGGGCGCAGATCGATCCAGCCCCTCTCAGCGGCCGCGGTGATCATCGAGTACTCGCCCGACACCTGGTAAGCCGCGACCGGCACCGGCGACAGGTCGGCCGTCCGGCGCAGCACGTCCAGGTAGGACATCGCCGGCTTGACCATCACGATGTCGGCGCCTTCGTCGAGGTCGAGCTCGACCTCGTGCAGCGCCTCCCTGGCGTTGCCCGGGTCCTGCTGGTAGGTGCGCCGGTCCCCCTGCAGGCTGGAGCCGACCGCTTCGCGGAACGGGCCGTAGAAGGCCGACGCGAACTTCGCCGCGTAGGCCAGGATCGCGGTGTCGGTGTGGCCTGCGGCGTCCAGGCCGTCCCGGATCGCGGCGACCTGGCCGTCCATCATGCCGCTGGGGCTGACCACGTGGGCGCCCGAATTCGCCTGTACGAGCGCCATTTCGATGTAGCGGCGATTGGTCAGGTCGTTGTCCACCCGGCCCATGGCATCGATCACGCCGCAGTGCCCGTGGTCGGTGAACTCGTCGAGGCAGGTGTCGGCCATCAGCACGGTGTCCTGACCGAGGTCGCGGGCCAGATCCCGCAGCGCCAGGTTCAGGATGCCCTCCGGGTCGACGCCTGCGCTGCCGGTGGCGTCCTTGTCCTCTTCCTTGGGCACGCCGAACAACATCAAGCCGCCCACACCGGCTGCGACCGCCTCGGCGGCGGCCCGGCGCAACGAATCCCGGGTGTGCTGCACGACCCCCGGCATGGACCCGATGGCCCGCGGTTCCTGCAGGCCGTCGGCGACGAACATCGGCAGCACCAGATGCCGTGGCTCCAGCGTGGTCTGGGCGACCAGCCGGCGCATCGCCGGGGTGGTGCGCAGCCGTCTCGGGCGGTGTCGGGGAAAGGCCATGTCTACCTTCCGCAAAATGCGTTCCAGCAGGACAGTGTGGGTACCGGCCTGCTGGAATGCGATCTCGGCGAGTTTCCTAGCGGCGGCGGCTCTTCTTCCGCGGCGGCGGCAACGCACCCTCGGCGCGCAGCCGGGCGGCGTGCTCGGCCAGCGCCTCGACCAGCGGACCGACCGCGGCGACCTCGGGCTGCACGTCCACCCGCAGTCCGAATTCCGCTGCGGTCTCGGCGGTCTTGGGCCCGATGCAGGCAACGATGGTGCGGGCGTGCGGTTTACCCGCGATGCCGACCAGGTTGCGCACCGTCGAGCTCGAGGTGAAGCACACCGCGTCGAAGCCACCGGTCTTGATCATCTCGCGGGTGTGCGCCGGCGGCGGGGCCGCGCGCACGGTGCGGTAGGCCGTGACATCCTCGATCTCCCAACCGAGTTCACGCAGACCCTCGGCCAGCGTCTCGGTCGCGATGTCCGCGCGCGGCAGCAGCACCCGGTTCACCGGATCGAAAATCTCGTCATACGGCGGGAACTCGTCGAGCAGACCCAGCGAGCTCTGCTCGCCGGTCGGCACCAGCTCGGGATTGATGCCGAACTCGCGCACCCGTTCGGCGGTGGCTTGTCCGACACAGGCGATCTTCACGCCGGAGAACGCACGCGCGTCGAGGCCGAACTCGTTGAACTTCTCCCACACCGCGCGCACCGCGTTGGTGGAGGTGAACACCACCCACTGGAACCGGCCGTCCACCAAACCCTTGACGGCCCTTTCCATCTGGGCGGGGCTGCGGGGCGGCTCGACCGCGATCGTCGGCACCTCGATCGGCAGTGCGCCGTGCCCGACGAGCCGATCGCTCATCTCTCCGGCCTGGTCCTTGGTGCGCGGCACCAGCACGGTCCAGCCGTACAGGGCGCGGCTCTCCCACCAGTTCAGCTTCGCGCGGTGGGCCACGGTGCGGCCCAGGGTGACCACCAGCGTCCCGGTCAGCGGGCCGGCCGGCTCGGTGACGGCCGGCTTGTCCAGCACGGCCTTGTCGAGCAGTCCGCCCAGGGTGGTCTCGACCGAACGCTGTTGGCACGTCGTGCCGTTGGCGGTGACGACGGCGGGCGTGGAGTCGGCCAGCCCGTACTCGATGAGCGTGCGTGCCGCCTCCGGCAGGTGCGACGCGGTCGCGTGCAGGATCAGCGGTCCCGGCGCGGCGGCCAGCGCGGCCCAGTCGACGTTGGGGTCCCGCACGTCGGCGACCGTGTGCGAGGAGCCCAGCGGCAGACCCGCATAGGTGGGCACCGCGGAGGTGCCGGGCAGGCCGGGCACGATCTCGAAGGTCAGCTGCGTCTTGGCCAGCGCGTTGATCTCGGTGATCACCGAGTCGATCGACAGCGGATCACCGGCGACGAGGCGAACCACGTCGACACCGGTGCGCGCCTCGGTGGCCAGGGTCTTGGCGACCTCGGCGGGGTCGCCCAGCGCGGGGCGCACGTCCGGTCCGCCGGGGATGACCGCCTCCTCGGCGGGCTTGGCGCCCTCGCCGGGGGCGGC
>NZ_BCRS01000116.1 GCF_001552715.1 Mycolicibacterium vaccae NBRC 14118 = CIP 105934 | reverse complement strand
GGGCACCGCTGCGCGCAGCGGCCGCAGCGTGCGCAGGGTGAACAGGAATCCGGTGCTCACGGTGGCGATCGCGCCGAACATCAGCGCGGTGGTCAGCACGACGAAGACCGGTGCCGGGGCGTGCAGGTTCAACGGGACCAGGATCGCGGCGGTGAGCAGCCACGGCGCGAGCGTGATGACGGCCTGGCGGCGGGTGATCCGGGCCGTCGACCGGATCTCGGCCGGGGTCGGGTGACGGCCGGCGGTCGACCAGCGCAGCGCCGGCCGGACGATGAGGACGGCGCCCAGCGCCACGGTGACGGTGCCGACGGAGCTGACGACGGCCAGGGTGATGACGTTGCCGGTGGTGAGGACGTCCCGGCCGGCCAGCGCGACGACGATCGCGACGACTTCGCCGACGGTCAGCAGATAGGCCGACGTCAGGCCTGCGGCGTATTTGCCGAGTAGGCGGCGTGGCCTCACCCGGCGACGGTATCAGTCGCTGGCGGGTAGCGGCTTGGCCTCCTTGAGCGCCAACGGTGTCGAGCCGACGCTCAGGGTGCCCTTGCCGGCCTTGGTGACGAGCACCTCGGCCCCGCTGTCGTCGACGTAGCGTTTGCCCATCAGATTGCCGTCGGCCAGGGCGTCGTCCAGCGACAGGTTGCCGTCGACGGCGTCACCGACGGGAACCATCGGTGCGCCGCCGGCGCGCAGGTCGTCGAGGCTGTCGCTGCTGCGGACCACGATCACCTGGGTGTCGCAGACCTGGCTCTGCAGCCGGGTGCCGTTCTTGATCATGCGGGGGCTCCTTGTGTCGTGGCCGGCGGTGCCGGCAATCGTTAAACGGCCGGCTGTGCCGGCGATGGGTCCTGGTTGAGTTCGTCGACCAGTTCACGGCGCAGCACCTTGCCGGTCGCGTTGGTGGGCAGTTCGTCGCGGAACACCACCCGGTCGGGCGTGCGGGATCCGCGCAACTGGGCACGGACGTGGCTGCGCAATTGCTCGGCGTCGGGTTGCTGTCCGGGCTGGGCGACCACCACCGCGACGATGATCTGCCCCCATTCGGGGTCGTCGGCGCCGACCACGGCACAGTCTCGCACGTGGGGGTGTTCGACGAGCACGTCTTCGATTTCGGCGGGCGCGATGTTCTCTCCGCCGCGGATGATCGTGTCGTCGGAGCGGCCGCCGATGAACAGGTACCCGTCCTCGTCGAGGGAGGCGACGTCTCGTGTCGGGAACCAGCCCTGTTCGTCGAGCACCGATCCGATGTCGGTGTACTTGCCCGACACCTGCTCGCCGCGGACGAACAGCTCGCCGGTCTCGCCGGGTCCCAGCACCGTGCCGTCCTCGGCGCGGATCTGAACCTCGATGCCCGGCACCGGCTGACCCACCGAGCCCAGCCGCCGGGTGATCCCCTCGTCGGTGCCCGCCAACGCGGCGCGGTGGTCGTCGGGGGTCAGCACCGCGATGGTCGAGCTGGTCTCGGTCAGGCCGTAGGCGTTGACGAATCCGACGTCGGGCAACAGCGACAACGCCTTACGCACCAGCGGCAGCGGCACCTTGGATCCGCCGTAGGCCAGGGTGCGCAGCGTCGGCAGTGGGATGCCCTGTGCTTCCAGCACCGCGACGATGCGGTCGAGCATCGTCGGCACCACGGTTGCGGACGTGACACCTTCCTCGGCGACCAGGCGCACCCACCGCTCGGCGTCGAAGTGCGTGAGGTACACCATTTTTCGGCCCGCATACAGATTCGACAGCGCAGCGCTGACGCCGGCGATGTGGTACGGCGGGACGCAGATCAGTGCGGCGTCGTCGGGCTCGGCGGCGGCGAACTCGACCGTGCCCATGATGTAGCTCGTCAGGTTGGTGTGGGTGAGCTCGACAGCCTTGGGCCTGGACGTCGTCCCGGACGTGAACAGCACGACGCCGACGGAGTCGGGATCGGCGAACTCGGCCGCGGGTTCGGCCGTGCGGGCTGAGGCGAGGAACTCCGCAGAGCGCACCGTCCGGTAGCCGTCGCCGACGGCGTCGCGGTATTCGTCGTCGACCACGACGAGGGGGTCGGGCAGGCGGTCGAGCAGGGCTCGCAGCCCGTCGGCCGAGAGCCGGTAGTTCAGCGGCGTCACGGGGATGGCCGCGCGGGCGGAGGCGAACAGCAGCAGCGGCAGCAGTGCCCCGCCGGTGCCGACGTAGGCCACGTGCCCGGCGCCGGAGGCCGCGATGACGCCGGCCCCGCCGTCGGCCAGCGCGCTCAGTTCGGCGGTGGTGAGCCGTAGATCGTCGTCGACGAGGGCTGTCCGGTCGGGGGCTGCGTCGGCGGCCATCTCCAGCAGCAGCGAGATGCTCATGAGACGCGCTCGTCGACGAAGATGTCCAGGATGGGGTCGTCACCGCCGCCGTAGCGGGACAGGTCGGTGACCCCGGCCTCGGTCAGTACCGAGGAGTCGATGTAGCACTGCCCGTTGACCTCCGCCGGTGGCCGAGACAGGATCTGCACGGCGGCGTCGGCCATGATGTCGGGGGTGCGCGAGGATTTCACGAGGTCCTCCCCGTCGGCGAGATTGGACACTGCTGAGGTCGCGATATAGGTCTCCGGCCACAGACAGCTGAAACCGATTCCGGCTTCACCGTATTCGCTGGCCCAGCCGAGCGACAGCAGGGTCATGCCGTACTTGGACAGCGTGTAGGACGGGTGGGCGCCGAGCCAGTGCGGATTCATGTTCATCGGCGGCGCCAGGGTCAGCACGTGTGCGCCGGTGCGCGACTGCCGCAGATGGGGCAGCGCCGCCTTGGTCAGCAGGAACGTGCCGCGGACGTTGATGTCCATCATCAGGTCGAACTTCTTGGCCGACAGTGCCTCGGTCGGTTCGGTGGCGATGGCGCTGGCGTTGTTGACGACGATGTCGACCCCGCCGAAGTGCTCCACCGCGGTCTCGATGGCCCGCGTCACGTCCTCTTCCTTGCGGACGTCGCCGACTACGGCCACGCCCTTGCCGCCGGCGGCCTCGACCTCGGCCACCGCGGTGTGCACGGTGCCCGGCAGCCGGGGGTGTGGTTCTGCGGTCTTGGCCAGTAGGACCACGTTGGCGCCGCGGCTGGCGGCGCCGAGCGCGATGGCCAGCCCGATGCCGCGGCTGCCGCCCGAGACCACGACGGTGCGGTCGGCGAACGATGCGTCGCCGGTGGCGTGGGACGTTCCAGACAAAAGGGCCTCCTCGTCGGCGCCAGATAGTGGCATTCTCATTTTAGGCGAATCCCATAATCGCTGTGTTCCGGGGTTTCGGAGTGGTGTTTGCGACCTTCGCACATACTGCTGCGTGCAGCTTTCCCACAGGCGGTATTGGCATTCTCATTTTTTGCAAGTACGTTATCCAGCGATGAGCGAGCAAGTCGTCCCCCGGGTTGAGACCCCCTCTGGCATCCCGCTGGAACCCGTGTACGGGCCCGGCGATCGCGCGGTCGATCCGCCGCCGCCGGGGCAGTACCCGTTCACCCGCGGCAACTTCGCGTCCGGGTACCGCGGCAAGACCTGGACCTTCCGGCAGTACTCGGGCTTCGGCACGGCCGAGGAGTCCAATCGCCGCTACCGCTATCTGCTCGATCAGGGCGGTACCGGGCTTTCGGTGGCGCTGGATCTGCCCACACAGTGTGGCTACGACTCCGATGACGAGGAGTACGGCGAGGAGGTCGGGCGGGTCGGCGTCGCCGTCGACACCCTGGCCGACGCGGAGATCCTGTTCGACGGCATCCCGCTGGACAAGATCAGCACAAGCTTCACGATCAACGGCACGGCGGCGATCCTGCTGGCGTTCTACGTCGCCGCCGCCGAGAAGAAGGGGGTGCCGCGCGAGAAGCTCACCGGCACCATCCAGAACGACATCCTCAAGGAGTACGCCTCGCGGGGCACCTGGATCTGGCCTCCGGAACCGTCGCTGCGGTTGATCGCGGACACCATCGAGTTCTGTGCGGCCGAGGTGCCGAGGTTCAACGCGATCTCGGTGGCCGGTGCGCACTTCCGTGACGCCGGGGCCAACGCGGTGCAGGAGATGGCGTTCACACTGGCCGACGGAGTCACCTACTGCGACACCGTCGTCGAGCGCGGGCGGATGACCATCGACAAGTTCGCGCCGCAGATCTCGTTCTTCTTCTACACCCACGGCGATTTCTTCGAGGAGATCGCGAAGTACCGGGCCGGCCGCAGGCGCTGGGCCACCATCGTGCGGGAGCGTTACGGCGCGGAGACCGACAAGGCGTCGATGTTCCGTTTCGGCTGCGTCGCCGGCGGGGCCTCGCTGTACGCGCCGCAGGCGCAGAACAACCTGGTCCGCGTGGCCTACGAGGCGATGGCCGCGGTGCTCGGCGGGGTGCAGTCGATGTTCACCGCCGCGTGGGATGAGCCGTTCGCGCTGCCCAGCGAGGAATCGGCCACCCTGGCGCTGCGCACCCAGCAGATCCTGGCGTACGAGACCGGCGTGACGAAGGTGGCGGACCCGCTCGGCGGCTCGTACTTCGTCGAGGCCCTCACCGATGCCACCGAAGAGAAGATCGTCGAGATCATGCACGATCTCGAGGCCCACGGCGGCATGGTGCGCTGCATCGAGGACGGCTATCTGCAGGGTCTGATCGCCGACGAGGCGTTCAAGATCCACCAGGAGGTCGAATCGGGTGAGCGGCCCGTGGTCGGGGTGAACCGATTCGTCGTCGACGAGCCGCCGCCGGACCTGGCCACCTACGAGCTGGACGCCGAGGGCCGCGACACCCAGCTGCGGCGGCTCGCGAAGGTCAAGGCCGACCGTGACGACGTCGCCGTCAAGGAGGCGCTCGCGGCGCTGGCCCGGGCCGCAGAAGGCGACGACAACCTGATGCACAAGCTGATCGACTGCGCGAACGCGTATTGCACGGTGGGAGAGATGGTGTCGACGTTGAAGTCGGTGTGGGGCGAGTTCCAGCAGCCTGTCGTTTTTTAGGGAGAAGGTGTTCTGATGTCAACGCGTGTGCTGGTGGCCAAGCCCGGTCTGGACGGCCACGACAGAGGGGCCAAGATCGTCGCGCGCACGCTGCGCGACGCGGGCTTCGAGGTGATCTACACCGGTATCCGGCAGCGCATCGAGGACATCGTGTCCATCGCGTTGCAGGAAGATGTTGCGTTGGTGGGTCTTTCGATCCTCTCCGGCGCCCATGTCGCGCTGACCACCCGAACCGTCGACGCGTTGCGTGCCGCCGACGCCGGTGACATCGCCGTGGTCGTCGGTGGCACCATCCCGCAGGGCGACGTCCAGAAGCTGCTGGACGCCGGGGCGGCCGCGGTGTTCCCGACCGGTACCTCGCTGGAGGATCTGGTCCGCGACGTCCGCGCGCTGACGGAGAAGGTGCAGCAGTGAAGCTCGGCGCATCGAGAGTGCGCACAGAGCGTGTTCTCGGCCGATTTCTCGATCTCAGCGCACTCTCGCCGGAGGAGGCACGTTCATGAAACTCGGAGTGATGATCGGGGCCGAGCGCGGCGACATGGCGCGCAAGGTCGCCAAACTGGTGTCCGACATCGAATGGGCAGAGTCGGCAGGCCTGGACACCGCGTGGATGCCGCAGGTGCCCAATGACTTCGACTGCCTCACCATGGTGGCGCTGATGGCGGCGCACACCTCGCGCATCGAACTCGGCACGGCCGTGGTGCCGCTGCAGGCGCAGCACCCCATTGCCCTTGCCCGCCAGGCGCTTTCGGTGCACGCCATGGCGGCCGGCCGGCTGGCCCTGGGCGTCGGGCCGTCGCATCACTGGATCGTGCGCGACATGCTGGGCCTGCCGTACGACAAACCGGCCGCCTACACCCGCGACTACCTCGAGGTGCTCAACACCGCGCTGGCCGGACCCGGTGACGTCGACGTGGAGAACGACACCTTCACCGTGCACAATCCGACCGTGCTGGGCGCCGAACAGCCGTTGCCCGTGTTGGTCGCCGCGCTCGGTCCGGTCATGCTGCAGATCGCCGGGGAACAGGCCGACGGTACTGTGCTGTGGATGGCTGACGAGAAGGCGATCGGCGAGCACATCGCGCCGAAGATCAACAAGGCCGCCGCGGAGGCGGGCCGCCCCGCGCCGCGCATCGTGGCCGGCATCCCGGTGTGCCTGTGCGCGAATTCCGAGATCGACGCGGCCAAGGATCGGGCCAACCGGATCCTTGCCGAGGCGGAGACCTCGCCGAACTACCAGAAGTTGCTCGACCGGGGCGACGCACGCAACGTCGGCGATCTCTGCGCCGCCGGTGATATGGACGCGATTCTGCGGCGCTTCAAGCAGTTCGCCGATGCCGGTGTCACCGACCTGTCGGTGCGGCTGCTGCCGATCGGGGAGACCCGGGACGAGCTGGTGGCGTCGAAGTACCGGACGCGTGAGGTGATCGGCGAGCTCGCCAAGGCGGTGCGATGAGCGCTTGCGCGAAGAGCCGAGGGCAGCGGTGAGCACTGCCGGCCCGCTGGCCGGGATCCGCATCATCGAGGTCGGCGTCATGCTGGCCGGGCCCTACGCGACGATGATGCTCGCGGATCTGGGCGCCGAGGTGATCAAGGTCGAGCCGCCGGGTGGCGAGATCTCCCGGCAGGTCAGTGACAGCTATTTCGCGAGCCTGAACCGCAACAAGCAGAGCGTGATGCTGGATCTGCGGTCTGAGGAGGGGCGCCGCCGGCTCGGCGAGTTGGTAGCCGATTCGCATGCGCTGCTGGTCAACATGAAGCCATCGGCGATCCGTCGCCTGGGCCTGACCTACGAGTCGCTCAAACAGTTCAACGAGCGCATCGTCTGTGTCGCGATGACGGGGTTCGGGCTGGACGGGGGAGACGACCCTGCCTTCGACTACGTGATCCAGGCCGCGACCGGGGTGGCCGCGATGACCGGAGACCCCGAGGGCCCGCCGACGCTGCCCGGCTACTCGTCGGCGGACAACTCCACCGGTTTGACCGCTGCGCTGGGTCTGCTCGCGCAGATCGTGTCGGGTCGGGGCGGGCAGATCGACGTGTCACTGCAGGATGTCATGCTCTCGCAGCTGAACTACCGGGCCGCGGCGTTCCTCAACGACGGTGTGGAACCGCAGCGCCTGCCCAACGGCGCCCACTCGTATTACGTGCCGGCGCAGCTGTTTCCGACGGCAGACGGCTATCTCGCGCTGTTCATCACCCACGACGGGTTCTGGGCGGCGTTCGCCGCGGAGGCGGGGATCGACGGTTTCGCCACGATGGCCGAACGTGCCGCGCGTCGCGACGAGGTGCTCGAACTGGTGGGGGCGGTGCTGCGGGGTGACTCCGCGCTGAACTGGCAGCGTCGGCTGCAGTTGCTGGGAATTCCGGTCGCGGCGGTGCGCACACTGCCCGAGGCGTTGGCCGCGACACCGCAGGCGCTGGTGACCGCGGGGGAGTTCCGCCTGGTCGGCAGCCCGATCCACATCGCCGGGTACGAACCGGAATACCGGCCCGCTCCGCAGTTGGACGAACACCACCAGGTGGCGGCTCAGCCGTCGTAGTCGACCGTCACCGCCGGGGTGTCGGGCACCGCCTGGCATGTCAGCACGTACCCCTCGGCGACCTCGTCCTCGGTGAGCGCGTCGTTCACGCGCATGGTGGCGTGACCCTCGGTCAGCAGTGCCATGCACGTTCCGCAGTTGCCGGCCTCGCAGGAGAACGGCGGACCCAGGCCGGCGCGGCGGGCGCTCTCCAGCAGCGTCTCGTTGGGTCGTTGCGGCACCGAGGCGGTCGTGCCGTCCAGTTTCACGGTGACTGTGGCGGTCGCTGTCACTGCGGACCCCGTGCCCGGTGTCTGCGGGTCGGTCATTGAACCCTCTTTCGACATTGTCATTCTGATAATAGGAGAATAATATTCTCCACGACAAGCGGGTGCCTTCTCGTACCCATCATCCCTGACCCGGAAGGGGCGCGCGCGACGTGAGTGAGCCCTGGGCGCTCGCCTTCGAGGACCGGCAGTACACGCGTGCCGACCTCGACGCACTCGCCGCCGGGATGGCCGGGGAGTTGCAGCGGCGCGGCGTGACCGCGGGATCGCGCGTCGCGCTCATGTCGTCGAACCGTCCCGAGTTCGTGGTGGCGTTGCGCGCGATCTGGCGTGTCGGTGCGGCGGCGGTGCTGCTCAGTCCGGCGTGGAAGCGCACCGAAGTCGACCATGCGCTCTCGCTGACCGGGCCGGTATACGCGGTCGGAGACCACCCGGTGCTGGCCGAGGCGATGCCGATGCTGTCGCTCGACGAACCGATTGCCGCAGCCGATCATCCGGCGGCCGAACCCGATCCCGCCGCCGACGCCGTGCTGGTCTTCAGCTCTGGCACCACGGGGATGCCCAAAGCGGTGCGTCACACGCACGCCTCGCTGGCCGTCGCGGTACGTCACTGGCGAGTAGGCCTGGGGCTCACGTCCTCGGACCGGCTCCAGGTGATGACGCCGCCGTCGCACATTCTCGGACTGCTCAACATCGTGATGGCGCTCGACACCGGTGCGTGGATCCGGTTGCACCGACGCTTCGACATCGATGCGATGCTGCGCCACATCGAGTCCGACCGGATCACCGTCGAGATGGCGGTCGCGCCGATCGCGCTGGCGCTGTCCGCACACCCGGATCTGGAGCGACACGACCTTTCGTCGCTGCGCTACATCATGTGGTGTGCCACCCCGGTGACCACCAGCGTGGCCGAGGCCGTCACCGAGCGCACCGGGGTGTCGTGGGTGACCGCCTACGGTGCCAGCGAGCTTCCGGTGATCTCGTGCAACGACCTGCGCAACCCGCGCCTGGACACCGTCGGGCGCGCGGTGGACGGGGTCAGTCTGCGGATCGTGTCCCTCGATTCCGCGGAGGTGCTCGGCCCAGGCGCGGAGGGGGAGATCCAGGTCCGTTCGGGCTCCGCGATGGCCGGCTACCTCCCCGACGACGTTTCGCACGACGCCTTTTCGGACGGCTGGTATCGGACGGGGGACGTCGGGACCCTCGACGCCGACGGCTGGCTACGGATCACCGACCGCGCCAAGGAGATGATCAAGGTCCGCGGGTTCCAGGTCGCCCCGGCCGAGATCGAGGCCGTCCTGCACGGGCACCCCGCCGTCGACGACTGCGCGGTGTTCGGTGTCCCTACCGCCGACGGCGAGGCGATCGTGGCCGCGGTGACCGCCCACGGGCCGGTGGACACCGCCGAACTGGCCGCGTTGGTCGGTGACCGGCTCGCTTCCTACAAGCGACCGAGCCGTGTGGTGGTCGTCGACGAAATCCCGCGCCTGCCTTCGGGCAAGGCGCTCAGAAGAGTGTTGCGGGAGCGTGCGATGAGCGCTGTCGCGGAGAGCGGAGGAATCTGATGGACGTCCGTCTGACCGGTGAGCAGCAACAGCTGCGCGATGCCGCCGCGGAGGTGGCGGGCGACCTGGGGCCGGGTTCGGTCGCCGACCTCGACGACTCGGCGCGCCTGACGCGGCTGGAGAAGGCGGTCGACGCGACCGGTTTCCGCACGCTGCGTTCCGACGGCGCGTCGGCCGTCGAGATCGCGATCGTGGCCGAGGAGTTCGGTCGGGGGCTGGTCGACGTGCCCTACCTCGGCCCTGTGCTGTCCGACGACTTGCAGGTCAGGCTCGGGCGTGCCGTGACGGTCGACGATGCCGCACCGCCGACCGTCGACCTGACCGGAAGTCTTGCCGGCGTGGTGGAATCGCCTGCCGAACTCGCCGAGCTCACCGACGACGACGCGGGCCGCTGGTATGCGCTCGCGCTGGCGGCGACCACCGCCGACATCCTCGGCGCGGCGCGCGGCACGCATGCGCTGGCCACCGAGTACGCGAAAGTGCGCGCGCAGTACGGCGCGACGATCGGGTCCTACCAGGCTGTCGCGCACCTGCTCGCCGAGAGCTTGGCGCTGATCGAGGGGTCGGTCAGCGTGGCGCGGCACGCTGCGTGGGCGGTCGACGAACTGCCCGTGCGGGAAGCGATCGAGGCTGCCCGGGTGGCCAAGATCTACAGCGCGCGCGCGGCGATGACGGTGTGCGAGACGTCGATCCAGGTGCACGGCGGCATCGGCAACACCTGGGAATGCCTGGCGCACGTGTACCTGCGCCGGGTGCTGGCCGCGACCGAGACCTGGCCTGTGAAGCTGGAGGAGCTGACCATTGGACTTTCGTGATTCCCCCGACGAGGCCGCATTCCGCGAGCGCCTGAGCGCCTGGCTGGCCGAGCAGAAGGGCAAGTTTCCGACCTCCGGTGACGCGTACTGGGCCAAGGCCGGTGAATGGCATCAGGCGTTGTTCGAGGCGGGGTTCTTCGGCACTTCGTGGCCGAAGGCCTATGGCGGGCAGGATCTGCCGCCGGTGTTCGACGTGATCGTCGACGAGGAGATCGCCAAGGCCGGCGCCCCGGCCCGGCCCAGCCTGGGCTATCTGGTCGTCGGTCTGAGCCACCACGGCAGTGAAGAGCTCCGGCAGCGGTTCCTGCCGGGCATGATCAACGGCACCGAGCGGTGGTGCCAGGGCTTCTCCGAGCCCGGCGCGGGATCGGACCTCGCGTCGCTGACGACGACCGCGGTCAGGGACGACGCCAACCCCGATGACTACGTCATCCACGGTCACAAGATCTGGACCAGCTACTCCGACGTCGCCGACTGGTGCCTGGTGCTGGCGCGCACCGACAAGGATGTGCCGAAACACAAAGGCATCTCGGCGTTCATCGTCAGCATGCACCAGCCCGGGATCGAGCAGCGGCCGCTGAAGATGATCAGCGGCGTGACCAAGGAGTTCGGCCAGGTCAGTTTCGACGGGGCACGGGTGCCTGCGGAGAACATGGTCGGCGCGCCCGGCGAGGGCTGGAAGCTGGCGATGACGGTGGTCAGCCACGAACGCGAGCCGTCGACGCTCGGTTTCTCCGCGCGGTATGGAAAGACTGTGCGGCAGATGGCATCCCGTGTCGACGGGGTGCCGAACGAGGAACTGCTCTGGGCGTGGGTGCAGACCGAGATGTTGCGTCTGCATGTGCGCAGGCGGCTCTCCGAGCAGCTGGACGGGATCACTCACGGTCCGCAGGGCTCGCTGGACAAGCTGTTGATGACGTGGACCGAGCAGTCCGTCGGCCACGCCGCACTCAAGACCGTGGGCACCGCCGACGAGGAACTGTTCGGTGCCTACATGTACAGCCGGGCGCAGAGCGTCATGGGTGGGACGTCGCAGATCCAGAAGAACATCATCGCGCAACGAATCCTGGGATTGTGAGCGCGATGAGCGCGTGCGCGAAGAGCAAAGGACAGTAGATGTACGGAATGCCAGAAGAGATCGATGTCCGCGCCGACGGTGCGCTGCGCATCATCACGTTGAATCGGCCGGACGACCTCAACGCGGTCAACGACAATCTGCACGTCGGGCTGGCCAAGATCTGGGAGGAGCTCAACGAGGACGTCGGCGCACGCGCGGCAGTCATCACCGGTGCAGGACGGGCGTTCTCGGCCGGCGGTGACTTCAACTACCTCGACGAGTTGCGCAACGACGAAGCGCTGCGTCAGAAGACGATCAAGCACGGCCGCGATCTGGTGATCGGCATGCTCCGGTGCCGGATCCCGGTGATCGCGGCGGTGAACGGCCCGGCTGTCGGGCTGGGCTGCAGCCTGGCTGCGCTGTCCGACGTCGTCTACATCGCCGAGAACGCGTTCTTCGCCGATCCGCACGTGTCGATCGGACTCGTTGCCGCAGACGGTGGCCCGCTGGTGTGGGGTTCGCAGATCAGCCTGCTGCAGGCCAAGGAATTCGCGCTGACCGGTGTGCGGATCAAGGCGCAGCGCGCTGTCGAGCTCGGCCTGGCCAACCATGTGGTCGACGATCCGGTGGCCGAGGCGATCGCGTGTGCGAAGAAGATGATGGAGCTGCCGCAGCAGGCCGTCGAGGCGACCAAGCGGCTGATGAACATCCAGTTGGAGAAGTCGGTGATGGCGTCGCTGGATTACGCGAACCTGGCCGAGTACGTGTCGTTCGGCACGACCGACTTCAACAAGATCGTCGACGGCCTGATCGCCAAGAAGTAGCCCGCCGGTCCCTTTTCGCGAGCGTGCGTGTCTGCGGGCGAATCGCCGCGGTCTGTGCTGATTCCGCGCACGCTCGCGCCTAACGCTTCACACCTGCAGCGTTCGGGCGCTGCGATGTCGGCGGCATCGAGCGTGCGCATAGTTCGCACAATGTTCGGCGCGTCGCCCGCAGACACGCACGCTCGCGCCGGAGGGATCCACACTTCGGGCGGGCTAGCGGATGAGTTCCTCGGAGCGCTGGATGGTGCCGGTGATGCCGGAGGCATCCTGAGCCGCAAGGAGAACGGCGGCGTCGGCCATCGCCTCGGGTGGCTCGACCATCTCCGGCGGTATCTGCATACCGGCACCGCCGGCCTGCCAGCCCTCGGTCAGCACCACCCGCGACGGGCTCAGGCAGTTCACCGCGATGTTGTCCGGCTTCAGATCCGCGGCCAGGCCGAGATACAGCCGTTCCGCGGCAGCCTTGGATACCCAGTACGCGTTCGCGCCGTGATCGGTCATCGCGACCCCGGTGGTGGTCACCGCGATGAGGGAGCCGCCGCCGCGGGCCCGGACATGCGGGATGACCGCTTTGGTGACGAGGAAGACGCCGGTGGTGTTGACGTCGAGGCACAGTTGCCAGCGCTTGAGCGGCGTGGTCTCGATCGGCCCGAGCCACAACACCCCGGCGTTGGCGACGAGGATGTCGATGCCGCCGAATTCGGCCACGGTCGCAGCGACCGCGGCATCGACGGATGCCTCATCGGTGACATCACACGCCACAGGTAGTGCGCGTCCGCCGTCAGCGCAGATGCGTTGCGCGACAGACCCGATGGTCCCGGGAAGCTTCCCCTCCTGTTGGGAGCGGGCTGCCACGGCCACTGATGCGCCGGCCCGGGCCAGTGCGGTCGCCACCGTGGCGCCGATACCGCGGCTGGCGCCGGCGACGAAGGCGACCTTGCCTTGAAGCGTCACTTGGGCGGGAACCGCAGGGCCCCGTCCAGGCGGATGACCTCGCCGTTGAGATAGTCGTTCTCGATGATGCTCTGCGCCAGTTGCGCGTACTCCGTCGATCGGCCCATCCGCTTGGGGAACGGCACCTGGGGACCCCAGTACTGCTCAAGCTGATCGGCGGCCTTGCCGTAGGCCGGGGTGTTGATCGTCCCGGGGGCGATCGTCACTACGCGAATTCCCAACGGCGACAGGTCCCGTGCGGCGACCAGCGTCATGCCGATCACCCCGCCCTTGGCTGCCGAGTAGGGGAGCTGCCCGATCTGGCCTTCGTAGCCGGCCACCGACGCGGTGTTGACGATGACGCCGCGGCCGCCCTCCTCAAGCGGGTCGGTCTTGGCGATCGCCGCCGCCGACAGACGCATGATGTTGAACACCGCGGTCAGGTAGAACTTGATGGTGGTCTCGAAGGCCTCCATGCTCAGTGGGGAGCCGTCCTTGCCGACCAGCCGGCCACCACCCGCGGGGCCGCCGTGGGTGTCCACCGAGATGCGCAGAGGCCCAAGTGCTTCCGCCTCGGCGATGGCGGCAAGCAGCGACTCCTCCGAGGTGGCGTCGGTGCGGACGTAGCGCACCCCGAGCTCGGATTCCAGCTGCCTGCCCTTCTCGTCGGCCAGGTCGGCGATGACGACCTTGGCTCCCGCGTCGTGCAGTCGCCGTACCGTCGCTTCGCCGAGGCCACCCGCGCCTCCGACGACCAGGGCCGAGCTTCCAGCGATGTCCATGCGCCGTCCTCCTTGAAATACAGACTCTCAACCACGGAGAATAACATTCTCAGCAATGGAATGGTCCCTCGCGGGCCGGAAGGCGGCCTGCGTAAGGTGTCGTGGGTGACGATCGACGATCTCATCGCCGCCGCCCGGGCCGGTTCGGCGCGCGCCACCGGCCGGCTGCTCAGCTTCGTGGAGAGTCCCCGGCGCGACGAGGTGCTCGACGCGCTCGGCGACGTCGCCCAGGCCCGCGTCGTCGGTATCACGGGACCGCCCGGGGCGGGCAAGTCCACCACCGCGGGCGCACTCGTGGGTGCCTACCGGGCAGACGACAAGCGGGTCGCGGTGCTGGCCGTCGATCCGTCGTCGCCCTACAGCGGCGGCGCGCTGCTGGGTGACCGCATCCGGATGTCCGCGCACATCAACGATCCCGGCGTGCTGATCCGCTCGGTGGCCGCCCGTGGGCACCTCGGCGGTCTGGCCGCCGCCGTGCCCGCAGCGATCCGGCTGGTCTCGGCGCTGCACTACGACGTCGTCATCCTCGAGACCGTCGGGGTCGGACAGTCGGAGATCGAGATCGCCGCGGTGGCCGACCCGACCGTGGTGGTGCTGAATCCGGGGGCCGGCGACGCTGTCCAGGCCGCAAAGGCGGGGCTGCTCGAGGTCGCCGACATCGTGGCGGTGAACAAGGCCGACCGGGACGGCGCCGACCAGACGGTGCGGGACCTGCGCGCCGAGACCGATGTGCCGATCCTGAAACTCGTTGCCGCCCAAGGTCAGGGAATCGACGAGCTGCGCGGCCTGATCGAAAACCACCACCGCACCGACAATCCCGGGCGGCGCTCGGCCCGGGCACGCGCCCAGATCCTCTCACTCGCGCAGACGCTGCTGCGTCAGCACGAGGACCTCGACGCGCTCGCCGACGCGGTGGCCGCCGGTCGCACCGACCCCTACGCCGCCGCCGCGCGACTGGTCGTGCCCCGCGCGGTCAGCTGACCTCCGCGGAGGGTCGAGCCACCCGGTCGTGTCAGGACGCCGACTGCCCGGTGGCCGCGGTGTAGCCGGCGCGATAGCCGAAGACCATCGCGGGTCCCAGGGTGCCGCCCGCCCCTCCGTAGGCCTTGCCGGTGGGTCCGGCCATCGCGTTACCCGCCGCGAACAAGCCCGTGATCGCAGTGCCGGTGACGTGCAGGACGCGTCCGTCGCGGTCGGTACGCGGCCCGCCCTTGGTGCCCATCGCGCCGACGGAGACCGGGACCGCATAGTACGGAGCGGTGTCGATCGGGCCCAGCGTCTGACCCGCGGTGGTGGGCGCCGACGTGTCGCCCCAGTAGCCGTCGTAAGCGCTTGCGCCGCGGCCGAAGTCGGGATCGTGTTCGTCGGCGACGTGGGTGTTCCATGCGGCCAGGGTGGCGGCCAGTCCGGCCGGGTCGATGCCGGTTTTCGCGCCGAGCTCGTCGAGATCGGCCGACTGGCAGAACCAGTCGGGGACCGGGCCGTCGGGATCGACGCCGAGGAACCCGTAGTGCTTCAGGTGGATGGAGTCGAAGACGATCCACGCCGGGTCGTTGGCGTACCCGAGTTTGGGGTCGAGGAAGTGGAACGGCCCGGCCATCGAGTTGTACTCGCCGGCTTCGTTGACGAACCGTCTGCCTGCCCGGTTCACGATGATGCTGCGCGGGCGGGTGCGCTCCAGCCGGACGCTGCGGCTGCGCGGATGCCCGGCGAAGGTGTCACCCGGGATCTGCACGATCGGCACCCACCAGGCTTCCCCCATGTTGGCCAGGTCGGCGCCGTGCGCCATCGCCATCCGGAGCCCGTCGCCGGTGTTGTTGGGCGGCGAGACGGCCCCCCGCATCGGTCCGCGCAGGTAGGCCTCGACCAGCCTCGGGTCCCATTCGAACCCGCCGGTACCCAGGATCACCCCGCGCCGGGCGTGGACCCGGAAGTCACGTTTGTTCTCGATGCCGCCGGTCTCGATACGGACGCCGGTGATGCCCAGCGGATCGGCGATGAGCTCGACGGCGCGGGCTTCGGTGTGCGGCGTGACGCCCCGGTCCAGCAGACCGCGGAGCAGGCCGGCGATCAGCGCGGTGCCCGCCACGCAGAAGTCGCCGGCCTCGCTGTCGACCGACGCGTGGATACGTGCCCGGGTTTCGGCGTCGATGCCGACATTGCTGAAATCGGGTGGGAAGGCGGTGATCCGGTCGCTCCAGTTGCCGAGCCGGGCAAGGTCGAAAGGCTTGGCGTTCAGCGACCGTCCGCCCCCGGGCTTGCCGCCGGGCAGTTCGGGCTTGTAGTCGGGGAAGCCGGCCGCGACCTCGAAGACGAGGTCGCTGTTCTCCTCCACGAAGTCGAGCATCGCGGCGCCCGTCCGCACGAAGGTCTCCACGAGTTCGTCGTCCATGTACCCGAGCGACTGGGCGCGCAGGTACGCCATCGCGTCCTCGACCGTCAGCTCGCCGTCGGCCGACCGGTGGTGCGCCGGGATCCACACGATCCCGCCCGAGACCGCGGTGGTGCCGCCGAGTGCGGACGCCTTCTCGTAGACCTCGACGGTGGCCCCGCTGGCGGCAGCGGTCAGCGCGGCGGTCAGGCCCGCGGCGCCGCTGCCCAGCACCACGACGTCGACCTCATGGTCCCAGTCGGTCATCGCTGTCTCCTTCCGATGGATGCTGTGCTCAGCTGAGGACAGCCGACAGATCGCCGGCTGCTTTGATCACCGCGTCGCGGCCGTTGAGGACCACGTCCTCGCGGTGCGAGATCAGGTTGATGCAGGTGGGCGGCGACGGTGCGGTGCGATGCACCGGCACCGCCAGACCGTAGGTGTTGGGTTCGATCTCCCCGTGGGTGATCACCCAGCCCTGTTGGCGGGTCTGCTGGACCAGTTCGCGTTCGCCGGGACGGGGCGCCATGCTCGCCAGCAGGGCGATCCCGGCGGCGCCGCGGTCGAGCGGATAGCGGCTGCCCTCGTGAAAGGACAACTGGTAGTACACGTTGGTCGGCACCATCACCGCGACGGCGACCTGCTGATCGCCCTCGGCGACGAGCAGTGAGACCGTGGCGCCGAGTTCGTCGGCCAGTGCGCGCAGGGTCGGCACGCACAGCTGACGGACGTTGTTGTCGAACGATGCGCCGAGCACCGCCAGTGCGGCTGCCGAGCGGTACCTGCCGTCCTCGCCTTTGGCCACGAAACGGAACTGGGCGAGCGTGCTGAGCAACCGGTAGGCGATGGTCCGGTGGACGCCGATCTCGTCGGCGACCTCGCCGACGGTCAGCCCGGTCGGGGAGCCGGCCACCAAGTGGAGCGCGGTCAATCCGCGGGCCAGGGTCTGGGAGCCCGGCGCGCCGGCGCCCGCGGACGTCTGAGCACCGTCCGGTCGATTCATGCGGGCCTTCCTTGACAGATCTCTCCCATGAGAGTGATGCTCTAACTATAGTGCACATGTATGTGCGATAAATGAGCAAAGTGCTTACGGTTTACGAGAATTCAATTCTCGCCGGCACGGTCTCGCGGCCGACGCGGCACGGAAGGAGCGCAGGGGTGGCGGACTTCGAGAGCGTGTGGAGCGACCTGCAGGGCGTGCCGTTCTCCCAGGGGTATCTCGACGCGGGCGGTGTGCGCACCCGCTACCTGCACGCCGGCGACCCGGCCAACCCGGCCCTGGTGTTCCTGCACGGGTCCGGGGGTCACGCCGAGGCGTACGTGCGCAACCTGGAGGCACACGCCGAACACTTCTCGACCTGGTCGATCGACATGCTCGGTCACGGCTACACCGGCAAGCCGGGACACCCACTCGAAATCCCGCACTACGTCGAGCATCTGGCCGCCTTCCTGGATGCCATCGACGCGCCCCGCGCGCACCTCAGCGGGGAATCGCTGGGCGGTTGGGTGGCCGCGCGGTTCGCCGCCGACCGGCCCGAGAGGCTGGACCGCCTGGTGCTCAACACCGCGGGCGGGTCGCAGGCCGATCCGGAGGTGATGAAGCGCATCATCGCGTTGTCGACGGCCGCCGCGGAGAACCCGACCTGGGAGACCGTGCAGGCCCGGATCAAATGGCTGATGGCCGACAAGACCAAGGACTACGACGATATCGTGGCCAGTCGGCAGCGGGTGTACCGCCAGCCGGGATTCGCCGACGCGATGCGCGACATCATGGCACTGCAAGATCCGGTGATCAGGGCCCGAAACCTGCTCGGCCCCAAGGAGTACGGCGCCATCGTCGCGCCCACGCTGGTGGTCTGGACCAGCGACGACCCGACCGCCGACGTCGAAGAGGGCCGGCGGATGGCATCGATGATCCCCGGGGCGCGGTTCGAGGTGATGTCCGGCTGCGGACACTGGCCGCAGTACGAGGATCCCAAGACCTTCGACCGGTTACACCTGGACTTCCTGCTGGGGCGGGCGTGACCGCGCGGGCTGCGGCCGGCGCACCCGACGTCGACGTGGTCATCGTCGGCGCCGGTCCGTCCGGGCTGACGCTTGCCAACATCCTTGGGCTGCAAGATGTCCGGACTCTCGTCGTCGACGAACGCGACACCCTGATCGACTACCCGCGGGGCGTCGGCCTCGACGACGAGGCGCTGCGCACCTTCCAGTCCATCGGTCTGGTCGAGCAGGTGCTGCCACACACCGTGCCCAACCAGATCCTGCGGTTCTTCGACGCGAACCGGAAACTGCTCGCCGAGATGGCGCCCCCGGACGCACGGTTCGGCTGGCCCAAGCGCAACGGCTTCGTCCAGCCGATGGTCGACGCCGAACTGTTCAAGGGCCTGGCGCGGTTCGACCATGTGGAGGTCCGCTTCGGTCACCGCATGCAGACCTGCAGCGAGAGCGCCGACGGTGTCACCGTCGGATTCGACGGTGACCGGGAGCCGGTGCGGGCCCGCTACGTGGTGGGATGCGACGGCGGCCGCAGCGCGACCCGCCGTCTGATGGGCGTGTCCTTCGACGGGACGACGTCCTCGACCCGCTGGCTGGTGGTCGACGTGGCCAACGACCCGCTCGGCCATCCCAACAGCGAAGTCGGCGCCGACCCGGCACGTCCGTACGTGTCGATCTCGATAGCACACGGCATCCGGCGTTTCGAGTTCATGATCCACCCGCACGAAACCGACGAGCAGGCCGACGATCCCGAGTTCGTCCGGCAGATGCTGGGGCAACGCGTCCCGTACCCCGAACGGGTCGACATGATCCGCCACCGGGTGTACACCCACCACTCCCGCATCGCCGGATCGTTCCGCAAGGGGCGTCTGATGCTTGCCGGGGATGCCGCGCACCTGATGCCGGTCTGGCAGGGGCAGGGCTACAACAGCGGGATCCGGGACGCGGCGAACCTCGGGTGGAAGCTGGCCGCGGTGGTGCGGGGGCAGGCCGGCGACGCGCTGCTCGACACCTACGACGTGGAGCGTCGCAAACACGCGCGCGCGATGATCGACCTGTCCACGATGGTGGGCCGGGTCATCTCGCCGACCAACCGCCGGGTGGCGACGTTGCGGGACAGGCTGATTCACGCCGCATCGGTGGTGCCCACGCTGAAGCGCTACATCCTGGAGATGCGGTTCAAGCCGATGCCGCGCTACCTGCAGGGTGCGGTCCACCACGACGCGCACCCGTCGCCGAATTCGGCGACCGGCACGTTGTTCATCCAGCCGCGTGTCGACACCCGTGAGGCGCAGAACGTGCCTCTCGACGACGTGCTCGGACCCGGCTTCGCGGTGCTGTGCTGGAGTAACAATCTGCGCGCCGTGCTCGGCGACGATGCCTTCGGCCGCTGGAAAGCGTTGGGGGCGAGGTTCATCGAGGTTCGGCCGACGACCCAGTTGCACTGGCCCGGCCACGATGACGCCGACGTCGTCGTGGTGGGTGACCGCGGGGGAGTGCTGAAGAAGTGGTTCGACGCCACGACGGACTCCGTGCTGTTCCTGCGTCCGGACCGCTGCATCGCGGCGGCCTGCATTGCGCAACGCGCCCCCGAAGTGACCGCGGCCCTGTTCGACGTGCTTCACCTCATCGAGGAAGGAGGATCCGATTCTCATGGCGAGATCACAGATAGCCCTGTGCTGCATGTCGCACAGTCCGCTGCTGAACCTTCCGGGACCGTCACAGGCTCTGCTTGACGACATCGAGGGCGCCCTCGGGGCCGCGCGGGAGTTCGTCGCCGACTTCGACCCCGAGCTCGTCGTCACGTTCTCGCCGGACCACTACAACGGGTTCTTCTACCGTGCGATGCCGCCGTTCTGCATCGGCACCGCGGCCGAGGGTGTCGGTGACTACGGCACCCACCGGGGCCCGTTGGACGTCCCCGCCGACCTGGCCACCGACTGCGCGCGGGCGGTGCTGGACGCCGACGTCGACGTCGCGATCTCCGCGGCGATGGACGTGGACCACGGCACCGTGCAACCACTGCAGAACCTGTTCGGCGACGCCACCGCAAAGCCGGTGATCCCGGTGTTCGTGAACTCCGTGGCGACCCCGCTGGGCCCGATGCGCCGGGTCCGCGCGCTCGGCGCGGCGGTCGGCGCACATCTGGCAGGCCTCGGCAAGCGGGTCCTCGTCATCGGGTCCGGCGGGCTGTCGCAC
>NZ_BCRS01000115.1 GCF_001552715.1 Mycolicibacterium vaccae NBRC 14118 = CIP 105934 | reverse complement strand
CCGCGCCGCGCTACGAGGTGGCGGCGGCGCTGGAACAGGCCGCGCTGGCCGAGCTGCGGGAACGCCGACCGGACCGTGCGATCGAGACCAACGTCGAGTTCTGGGCGGCGGTGATCCTCGATTTCGCGGAGGTGCCGCCGACGATGATGCCCGCGATGTTCACCTGCGGCCGCACCGCCGGCTGGTGTGCCCACATCCTCGAGCAGAAGCGGCTCGGCAAGCTCGTGCGACCGTCGGCGATCTACACCGGCCCCGAACCGCGCGGCCCCGAGTCGGTGCCGGGCTGGGACCTGTTGAACCGCTGATGACCGCGTCCGCGCCACAGCTGGTGTTCGCTTCGGCGGCAGACCATTTCGTGGGTGTGGTCCGGCAGATCCCGGATGCCGCATGGGGCGACCCGGGTCTGGGTGAGTGGAACGTGCGCGACCTCGTCGGCCACGCCTCGCGATCGCTGATCACGGTCAGCACGTACCTGAAGGTCCCCGCGCAGCGCGAAGACGTCCCCGACGCGGTGGACTACTACGTCAGGATGCACTCCTACGCCGCCGGCATGGGTGCGGCGGCCGTCGTCGAGCGTGGCAGGCAGGCGGGCCGGGAGCTGGGCGACGATCCGGCCGCCACGGTCGAGGCGCTGGCGTCGCGGGTGCAGGCTGAGCTGACAGCCGTCGACGACCCGCTGATCGAGGTGATCGGCGGCCTGGGCATCCGGCTGAGCAGCTACCTGCCCACCCGGACCTTCGAGCTGGCCGTGCACGGCCTGGACATCGCACGCGCCGTCGGCATCGACGCCGAGCCGCCCGCCGAGGTCCTCGCCGACGCTGCGGCACTGGCCGCCCGGATCGGCGTCGCGCTCGGCCGGGGCACGACAGCGCTGCTCGCGTTGACCGGGCGCACCGATCTGCCCCGCGGGTTCTCCGTGGTCTGAACGATGAGTTTCCGGTCGGGTGGAGGTCTGTAACGAGAATCCACCAACCGTGAGGAGAAACCATGGCGATCGACAACCAACCCATGCTGGTACCGCACCTCGTCGTCGACGACGCCGCGGCCGCACTCGACTTCTATGCCAAGGCGTTCGGCGCCGAGGAAATGGTGCGGATGCCCGGCCCGGACGGCAAGCTGGTCCACGCCGCCACCCGGATCAACGGCACCATGGTGTTCCTCAACGACGACTTCCCGGAGTTCAACGGCGGCAGGGCGAGCACGCCGACCGCGCTGGGCGGGTCGTCGGTGACCATCCACCTGCACGGCCCGGACGTCGACGGCCGGTTCCAGCGGGCACTCGATGCCGGGGCCACCGTGGTCAATCCGCTCGAGGACCAGATCTGGGGAGACCGCTACGGGGTGCTGCGCGATCCGTTCGGCCACCTGTGGTCGCTGGCCGAGACCGTCCGTGAGGTCGACATGAACGAAGTGATGCAGCAGATGTCAGCGAGCAGCTAGCTCGCGACGTAGCTCTGCAGCAGCGCGACGGGCAGACCGTTGGCGCCGGTGATGCCGCTCAGCGCCGCGATACTCGCCGGCTTCGGGATGCGTTCCAGCTCAGGGGTGTCGGGGTCCGAACCGTACAGGCCGAACTGCAGCTCGTAGCCTTCGGACCACTCCAGGTTGTCGACGAACGACCAGTAGGTGTAGCCGCGGATGTCGGTACCGTGGGCCACCAGGTCCTGCACCACCGCGATGTGGTTGACAATGTAGGACGGCCGCTTGGTGTCCTCGTCGTCGGCGATCCCGTTCTCGGTGACCCACAACGGTTTCCCGTAGGACGCCGCGAGCTCGAGCACCTCCCGGAAACCGCCGGGGTCGGTCGGCTGGTTGAAGTCACTGCAGGTGGGTTCGCTCGCCGAGCACCGGATCGGGAACCCGCGCAGGAACGGGAAGCCCGGCAGCGGTGCGACCCCGAAACCGACGATCGGCTGCGACCCGTAGTACTGCACGCCGAGGAAGTCGACCTTGCCGGCCATGTCGGGATGGATCTCGTCGGCGGTCTTGACGCCGTCGAAGTTCGCGTCGACCCAGCCGTCGATCACCGCGTTCGGGAACCACTTGTTGTAGAAGTGGTTCCACGCGTCGGCGGCCTGCACGTCGAGCGGGTTCACCGGATTGGCCGGGCGCGCCGGGATCATGTTGTGGGTGAAGCCCACGAATGCCGCCGGCCCTCCCGCAGTGGCCGCGGTGGTGTCCCAGGCGTGGATCGCGTCGTAGGCGGCGACGTGGCCGACAGCCTGGTTCACCAGGAACGTCGAGGCCAGATCGGGCCGGATCACCCCGGGCGGCCAGTTCGGCACCACCCACGGGATCGCCAGGAACTCGGTGAGCACCGGCGGGAACGGTTCGTTGAGCGTGGCCCAGTTGTCCACCTGGTCGCCGTACTTCCATGCGACATAGGCGGCGTACTTCTCGAACTCGCGGGCGGTGGTCGGCGAGAGCCAGCCCGCCGCGGGTGCGGGCAGGCCGAGCTGGATCAGCGGACGCGCGACGATCGGGTCATGCACCCACACCGGCAGCGTGAAGTGGTTGACGGTGACGAAGGGGTCGAGGCCGTACTGCCGAAGCGTCGCGAACACCGACCGGTAGTGCGCCACCTCGTCCTGGTCGGCAAGGGCGTCGAGGGCCTGCAGGTCGGCCAGGCTGAGGGTTCCGCCCTCGTCGGCAATGTCCACCGCCGCGGTGGATTCGGGGAAGATGCGGCTCCACTCGATGCTCATCCGGAATGTGTTCATCCCGAGGTCGTCGCGGGCGAGCGCCGCATCGCCTTCGTAGGAGATGTAGGCGCCCGGACCGTTCTCCGGTACCCCCTTGACGAGGCCGAGCAGCCGGTTGAGCGGGTCGTGCACCCAGCGGTACCAGTCCGAGCGGGTGTCGACCGGCGAACCGGGGCCGCCTTCGGCCTGGAACCCCGAATGCGCGACGCCCCAACGGAATCCCTCGGGCAGCGACAGGTCGACACCGTCCACCGGGGTGACGTTGACGGTGACGGTGACGGTGCGGCCGTGGCCGCCGCCCGGGTTGAGCAGGTTGCCGAGGATCGGGACGAACTGCAGCAGGCCGAACAACCCGTGCACGTGCAGTCCGTCGTGCTCATCGCTGACGGCCACGGTGAACGTGTCGGTGCCGCCGACCGCGGCCATCGCGTTCATCGGCCGGTAGACGAAGTTGCCGTCGGCGTCGACCGTGACGGTTCCCCCGTTCGCCGGGCGTCCGATCACCGTGTAGGTCAGCTCATCGCCGTCGCGGTCCACGACGCCTAGGTTCCCGGTGATCCGGACCTCGCCGTCGGCGGTGAGGCTCTGGGTGTGGGGCAGCGGATTCCCGGCGAGACTGGGTGTGCTGTTGAAGAACTCGCGGCGCACCCAGGCCAGCAGTGCCCAGCCCGACGGGTCGGCCGCCGGGCGGGGCGGGCCGGCAGCGAACGGCCTGAGCAACGCGTCGACGAAGCTGGTGGCGAGGTCCACCACGTAGGTCACGGCGCTGCGCAGATCGAACGCGGTCGGCCAGGGCCGCCACGACGGCACCGCCGGCGGGGTCGTCAGGGTCGTCGAGATCGTCGATATCGTCGGGGCCATCAGGGCCGCGCTTGACGGGTCCGCGGTGGACGGCTCTGCGGTGAGCGGCTCTGCGGCGGTGCGCATCTGGCGCGATTCAGCCTCGGCGTCGTCGGCCCCGGGATCCGTGATCGCGGTGTCGCGCTCCTGGGCGGCGCGGTCGCCGGTTCCGGCGGCCGTGTCTTCGCGAACCACGACAGGCTCGTCGTCCTCGGTCGGGGTGTCGCCCGCCTCGTCCTCGCCCGCCTCGTCCTCAACCGGCTCGGGCTCGCCGTCGGGCTCGGGTTCGGGTTCGGGCTCGTTGTCCGCTTCGGGGTCCGGCTCGAGCTCGGGTTCCGGCTCGTCGGCGCCCTCGGACTCATCGCCATCTTCGGTGTCGCCGGGGTCGTCCGCCGCGTCGCCGGATTCTCCGACTGGGCCGGCCCGCTCGCCTGTCGCGCTCTCGGCCCCCGAAACCGTTGCCGCGGCGCCGTCCTCACCGGCCCAGGCGACACCGGATCCGGTGAACACCGCAGCGCCGACGCCCAGCGCGACCGCCAGCGCTCCGACCCGACCCACGCACTGCGCAGAACCCATGCCTTTGCATACCTCCGCCGGTAGGTCCCGGTTGGCGGTTTGCTCAATCTCAGTTTGCCGATACGTGCAAACGGTAATAATTGCCCGGGCTGGGCCGCGCACGCCGGCGCAGTCTCAAGGGGGGCATGTCCGTGCTGTGGTTACTGCAGATTCCACCACCGGTGCTTGGCACGTTGTGGGTCGTCGTCATTGTCGGGATCTCTCTCGGCGGCCTGCTGCTGTTCCACAAGGTGATGCCGGCGTCGCGATTCGACAGTGCGAACACGGTGTCCACCACGATGTTTCAGCTTGCCGGGACCCTGTATGCGGTGCTGGTCGCGTTCGTCGTGGTGGTGGTCTGGGAACAGTTCAGCGACGCCGAGGACGCCAGCGGACAGGAGGCCGCCGCGATCGCCGACCTGCTGCGCGATTCGGCGGCGCTGCCGCCGCAGTCCCAGTTAGCGGTGGAGCAGGCCCTGATCGACTACACCAGAAGCGTGGTCGACAGCGAGTTCCCGCGCATGCGCCACGGCGAACACGTCGCCGAGCAATCGGCCGAACTGATCGCGGTGTGGGAGAACTATCTGCAGGTGCAGCCGGAGACCCGCAACCAGATCGCGTTCTTCGACCACGCCATCGTGCGGTTGAACGACATGACCAGCTACCGCAAGGCCCGCGTGTCCACCGGAGACTCGTCGGTGCCGGTCGAACTGTGGGTGCTGCTGGTCGGCGGCGGCGGCGTGGTGATGGCGTTCACGTTCCTGTCCGGCACCCGGGACCGGGTCGTACACCTGCTCGGTGTCGGGTTGACGGCGGCACTGCTCGCGTTCGTGATGTACCTGATCTTCGCGTTGGAGCATCCGTACGTGGGCAAGCTCTCGGTGCAACCCACGGCCTACCTCAGCGTGCTGCAATCCTGGGCCTAGCAGCAGGCCGGTACCGGATCGGCTGCGGCAGTGCGGGTTCCGGCGGCTGAGGCCTTATCGACGCAGGGCGGCGAGCACCCGCTTCGGCAACGGTGACGACGCTCCGCTCGCGGCACCGGTCATGTCGGCGACCGAGGAGAACTTGTCCCGCGGGCGCAACCCGGCGCCCCGGGCGATCTCGGCCTGGTCGATGGCCTTCCAGCCGGCGGCGTCGATGACGGCCGGCTGCCTGCCACGCACGAAGCGGGGCAACGCGGAGGGCTTGTGCACCGGCGCAGCCAGGAGTCCGTCACGATAATCGGCGACCAGGTTGTGCACGGTCTCGGCGGCACAGGATTTGTTGGTGCCGATGAAGCCGGTCGGTCCGCGTTTGATCCAGCCGGCCACGTAACTGCCAGGCACCGGTTCGCCCGCCTCGGGGTCGATCACCCGTCCGCCGTCGTTCGGGACGACCGCGGCCGACTCGTCGAACGGCAGCCCACGAATGGGCTTGCCGCGGTAGCCGATCGAGGTCAGCACCAGCCCCGCGGCGATGTCACAGGTCTGGTCGGTACCGGTCACCCCGAATCGCACCCCGGCGGCGCGCTGCTCCCCCAGCACCCGCTGCGGGGTCAGGTGATAGGCCAGCCTGATGCGCGGTCCGGTGATCGGCGCGGTCGCGTCACCCAGTTTCGCCAGCACCTCGAGCTTGTTGCGGACGAGCGGGTCGGTCGCCTCCGCGAGCGCGGTGAGCACGCGCTCGTGATCGGCGGGGTCGAGCACCACCTCGCAGGTCGAGGTGAGACCGATCAGTTCCGGCAGCGTGAACGCCGACGCGTCGGGTCCGCGCCGGGCCGCGATCACCACTTCCCGCACCCGCGAGCCGCGTAGCGTCGCCAGCGCGTGATCGGCGATGTCGGTGCGCGCCAGCACATCCGGATCCGTGGTCAGGATCCGTGCCACGTCGAGGGCCACGTTACCGTTGCCGACGATCACCACGCGTTCGTCGCCGAGGTCGACCGGCAGCTGCGCGAAATCGGGATGGGCGTTGTACCACGCCACCACCTCGGTGGCCGTCGCCGTGCCGGGCAGGCCCATGCCGTCGACGTCCAGGCGGCGGTCGTCGGGGGCGCCCACCGCGTAGAGAACAGCGTGATGATGGGCCAGCAGCTCGTCGTGGGTGAGGTCTGCGCCCACCTCGACATTGAGATAGAAGGTGAACCCCGGACGGGCGGCGATCTTGTCGAACAGCCCGGTCACCCGTTTGGTGCTCTGGTGATCGGGTGCGACACCGGCGCGCACCAGCCCGTAGGGCGTCGGCAGTTTCTCGAACACGTTGACCCGCACGCCTTTCTGGGTCAACAGCTCGTCGGCGGCGTACATCGCGGCGGGTCCGGACCCGACGATCGCGACCGTCAACGGACCGCCCGGTCGCGGATGGACGACGGGCGCCTCCTGCACCGGTGCCAGCTTCGACGTCGGCGGCAACTTGCCGTCGCGCTTCGGGTAGAACGCGGCGTTGAGTTCGACGAACGGCAGCTGGTCAGGTGCCAGCCGGGTGTCCGCGGAGATGGCCCCGACCGGACAGGCCGACACACACGCACCGCAGTCCACGCAGGCCACCGGATCGATGTAGAGCATCTCCGCGGTCGCGAAGCCGGGCTCGTCGGGGGTCGGGTGGATGCAGTTGACCGGGCAGGCGTAGACGCAGGACCCGTCGCTGCAGCACGACTGGGTGATGACGTGAGGCATGGCTCAGGCGGCGCTCACCACGTGCCGGCGGGCGGGCTCGCTGCGATACCGGCTGGGCGGGCCGTCGATCTTGCAGATCCGCCACATCAGCTTCGCGAACGGGTTCATCAAACCGGTGTCGTGACAGAGCATTCGGACGTCGCCGAACATGTCGCGCAGGAACTGGCGCGCCTCCGGGGTGCCGAAGAAGATCTCCTTCTTGACCGAGCGGGGAATGTCGAACTCCCGCCAGAACGCCTTCGGCGGCACGATGATCGCCTGGCACAACACGCGCATGATGATCGGCACGTTCAGCGACAGCAGGAACCGCTGCCTGCGGTTCAGCCGCGGCACCCGCTTGCGCAGGTACTCATGCGCGAAGGAGATGTGCCGGGCCTCCTCGGCGACGTGGATGGCCATCACCCGTTCCATGATCGGGTGCACGGCCTTGCCTTCGCGCAGGACGTTCTTCTGGGTGTGGTCGATCGGCTCCTCGCCGGCGAGCACGCCGAAGAAGAACGGGATCGGCAGCGGACCTGCCACCAGCGGGATGAACGGCGACAGCCACTTCAGCATCCGCGGCATACCGGGTACGTCGGCGCCGATGCGGTTGACCATCTCCTGGAACATCATCGTGTGGTTGCACTCTTCGACCGATTCGTGCAGGCAGTAGCGGTACTCCGGGGAGCCGTTGGGCACCCAGAACGCGTAGTTCATCAGCCCGCGGATCAGGATGGACTCGAAGTGCAGACCGACCTTGGCGACGTTGGCCTGTCGCCACATGCCGATCTCGATCTGCTTCTGTCGGGGCTGGGACTGATACCAGGGGTGCTTCCCGAACGGGTCGGTGGCGGGCAGGATCCACCGCTCGTCGTCGGGCGTCACCGCGAACTCGGGAGAATCCCAGTCGATGTCGGTGTAGGGGTCGAAATTCCGGCGCACCGAGCCTTCGGAAAGGGTGTTGAGCATGTCCACGTACTCGGTGTCGTCGAGCACGTCCATGTTCCTGCGCCAGCGCCGGATGATGCGCGTCCGAGCTTCTTTGACAGCCATTGCGGCCTCCCGTGGGGTTTACATACTTCTGGTCGCTGTCCAATGACAGTACCCGCGGTCCCAGTAATTCACCAGGGCCTTCCGGCGGGTGTGCCCCGGCCGGGTAATCCGCGTCACATGTGCTCCACGTCACAGCACGGGCTGTTCGGCGCGGCCTCCCCGCGACGCTCGATTTCTCCATGCTGACCTCCAGTTCTAGGCTTGCCGCATGGCCGAGAACCTGACCATCCCCGCCGACCTGAAGCCCGCAGACGGAAGGTTCGGCTGCGGGCCGTCCAAGGTCCGGCCGGAGCAACTCCAGGCGTTGGCCGCCGCGGGCCATCTGTTCGGCACGTCGCACCGGCAGGCCCCGGTGAAGAACCTCGTGGGCCGCGTGCGCGACGGGCTTCGCCAGCTGTTCTCGCTGCCCGACGGCTATGAGGTCGTCCTCGGCAACGGCGGGTCGACGGCGTTCTGGGACGCCGCCGCGTTCGGCCTGGTCGACAAGCGGTCGCTGCACCTGACCTACGGCGAGTTCAGCGCGAAGTTCGCCTCCGCGGTGGCCAAGAACCCCTTCGTCGGCGACCCCATCGTGATCAAGGCCGACCCGGGCAGCGCGCCCGCGCTGCAGGCCGACCCGTCGGCGGACCTGATCGCCTGGGCGCACAACGAGACCTCGACGGGCGTGGCGGTGCCGGTCGTGCGCCCGGACGGCGCCGGCGACGCGCTCGTCGCGATCGACGCCACCTCCGCGGCCGGCGGCCTGCCCGTCGACATCACCCAGGCCGACGCCTACTACTTCGCGCCGCAGAAGAACTTCGCCGGCGACGGCGGCCTGTGGCTGGCGATCCTGTCCCCCGCCGCGCTGGCCAGGGTCGAGGCCATCGCCGGCACCGGGCGCTGGGTGCCGGAGTTCCTGTCGCTGCCGATCGCGATCGAGAACAGCCTGAAGAACCAGACCTACAACACCCCGGCGATCGCCACGCTGATCCTGCTGGCCGAACAGATCGACTGGCTGCTCGCCAACGGCGGTCTCGACTGGGCGACCCGGCGCACCGCGGACTCGTCGGCACGGCTGTACGCATGGGCCGAGGCTTCGCCGTTCGCGACCCCGTTCGTCGCCGATCCGGCGCTGCGGTCCCAGGTGGTCGGCACCGTCGACTTCTCCGACGACGTGGACGCCGCGGCCGTGGCCAAGATCCTGCGCGCCAACGGCATCGTCGACACCGAGCCCTACCGCAAACTGGGCCGCAACCAGCTTCGCGTCGGGATGTTCCCCGCCGTCGAGCCCGACGACGTCAGCGCGCTGACCGCGTGCGTCGACTGGGCGGTGCAGCGGTTGTAGCCGGCTGCCGCGTGTCCTCTCCGGTTACGGGTTGATAACGCAGTAAGGTGGCCTCCTGTATCGGGCTCGCAAGCCCGGAGGAGGTCGCTATGCGGGAACTCAAGGTCGTCGGTCTGGACGTCGACGGCAGACGCATCATCTGCGAAACCAGCGACTCCGACGAGAAATTCGTCCTTCGGTCCGACGACCGGCTCAAGGCCGCGGTGCGCGGTGACCGGGCCGGCTCGAACCAGACAACGATCGATGTCGAGGTCCCCACCTTGCTGCGTCCCAGAGAGATCCAGTCGAAGATCCGCGCCGGTGCGTCGGTGGAGCAGGTCGCCGCGGCCGCCGGTGTCGACATCGCCCGGGTCGAACGCTTCGCCCACCCCGTGCTGCTGGAGCGTGCCCGCGCCGCCGAGTTGGCCACCGCCGCACATCCGGTGCTGCCCGACGGCCCGTCGGTGCTGACGCTGCTGGAGACGGTCACCTCGTCGCTCATCGCTCGTGGTCTCGATCCCGACGGCACGAACTGGGACGCCTGGCGCAACGAGGACGGTCGGTGGACCGTGCAGCTGGCCTGGAAGGCCGGCCTGTCGGACAACGTCGCGCACTTCCGGTACGCCCCCGGCGCGCACGGCGGCACCGTCACCGCCTTCGACGACGCCGCGGCCGAGCTGATCGACCCGAACTTCTCACGCCCGCTGCGGCCACTGGCCGCGGTCGCGCAGCTCGCCCTCGGCGAACCCGAAGAGGCGCACGTCCCGGTGCACGTCCCAGCGCCTGAACCTCAGCGCGCACCCGAGCCCGAGCCGCAGCCCGAGCCTGTCGAGGTGACCGAACCCGCTCCGGCCGCCAAGGCCGCTGCCCGCCCGCGTAAGAGCCGGCCCACCGTCCCCGCCTGGGAGGACGTGCTGTTGGGCGTGCGGTCCAGCGGCGCCCAGCGCTGAAGTCCTACCCGGACAACGCTTTCACACGCCCGACGCGGTGATCGCCAGCAGCGCGATCCACGCCACCGCCACCCCGACGCCGGTACCGAGCACGAACCAGCGCCACACCGGGATCCGGCGCCATCCCCACACGGTGGGCGCCAACCCGCCCACCGCAACCAGATTCAGGCCGGCCGCGAGCAGCGGATGCACCCGGATCAGCCCGATGCTGAGCACGATGACCGCGGCCGCGACCACCGCCGCGACGAACGCCGCGACCGTCAGGCCCGTCCCCCACGGCGTCTGATCGGTCACCGGGCGAGCCTATCCCGCTCGTAGAACGCCAGAGCCGCGGCCGTGGCGACGTTGAGCGAGTCCGTGCCCCGCGACATCGGAATGCGTACGCGCACATCGCTGGCCCGCATGGTGTGTTCCTTGAGGCCCGGCCCCTCGGCGCCGACCAGGATGGCCAGCCGTTGATCGGCCAGTCCCGTCATCGCCTGGGCCAAGGTCTGCGCCGTCGGGTCGGGGGTCATCGCGAGAATTCGGAAGCCGTTGTCCCGCAACAGCTCCAAGTCGCCGGGCCAGTTCTCGGCCTTGGCGAACGGCACCAGAAGCGCGTGACCCATCGACACGCGCACAGCCCTGCGGTAGAGCGGGTCGGCGCACCCGCTGCCGAAGATCACCCCGTCGACGCCGAGCCCGGCGGCGTTACGGAAGACCGAGCCGAGGTTCTCATGGTCGTTGACGCCCTCCAGCACCGCGACGGTGTGCGCCCGGTCCAGCACCGCGGGCACCGTGAGGTCGGGCGCTCGCGAGGCCGACGCAAGCACACCGCGGTTTAGGTGGAAGCCGACGACCTCGGCCATCACCTCCGGCGAGGCGCGGTAGAACGGTGCGCCAATGCCGTCGAGGTCGGCGCCGAGCTCGGTCAGCCGTCGATCGGTGCCCAACAGCGCCCGCGGCACGAACCGGGACGCCAGCATGCGCTGCACCACCAGCACGCCCTCGGCGATCACCAGACCTTTGCCGCTGGGCAGATCCGGTCTGCGGTCGACGCTGTTGAGGTCGCGGAAGTCGTCCAGTCGCGGGTCCGCCGGGTCGGTGACGTCGACGACCTCAACGTCGTTGACGATCATGCTGTTTCGAGACGGACGGCGGCGAACACAGCGCTGAGAGTACCTACCACCCCGCGGTTGTTAAGTTGGAGGCGATGGACACCGACTCCGATCCGCAGCCACCTCCGTTGCCCGCGGCGCTGCTCACGCCGTGGCCGGTCATCGTGGTCATCGCGTGCGGCTGGCTGGTCGCGGCGGTGCTGGCGTTCACCGTCGGCGCGCTGCACCAATGGCGTCCGATCACCGTGGCCGGGCTGGCCGTCGGAGTGCTTGGCACGACGATCTTTCTGTGGCAACGTCACGCGGTGCGCCGCGGGCACCGCGGTGCGCAACGCGGCTTGACGTAGGAGGAAATGCGATGGCAGCGCCGATTTTGCAGGCCGAGGTCGACATCAACGCGCCGGTGTCCAAGGTCTGGGCGCTGGTCTCGGACCTGAGCAGGATGCCGCAGTGGAGCCCGCAGTGCCGGGCGATGAAGCCGATCGGGCAGCTGCGCCAAGGTGCCCGCACCGTGAACTTCAACCGGCGCGGATTCCTGTTCTGGCCCACCACATGCCGCATCACCGAGTTCATCCCGGAGAAGAAGCTGGCGTTCCGGGTCAACGAGAACAACACGGTGTGGAGCTACGAACTGGAGCCGACGGAGGCCGGGACCCGACTGGTCGAGACCCGCCACGCCGAGAACGGCACGTCGGCGGTGTCCAACTTCCTGGTCGGCAAGTTCATGGGCGGCGTGCCGAGTTTCGAGCAGGAGCTCATCGAGGGGATGAACGCGTCGCTGACGCGCATCAAGTCCGCCGCCGAAAACTAGCGCAGCGCCAGTCCTTGCCCTAGGAGCTGCCTACTCGCTCGCTCCGGACTGTCTACTCGCTCGCCCCGGACTGTCTACTTGCTCGCTCGACGAGATCGAGGACCCCGTCGTCGTACGGATCGAACTGCGGGGACCCGGTACCCGCGGGTGCCGGCGTCTCTGAGTGCGCACCGCATCCGTACTCGGCGTCCACCACGTGGCCGTCCGCGGAGTACTCGTTGGCGCACACCCCGAACATCACACCGAGTGCTCCGCCGAGCGGCAGGTAGAAGCCGCAGTCGCGGCACATGCGGCGGGTGGCGCGTGCCATCGCGGAGCCGGGTCCGTACTCGCCGTCGTGCCAGCGCTGCGCGGCGTCGCCACGGCCCCACAGGCTCAGCACCTGGCGGCGGCCCAGCCCCACCTCGACCGCGACCTCGTCGATCTGCGGATCGCCGGTGGCGGTGTAGCCCGGCACCAGCCGGGGATCGTCGGCGGGCGGAGCGAGCAGGTCACCGGGGCCGAGGTCGCCCGGGCGCACCCGTTCGTCCCAGGGCACCCACTTCGGCGCGAGCAACGCCGTCGGGCCGGGGACGAGGACGACCTCGCTGATGGTGGCGTGCGCCGCGCCGGGGCAGGCGGCCACCACGACGGCCCACTGCCATCCGCGGTAACCGGGCAGCTCCGCCAGGAAGCGGTGGGTGGCCGAGCTCGGATCCTCGAACTGCACGCCGAGGTACTCGCCGACGGAGTCCTCACCGCTGCCCTCGACGATCGCGGCGCGGGCCTGCTCGACCGCGCCCGACAGCACGGCCTCCTGTTCGGGGCCGGGGGCGTCGAGCACCGGTTGTTCCGGGGCGTGCCCGGGGTCGGTTGCCTGCGGATCGGGTTGGGTCATGCTGTCCATCGCCACCAATACTGCCTGAACCGGGCACGGGCCAGCCACACCGGTCGGCCAGACGGCCGCTGTCGTTCGCATAGGGGAGAATCGACGGCGTGACCGGATCGCGGCGTGACCACCGGGACCCTGACGGTCAGCAGGGCGGACGCTACTACCCGCCGCGCCCCCCTGCGGGCGAGCATCCGGGGATGGCGAACTATCCCAGTGACCCGGCGACGCGTCCCGGAGATCGCGGATCGCGCCCCTACTCACCGAGCCAGGGCGGCAACCGGTGGTTGCCACCGCTCGACGACCACGCCGGCGGTCGCGGTCGCGATCGCGACCGCTACCCACCCCCACCGCCGGGACGGGGCGGCGACAAGGTCACGGTGACGCGCGCGGCGGCGCAGCGCAGCCGGGAGATGGGCTCGAAGATGTACGGCCTGGTGCACCGGGCCGCGACCGCCGACGGCGCGGACAAGTCGGGGCTGACCGCGCTGACGTGGCCGGTGGTGGCGAACTTCGCGGTGGACGCCGCGATGGCCGTGGCACTGGCCAACACCTTGTTCTTCGCGGCGGCCTCCGGTGAGAGCAAGAGCCGGGTGGCGCTGTACCTGCTGATCACCATCGCCCCGTTCGCGGTCATCGCACCGCTGATCGGCCCGGCGCTCGACCGTCTGCAACACGGTCGGCGGGTCGCGCTGGCGGCGTCGTTCGCGCTGCGCACGGTGCTGGCCGTGGTGCTCATCGCGAACTTCGACAGCGCCACAGGAAGTTTCCCGTCGTGGGTGCTCTATCCGTGCGCGCTGGGGATGATGGTGCTGTCCAAGTCGTTCTCGGTGCTGCGCAGCGCGGTCACACCGCGCGTGCTGCCACCGTCGATCGACCTGGTCCGGGTGAATTCCCGGTTGACGACGTTCGGGCTGTTGGGCGGCACGATGATCGGCGGTGGCGTCGCGGCGGCCGCGGAGTGGGGATTCCAGCTGTTCCAGATGCCGGGTGCCCTCTATGTCGTGGTCGCGATGACGATCGGCGGCGCGGTCCTGGCCATGCGCATCCCGAAGTGGGTCGAGGTCACCGAGGGTGAGGTGCCTGCGACCCTGAGCTATCACGGCCAGACCGAAGTGCTCGGGCGCCCACCGCACGGGGGCGCGCCCGCCAAGGCCCGCCAGCCGCTGGGGCGCAACATCATCACCTCGCTGTGGGGCAACTGCACCGTCAAGGTGATGGTCGGCTTCCTGTTCCTCTACCCGGCGTTCGTCGCGAAGGCCCATGACGCCGGCGGGTGGGAGCAGCTGCGGATTCTGGGCATGATCGGCGCTGCGGCGGCCATCGGGAACTTCGCCGGCAACTTCACCGCGGCCCGGCTCAAACTCGGACACCCCGCCCGGCTGGTGGTGCGCTGCGCGGTGGCGGTCACCGCGGCGGCACTGGTCACCGCGCTGACCGGCAGCCTGCTGGTGGCCGCGGTCGCGACCTTGATCACGTCGGGCTGCAGCGCGATCGCCAAGGCGTCCCTGGATGCGTCACTGCAGGACGATCTGCCCGAGGAGTCGCGCGCGTCGGCGTTCGGCCGGTCGGAATCCCTGCTGCAGCTGGCCTGGGTCGCCGGCGGCGCCACCGGGGTGCTGATCTACACCGAGCTGTACGCGGGCTTCACCACGATTACTGCGATCCTGATCCTCGGATTGGCCCAGACGGTACTGAGCTATCGTGGCGAGTCACTGGTACCGGGCTTCGGCGGCAACCGGCCGGTACTGGCTGAACAAGAAGGCGGACGGACGGATGCGGCGGTGACCCGGGAGTGAAACGTGTGGTCGCTGTACTGGCGACGGTGGCACTGCTCTCGTCGATCGGTACCGGCGTACTGATCTGGCAGATGTCCCGCGATCATGGTCCGCAATACCCCGAGATCTCGGCGTTCTCTCACGGTGAGCTGACCAGGGTGGGCCCGTACCGGTTCTGTCAGGTGCTCAACCCGACCGACTGTGTGATCCCCGCCGACCAGGGTGAGCTTCCGATCTCCGGCGGCTACCCCATCCAGCTGTCGATCCCGAGCGCGATCGCCCAGGCGCCGTGGGTGCTGATCCGCGCCTACGAGGACGCGGACGTGATCGAGGAGTTCCGCCCCGGCACCCGGCTGGCGGTGACGATCCCGACGGTGGACGCCCAGCGCGGCCGTCTCACCGGGTTCGCGGTGCAACTGCCGACGCTGGTCCGCGACCAGGACGGTAACGAGTTCCCAGTGCCGCACGCCGAGTGGTCGGTGCGCACGGTGTGGCAGCAGGCCTAGCCCGACGACGGTTTCGCGGCCGCGGAGTGTGATTCAGGCACGCGCTCGGACTCGCGCGGCGGGGCTGGCGGGGTACCGTCACCGAAAGGCCTGCCGCCCAAGGCTTCCCGACCGTGCGGTGTCAACCAGTTGGACAGGTCCGGCCCCTTCGGCACCACGCCGGTGGGATTGATGTCCGAATGCACGATGTAGTAGTGCTGCTTGATCTGGACGAAGTCGGTGGTGTCTCCGAACCCGGGCGTCTGGAACAGGTCGCGCGCGTAGGCCCACAGCACCGGCATCTCCGAGAGCTTGCTGCGGTTGGTCTTGAAATGGCCGTGATAGACGGGGTCGAACCGCGCCAGCGTGGTGAACAGCCGGACGTCGGCTTCGGTGATGGTGTCCCCGACCAGGTAGCGGCGGTCGGACAACCGGTCCGACAGCCAGTCCAGCGCGGTGAACAACCGGTCGTAGGCCTTCTCGTAGGCCCCCTGGGAGCCGGCGAATCCACACCGGTACACGCCGTTGTTCACCTCGGTGTAGATGCGCTGGGCGACCTCGTCGATCTCGTCGCGCAGCGGCTCGGGGTAGAGCTGCGGCGCACCGTCGCGATGGAGCGCGGTCCACTCGGTCGAGAAGTCGAGGGTGATCTGCGGGAAGTCGTTGGTCACGACCTGGCCGGTCTCGATCTCGACGATCGCCGGAACAGTGACGCCCTTCGGATAGTCCGGAATGCGCTTGTTGTACGCGTCGCGCAGGAAATGGATGCCCAGCACCGGGTCGACACCGCCGGGGTCCAGGTCGAAGGTCCAGCTGCGTTCGTCGTGGGTGGGTCCGCAGAAGCCGATCGACAGCGCGTCCTCCAGACCCAGCAGACGCCGCACGATGATGGTGCGGTTGGCCCACGGGCAGGCGCGGGCCACGATCAGCCGGTAGCGGCCGGCCTCGACGGGGTATCCGTCGCGCCCGTCGGCCGTGATGCGCGTCGCGATGTACTCGGTGTCCCGGCTGAACTCGCCGTCTGAACTCGACGGGTCGGCGACGTAACTCATGGCTCAGTGATACCCGCATCCGGCGCCCAATCTGAACTTGATCGCGATTCCCGGCCGCATGTTGACGAACAACTTCAGAGTCGGGCATGGAGGAACCGGCGGGCCGGCCTTCGCGTCCTATAGCCGTGGACCCGTTCCTCGGCACAGAAGCCCTCGACGCGGGCACGGTCACCCGCTACCAGCTTTCGACGCGGTATCGGTCGGTGCACCGGAATGTCTACGTGCCCAGGGATCAGCAACTCGACCCTGTGCAGAGAG
This sequence comes from Mycolicibacterium vaccae NBRC 14118 = CIP 105934, assembly GCF_001552715.1. Classification (GTDB taxonomy): domain Bacteria; phylum Actinomycetota; class Actinomycetes; order Mycobacteriales; family Mycobacteriaceae; genus Mycobacterium; species Mycobacterium vaccae. Next base: position 4,133 of record NZ_BCRS01000115.1, on the reverse strand, counting down.
CGCGAGCAGCGTGGCTGTGGTCGCGGCGGCAGGCCGTCGTGGCCGGAGTCTCTGCCGCCGCACTGCACGGCACGCTGTGGATCGACCGCAGGCTGCCGGCGGAGCTGAACCAGGCGAGTCAGCACAGGACCGCCGGGATCGTCCTGCACTACAACACCCTCGTCCCACACGAGCTGGCGTGCCTGCGAGGTATCACGGTGACGACACCGGCACGGACGGCCTTCGACCTCGGCCGCCGGGCGGGTCTCACGCGCGCAGCGGTCGGGCTGGATGCGCTGATGCGGGCGACCAGGATCACCACGGCCGACGTGCGTCGCGTCGCGGAGCAGCACCACGGCGCCCGCGGGATCGTGCAGCTGCGCGCGGCGCTCGACCTCGTCGATCCCGGCGCCGAGTCACCTCAGGAGACGCGGACCCGTCTCGTCCTCGTCAAGTCCGGGTTGCCGCCGGAGCACACCCAGATCGACGTGTTCGACCGGTACGGCTACCACGTCGGTCGCGTGGACATGGGCTGGGAGACGTGGAAGGTCGGCGTCGAGTACGACGGCGAGCAGCATTGGGCCGATCCCCGCCAACGTTCCCGCGACATCGACCGCATCGCGGAGCTGGAGGCTCAGGGTTGGCGGATCATCCGCGTCAGCGCCGAGATCCTCCGCACCCGTCCGGCCACCATCGCAGCGCGCACCTATGCTGCGCTACGCGAAGCGGGAGCGTCGGTGCGCCCGCCGAATCTGAACTTGTGAGCGTCTTATCGGCGCCGGCTCGCGAACAAGTTCAGTCTGGGCGACAACGGACCGCCGGTCAGGCGTCGAGCTCGCGGGCGACGGCCTTCACCACTTCGGACACCCGGCGGGCGACCTTGCGGTCCGGGTACTTGCCCTTGCGGAGCTCAGGCTGCACCGCGCTCTCCAGCAGCGTGATCATGTCCTCGACCATGCCGTGCAGCTCGTCGGGAGTGTGCTTGTGCTCGGCCGCGGTGGCCTCGCGCCGGGTCTTGCTCAGACTCGGCGGCGGGTCGATCAGCTTCAGGCTCAATGCCTGCGGACCGCGACGGCCCGCAGCCACCCCGAACTCGACGCGCTGGCCCGCCTTGAGGCCCTCGACACCGGCGGGCAACGCCGAGGAACGCACGTAGACGTCCTCTCCCTCTTCCTGCGAGAGGAATCCGAAGCCCTTCTCGGCGTCGTACCACTTCACCCGGCCGGTCGGCACTGGTCTCACCTGCTGTCTGTCTGAACCGATAGATATCTGACCCGTAGGGGTCCATAAAGATAAGCGTCCCGCCTGCGTCGGGACGCGTCCTGGGAGATCCTACTCGGACGCCAGCACAGCCAGCATCCGCTTATGTCGGTAGGCTGCCAGTTACCGCTGGACGAAGATCAAGGCGACTGATATGCGACTGATACTGAACGTCATCTGGCTCGTCTTCGGCGGGCTGTGGCTGGCGCTGGGCTATCTTCTTGCCGCGCTCATCTGCTTCGTGCTGATCGTCACGATCCCGTTCGGGTTCGCCTCCCTGCGCATCGCTGCCTACGCACTCTGGCCGTTCGGCCGCACCATCGTCGAGAAGCCGGGTCCCCGGCCCGGCGCGCTGATCGGCAACGTCATCTGGGTCATCGTGGCCGGGGTGTGGCTGGCGATCGGACACCTCGTCAGCGCGGCGGCCATGGCGGTCACGATCATCGGGATCCCGCTGGCGCTGGCCAACCTGAAGATGATCCCGGTGTCGCTGATGCCGCTGGGCAAGGAGATCGTGCCGGTCGACCAGGCGCAGGCGCACGGGCGCGTCGTCGGGACGGTGCCGTGACGGTCGTCGGCCTCGGCGTGCCGACGGTGCACCGCCCGTCGTCTCCGGCACCCGGAGACGGTCCACTGGTCGACACCTTCGGCCGGATCGCGACCGACCTGCGGGTGTCGCTGACCGATCTGTGCAATCTGCGCTGCACCTACTGCATGCCCGCCGAAGGGCTCGACTGGCTTCCCAACGACCAGAAGCTGCACCCCGACGAACTGATCCGGCTGCTCGGCATCGCGGTCACCCGTCTGGGTATCACCAGCGTCCGGTTCACCGGCGGCGAACCACTGGTGGTGCCGCACCTGGAACGCATCGTCGCCGCGACGGCCGCGCTGCGACCGCGACCCGAGATCACCCTGACGACCAACGGCATCGGACTGGCCAAGCGGGCGGTCGGCCTCAAGGCGGCCGGCCTGGATCGCATCAACGTCTCGCTGGACACCGTCGATCCCGCGCGGTTCGCCGCCATCACCCGGCGCGACCGATTCGCCGAGGTGGTGGCCGGGCTGCGGGCCGCCCACGAAGCCGGCCTACACCCGGTGAAGGTCAACGCGGTGCTGGATCCGGTCACCGGCCTCGACGACGTGGTGTCGCTGGCACGGTTCTGCGTCGACCACGGCTACCAGTTGCGGGTCATCGAGCAGATGCCACTCGACGCCGGCCACTCCTGGCGGCGCGAGCGCGCCCTCAGCGCCGAGGCCATCCTGGGCGCGCTGCGCGCTCATTTCACATTGGCGCCCGACCCACGCCCGCGGGGGTCGGCGCCGGCTCAGCTGTGGCAGGTCCACGAGGGCGGCGAGGTGGTCGGCCACATCGGGGTCATCGCGTCGGTTTCCCACGCGTTCTGCGCCACCTGCGACCGCAGCAGGCTCACCGCCGACGGGCAGGTCCGCAACTGCCTGTTCGCGCGCGAGGAGACCGATTTGCGCGTCCTCCTGCGCTCCGGCGCGGACGACTCCGCACTGGAAGCCGCGTGGCGCACCGCCATGTGGGAGAAGGCCGCAGGTCACGGCATCAACGATCCGGGTTTCGTCCAGCCGGATCGTCCGATGAGCGCGATCGGAGGGTGAGTGACGTCAGCTGACAGCGGTACCCGGGTCACCATCCGCTATTTCGCGGCCGCACGCGCGGCCGCGGGCACCGAAACCGAGACTCTCGCCATCAGTGACGGAGCGACGGTGGCCGACCTGATCGACGTCCTGACCGCCCGGGATGCCGCGCTGGCCCGCGTGCTTGCTCGCTGTTCGTACCTGCGTGACGGAGTTGCGGTGCGGGACATGGATTCTGAACTGCGTGGCGCGCAGACGATCGACGTCCTTCCCCCCTTCGCCGGCGGCTGAACCAACCTCCCTGTGTCTATTTCGTGATTTGCATCACATAACGGAATGGTCACAAGATGGCTACGGCGCGGTTGAGGTGGGGGGCACCTGCAGGAACAACGGTCCTTCCAGGTCTTTTAGAGTTTTTTTAGTATTTGCCGCCGCAGGACACACTGCGTCGAGCAAAAGATGACGGGACCCAGGCGAGCCGTTACGGTCTTGAACAGGCCGATCAACCCCCACATCGCGACCGGCCTGCCGCGACACCAATTGCGCCGAGCTCCATCCGTTGGTGGCGCGGGGACAACGAGATACAACTTGGATGGAGGCGGGGGACCCACCGGTCCACCGACAACAGGACCAGGGACTTCGGTTCCTTGGGGTGAAGCCGTCGCCGTTTCGACGACGCCGGCCGGGCGACCTCTCCAGCCCGAACCCGACAGCTGACCTCGCGGGCGCTTCAGAGAGGACCACACACACGTATGAGTGGACGACACCGTAAGCCCACGTCTTCTGCCGTGAACGTCGCAAAGATCGCGTTCACCGGCGCAGTCATCGGAGGTGGCAGCGTCGCCCTCGCCGGACAGGCCGGCGCGGCGACCGACAACGAGTGGGACCAGGTCGCCCGCTGCGAGTCCGGCGGCAACTGGGCCATCAACACCGGCAACGGTTATCACGGTGGCCTGCAGTTCTCGCCGAGCACATGGTCGGGCCACGGCGGCGGCGAGTTCGCTCCGGCCGCCTACCTGGCCACCAAGGAAGAGCAGATCGCGGTCGCCGAACGGGTCCTGGCATCCCAGGGCAAGGGTGCGTGGCCGACGTGCGGCGGGCCGCTCTCCGCCGCAACGCCACGCAACGTCGTCGAGGAGCCGCCGGCCCCGGTCGATCCGGTCGCCCTCAACGGGCTGCTGCCCCCGCCCCCGCCGCCTCTCGATCCGTTCGCACCGCCGCCTCCCCCGGCCCCCGCACCGTTCGATGCGATGGCTGCCCCGGCCCCGGCTCCGCCGCCGCCCGCCCCC
>NZ_BCRS01000114.1 GCF_001552715.1 Mycolicibacterium vaccae NBRC 14118 = CIP 105934 | reverse complement strand
GGCGGGGTCGGCGGATTGGGCGGCCACACAGGCCGGCGATTCGGGTCGCGCCGCATCACCTGGGAGGGTTCCCGACGGCCGGGGGTTCCGCGCGGGGGCTGCGGCGGCACCGGCCCCGAAAACGGCGGCCGCTTGTCGGTCACGACAAGAATGTACGCGCAGTCAGCGTCGCAGACGGTGAGCCCGCACCGTCAGAGCAGCCACTCGAGGCGTTCGTACAGCAGCGAATAGCCGACGAAGGCGACGGCGTCGATCAACGTGTGGGCGACGATCAGGGGCCACAGCCGACCCGTGCGCTGGTAGAAGTAGCCGAACACCAGGCCCATCGCGAGGTTGCCCAGCCCGGCACCGAAGCCCTGGTAGAGGTGGTACACGCCGCGCAGCAGGCTGGAGATCGCCAGCGCCCACCACGGGTTGACCCGCAGCTGACGCAACCGGGTCAGCAGGTATCCGACGACGATGATCTCCTCGGCCCAGCCGTTGCCGAAGGACAGCAGAAGCAGCAGCGGGATACGCCACCAGGTGTCGTTGAGTCCGGCGGGTTCGACGGCGGCGTTGAGGTCCAGCAGCCGGGCGATCTGGTAGAGCGCCAGGCCGGGGATACCGATCAGCGCGGCCAGCCCGACACCGCCGAGAAGGTCTGAGCGCCAGCGGATCCTGGCCAGGCCGATGCGGGCGGGCCCGTCTCCGCCGCGCCACAGCAGGTACACCGCCAGCGCGCCCCAGGCCAACAGCTGGAAGAGCCGGGCCAGGTTCAGGCCGAGATCGATCAGGTCGAACGGTGAGCGGATCGGATTGAGCGCGACGGTCTGGCCGGCGAGCCCGAGCAGCACGCTCTCGATGAGGCTGAGCAGCGCGGTGTAGCCGCTCAGCGCGAAGGTGACCGCCAGCACCACGCCGATCTCGATGCGCAGCGCGCGGCGCTGCGCATCGGTGGGTTCATCGGCGGTCGCGTTCACCGCAGACACGGTAGCGGCCCGGGCCGCCGACGGGGTTCAGGCGCCGCGGGCACGCAGGCCGTTGAGGAACGGGCAGCCCATCAGCACCCGGATGGCCTGGCTGAGGCCGGTCACGTCGTCGACGGGGCGGGCGAACGGCAGCCGCACGTCGTGGTCGCCCTCGGGGTTCTCCACCCGCAGCTGCACGCCGTAGCGGTCCAGGCCCAGCGGCCGCACCCGGCCCCGGCGCAGGGAGGCGGGCAGTCGGGACGCGAGCCGGGCGACCACGTCGCGGTGCGCGGACTCCATGTGCTGCAACCAGCTGGACTCCATCGCGCAGAACGGGTCCGGCCGGGCGCCGAGCAGTGCGCCGACCGCGACGGACTCGGCACCGGTCGAGTCGGCGACCACGACCGATTCGATCTCCAACCGCATCAGCGCGTAGCGGGGCTCCTCCGGGGTGCTGCCCGTCTGCTCATACTGGCCCGAATTGATCTGCAGCAGTGCAGGATTGGGGTCCTCTGCGGCGATCAGATCCAGCAGCGCGGATACCTCGCCGACCGGGACGTCGCGCAGCCTGCCCTGGATCCACACCAGGGAGCGCACCGGTTCGCGCAGCGGCAGCGGGGCGTAGTCGGTCATCTCCAGCACGGCCTGGATGCCCGCGTTGCCCGCCGAGACCACCGCGGCGGCCAGCAGGCCGTCGACCGGCGCGGCGATCGCGAACGAGCCGTCGTCGAGCAGGTGGTGCACGGGAGTGGCCGTCGGGTCGATGCCTTCGACCGCGAGCATCGCACCACCGCCCCGCGCACACGCGCTGCGGATGCGCTCCGCGGTGGTGGGGGCCGAAGTCGCTGTCGGTGCTGTCATCGCCGCCTCCTCAGACGTTGGTAAGGTGAGGCTAACTTAACTACGGCTTGTTCGGCGGCGCAAGGCCTTCGCGCAGCGGAACGGGATTACCGGACCGAGCGGATAGGGTGGTGCGGTGCCCGGCATCGCATATCTCGGCCCGGAGGGGACGTTCACGGACGCGGCGTTGCGCGCGATCGAAGCCGCCGGCCTGATCCCTTCGGCACTGCCGGACGCCCGGCCCGAACCTGTCACCCGAATCGCCGCCGACAGCACCTCGGCCGCGCTGGCCGCGGTGCGGTCCGGCGACGCGGACTACGCGTGCGTGCCCATCGAGAACTCGATCGACGGGTCGGTCATCCCGACCCTGGACAGCCTGGCCGTCGGCACCCCGCTGCAGATCTACGCCGAACTGACCCTGGACGTGTCGTTCACCATCGCGGTCCGTCCGGGTTCGGTCGCCGCCGATGTGCGCACCGTCGCGGCCTACCCGGTGGCCGCCGCGCAGGTCAAGTACTGGCTCGCCGAGCATCTGCCGAAAGCCGAACTGGTGCCTGCCAATTCGAATGCCGCGGCCGCGCAGGACGTGGCCGCCGGGCGGGCGGACGCCGCGGTGAGCACCGCGCTGGCCACCGAGCGTTACGGGTTGGCGCCGCTGGCCGCCGACGTGGTCGACGAGCCGAACGCGCGCACCCGCTTCGTGCTCGCAGGCCGCCCCGGCCCGACTCCGAAGCGCACGGGCGCCGACCGGACCTCGGTGGTGCTGCAGCTGGCCAATGTCCCGGGTGCGCTGGTCTCGGCGATGACCGAGCTCGCCATGCGCGACATCGACCTGACCAACATCGAGTCCAGGCCGACCCGTACCGAGCTGGGCACCTACAAGTTCTACCTCGACTTCGTCGGGCACATCGACGACGTCTCGGTCGCCGAGGCGCTGCGGGCGTTGCACCGCCGCTGCGCCGACGTGCGGTATCTGGGGTCGTGGCCCACCGGTGATGCGGTCGGTGCGCCGCCGCCGCCGATGGACGAGGCGACGGCGTGGCTGGAGCGCCTGCGGGAGGGCCGCCCGTGAGCGGCCGGCTGGTACTGGTGCGGCACGGCCAGACGCACAGCAACGTGGCGCGCAGGCTCGACACCAGGCCGCCGGGAGCCGAACTGACCGATCTCGGCCGGGAGCAGGCGCGCTCGTTCGCGCGGGGGCTGACCCGTCCGCCGGCGCTGGTCGCGCACTCGATCGCGGTCCGGGCGGTCCAGACGGCAGACCACATCACCGCCGAGGTCGCCACGGCCCGCGACAGGCACGAGTTCGAGGGTCTGCACGAGGTTCAGGTGGGCGACTTGGAGGACCGCACGGACGAGGCCGCCCACGACGAGTTCAACGCCGTCTACCGGCGCTGGCACCAGGGTGAGTTCGATCTCGCGCTGCCCGGCGGCGAGACCGCACGACAGGTGCTCGACCGGTACGTGCCGGTGCTCGAGCAGTTACGGATGCGCTACCTCGACGACACCGCCTGGCACGGCGACATCGTCGTGGTCAGCCACGGCGCGGCGATCAGGCTGGTCTCAGCGGTACTGGCCGGTGTGGACAGCGGCTTCGCGGTCGATCACCACCTGGCCAACACCGAATCGGTGGTGCTGGCCCCGGTCACCGACGGCCGCTGGACCTGCGTGCAGTGGGGCAAGCTGACCCCGCCGTTCGGCCCCGACGCGACGGTCTCGAGCGGCGTCGACCGGGCCGGGTCAACCGACCCGATGGGCTGAGACAGGTACGTCGCACACGCACCCGACGGTCGTGCAGTCCAGCTGGATGTCGTGGAGGCTGTCGGCGACGAAGCAGTCGTCCTCGGTGCATTCGGCACGGCGGAAGGCGTGATGGATGAGCGCCCCGTGGCAGTGCTCCAGCCCCAGACGGCAGGCGCGGCACTGATTGGTCATGTGCCGTTCATAGCACCCGGCGCTGACGTATCCGGGTTGCCGCGCGGCCGTTTCGCGGACGGGTCAGGCCCAGCCGAGCTCGTGCAACCGGTCGTCGTCGATGCCGAAGTGGTGCGCGATCTCGTGGATCACCGTGATGGCCACCTCGTCGACGACCTCCGCCTCGCTGTCGCAGATGTCCAGCAGTGCCTCACGGTAGATCGTGATGGCGTCCGGCAGGGATCCCGCGGCGTACCAGGAGTCCCGCTCGGTCAGCGCGACGCCCTCATAGAGACCGAGCAGATCGGGTTCGTCCTCGTTGCGGTCGGCCACGAGGACCACCACGTTGTCGATCGCCGCGGCCAGTTGCGGCGGGATCAGATCCAGCGCGTCGCCGACCAGCTCCTCGAACCGTTGCGGGCTCATCCGCACGGTCATCGGGCTACACCCCCGGCGGAGGCGGCGCCACGACCGGTGGACCCGGCACCGGCGGCACCGGCGCGGGCGGCAGCGGCTGATCGACCGGCGGTGCGGGCGGCGGCGGCAACTGGTCGACCGGCGGCGCGGGTGCCGGCGGTAACTGGTCGGCCGGCGGTGCGGGCGGCGGGGTGTTGAGGAACGTGTTGCCCTGCCCCTCGGGCGGCGCCGGGGCCGCCGGCGGTCCGTGCTGGCTGTCGTCCTCCGACGACGAGCCTGACGACCCTGACCCACTCGACGAGCCCGACCCACTCGACGAGCCCGACCCACTCGACGAGCCCGACGAGCCCGACGAGCCCGAGGACCCCGACGAGCCGCCGGAGGACGACTCCGGCATCGGGATCGGGGGCAGGCTGAGGCGTTCCTCGGGGATGTCCGGCGGCGGGACCGGCGGCTGGCCGTTGATCATCAGCGGGCCCTTGGCGCTGTTCAACAGCGTCGACCAGCCCCCGTTGCCGAGGGTGGCGCCGATGCTGCACGACACCTGACGGCTGCCCGCGGCCCAGCTGGGCAGCGATACCGTGCTGTAGACCAGCGTCAGCGTGGTGTCACGCAACTTGATCGGCGCCAGGTAGGCGTCGGTCAGCTTGGTGCACTCGTCCTTGATGAAGGTGTCCTGCGCGGGTTCTGCCGGAAGCGCGTCCGGGAACTTCGCGGCGAGGTTGACCGCGCCGGTGACCTCCATGGCGTGCGGTGCCGCGCAGTCGACCGGGATGTCGGTGGGCTGGTTGGTCGTCGGGTCGATGCCCAGACAGGTGCCCGCCGGCCAGACCTTGGACTGGTCGATCTCGGCGACCCGGCCCTGGAACGGCAGCTGCTGGTTGTTCGGGCCGGGCAGTTGCAGGCCGCACAGCATCCGGCGCTCGCCGGACTGCCGCCACGCCTTGTCACCCGACCACAGCATGCTGACGGTGAACCGGGAGTTCGGGTCGAAGCGGGGGCCGAGGTAGCGCTTCACGGCGGCCGAGCACTGCTCCTGGCTGATCTGCTGGATGCGCGCGGCCGACGGGGGCGCGGCGTCGGGGCCGTACTCACTGCCGGGGAAGGTCCGCATGTCCACCGACTCCGCGACCTCGAACCGGTGGTCGGCGGCACAGTCGACGATCTCCGCGGCGTCCGGGGTGCGGTCGGGCCAGTTCAGGCAGTCACCGCTCTTGGCGTGGTCGAAGGTGTCGTTTCCGCGGGGGCCCAGCGAGATCGAGTTCGCGGTCAGCCCACCGGACGGATCGGTCTGGGGCAGGGCGGTGATCACACCGGCGATCAGGAGGCCGCCGAGAGCGGTCAACAGCAGCGCGCGCCGGGTCGACGCGGCCTGCAGGCTCCTCCACCAGGGTCCGGGTGTGTCTGACATCCGCTCCATTGTGACAGGCGTGTCAGGTGCTGTGACAAGTGATGCAGTTGTAACGTTATGTGGTTGTGCCAGTGGGTCGGCGGACCCCGTAGGGTTGCGCCTGTGATCGACCTGAAGGTGCTGCGAGAGAACCCGGACGCCGTACGCGCTTCACAGCTGGCCAGGGGCGAGGATCCCGGTCTCGTCGACGCGCTCGCCGAGGCCGACGTCGCGAGGCGGGCCGCGATCTCGGCGGCCGACAACCTGCGCGCCGAGCAGAAGGCGGCCAGCAGACTCGTCGGGAAGGCGTCCCCGGAGGAACGTCCCGCGCTGCTGGCCGCGGCCAAGGAACTCGCCGAGAAGGTCAAGGCCGTCGAAGCGGCACAGTCGGAGGCCGAGCAGGCCTACACCGCCGCCCACATGGCGATCTCGAACGTCATCATCGACGGGGTGCCGTCCGGCGGCGAGGACGACTTCGTCGTGCTGGACACCGTCGGCGAACCGCCGGCCCTCACGGACCCGAAGGACCACCTCGAGCTCGGCGAAGCGCTCGGGCTGATCGACATGGAACGTGGAGCCAAGGTGTCGGGCTCGCGGTTCTACTTCCTGACCGGGTTCGGGGCGCTGCTGCAGCTGGGTCTGTTCCAGCTCGCGGTGCGCACCGCCACCGAGAACGGGTTCACCCTGATGGTGCCGCCGGTGCTGGTGCGCCCCGAGATCATGGCCGGCACCGGCTTCCTCGGCGCCCACGCCGACGAGGTCTACCGGGTGGAGGCCGACGACCTGTACCTGGTCGGCACGTCGGAGGTGCCGCTGGCCGGCTACCACTCGGGCGAGATCCTCGACCTGTCGGGCGGGCCGCTGCGCTACGCCGGTTGGTCGTCGTGTTTCCGCAGGGAGGCCGGCAGTTACGGCAAGGACACCCGCGGCATCATCCGGGTGCACCAGTTCGACAAGGTCGAAGGCTTCGTCTACTGCCGTCCCGAGGACGCCGAGGCCGAACACCAGCGGCTGCTCGGCTGGCAGCGGCAGATGCTCGGCCTGATCGAGGTGCCCTACCGGGTGATCGACATCGCCGCGGGCGATCTGGGTTCCTCGGCGGCGCGCAAGTACGACTGCGAGGCGTGGGTGCCCACCCAGAACACCTACCGCGAGCTCACCTCGACGTCGAACTGCACGACGTTCCAGGCCAGGCGGCTGTCCGTGCGCTACCGCGACGAGAACGGCAAGCCGCAGACCGCGGCGACGCTCAACGGCACGCTGGCCACCACCCGCTGGCTGGTCGCCATCCTGGAGAACCACCAGCAGTCCGACGGCAGCGTGCGCATCCCCGAAGCGCTGGTGCCCTACCTCGGCACCGACGTGCTGAGGCCGAAAAACTAACGGCCGTCCAGGAGTTCGTCGAGCACCTCGATGAACTCGTCGGGGCGTGCCGGCGTGCACGCCGGGTCCAGTCTGGTGTGGTCGACGTCGAAGGTCACCAGCGTGGAGCGCCGTAACCGGTCCAGGTCCAGCGGCAGCCAGCGCCGGAAATCCGAGGTGCCCCACAGCCGGAACCGGTGGGTGAACGCCCCGAGCGGCTCGGCGCGGTATCCGCGGATGTCGCGCAGCGGGATGATCTTCGATGTGCCCGACGGAAAGTGGTAGCGGCGCAACGTGAGCGCCTCGCGATCCAGTTGTATGCGGCCGTCGTCGTAGAACCGGGCGGAGCGGTCGGTGGCGGTCACAGCTTCGCCGACCGCAGTTCGTGGCCCTTGGTGGTCAGGCACCGGCCGTTGGCCAGATTCCACTGCCAGCCGTGCAGGTTGCATGTCAGGGTTTCGCCCTCGACGACGCCGAACTTCGACAGATCCGCCTTCAGGTGCGGGCAGCGTCGCTGAATCTCCCAGCCGTCCAACGTGATCGAGGAGCTGTCGTCGTGTGCCTCGGCGAACCAGCCGTCGGCGTAGGCGATCCGTTCGTCGGTGAGGCACTTGAAGAACGTGTAGAGGTACTCGTTGTATCCGCCGACCCGCCACGCGGTGAACCGGGTGGACAGGAAGATGGTGTTGACCCAGTCGGGCTCGTTGTCGCGCAGCACCGTGCGCACCAGCTCGGGGGCGATCCCGAAGCCGTAACGGAACTTCTCGTCGGGAATTGCTTCCCGCACTGCGCGTTTGGGGAAGTCGATGACGACAACTTCTGGGCCCAGACGCAGTTCGACCGGATAGCCGATCCCGTCGCAGATCTGGTCGGACTGCAGCATGATCGGTTCGAACAGCGCGCGCAGCGGCTCGAGTAGGGGTTCCCCCTCCGCCGGCGCCCACGCGGCCTTCTCGGCGGCCAGCACCGGCGCCATCCGCTCCGCATAGTCGGCGATGTACTGGGCCTTACCGGTGGTGAAGATCGACAGCACGTCGTCCTCGGGAATCGGGTGGGTCAGCGAATCCAGTTGTGAGCCGGTGAAATCGGCGGTCGATCCGGGGATCATCAGCAGGCCGCCGTCGTGTCCGTGGCTGCGCATCTGGTCCAGGAAGACCACCTGGTCGGGGAAGATGTTGGCCGGATCCCCGTGGTCGTCGTTGAGGTCGCGCAGTTCGGGATCCAGGAAGCACGGCGGCCCGGCCGACGGGATCACCCATGTCGCGCCGACCTGCGCGATGTACTGGCGGCACCGGTCCATCTGGCGCTGACGCTTCTGGGTGCCGAACGCCTCTTTGGCGCGTGCGGGCATGTCGTAGACCATCGGGTACCAGATCGCCCCCGAGTACTGCAGCATGTGCACGTCGATCTGGCCGAAGTCGGCGTGCAGCATGTCGAGATCGACCGGGCGGGCGTCGTTCATGTTGAACGCGACGGTCTGCCCGTCGTCGACGACGAGACCGGAGTCACCGATCGGGCCGTCGGCGGGGGCGCGCAGGGCGATGATCATCACATCGAGATCGCCCTTGGGTCCGCTGACGCGGTGCTTGACCGAGTCGGTGGTTTCGAAGAACCGGTGGAAGCCCAGGTTCTCCAGCTCACGGCGCAGGTCGGGCACCGGAAAATCCGGCAGCAGCACGACGGCGTCCTTGTTCACGTGCTCGCGCAGGTTCTTCGGGTCGAAGTGGTCCTTGTGCAGGTGCGACACGTAGAGGTAGTCGACGTCGCCGAGGGCGTCCCAGTCCAGCTCGCTGTTGTCGGGGAACGGGAACCACGACGCGAAGTACGCGGGGTTCACCCACGGATCGCACAGGATGCTCCCGGCGTTGGTGTCGATACGGAAGCCGGCGTGCCCGACGCTCGTGACCTGCACAGATACCCCTTCTGCGCCCGGAACGGGCGCTTGTCGTCCACCACGAAGCTTAGCGGGGGCCGAGGGGCTCGTCGTTCCCGCGAGCCCGGTGGTGGGCGATGTTCCGGGTCGGGGGCGACCCCGTGCGCATCGGGCAGCGCCCCCGACTGTCCCCGGTCGCCCCGCGGCGATGCCGGCAACGACGGCGGGCGCCTGCTGCGCTCCGGCGGAGGCACTCGCGATCCCGATGTCCTTCTGTGTCGCGGGTTCCCCAGCGCACTACGCTGTCGGCTGTGGAACCGGTATACGGCACTGTCATCCAGCTCGCGCGCCTCGCCTGGCGGGTCCAGGGGCTGAAATTCACCGTGACCGGCGTCGAGAACCTCCCCAGGACCGGGGGCGCGGTGATCGCGATCAACCACACCGGCTACCTCGACTTCACCTTCGCGGGGCTGCCGACCTACCAGCAGCACCTGGGGCGCAAGGTGCGGTTCATGGCGAAGAAGGAAGTCTTCGACCACAAGGTGACCGGCCCGATCATGCGCAGCCTGCGCCACATCGAGGTGGACCGCGACAACGGCGCCGCGTCGTTCGAGGAGGCCTGCCGCAAGCTACGCGAAGGCGAGTTCGTCGGCGTCTACCCCGAGGCGACCATCAGCCGAAGCTTCGAGATCAAGGCTTTCAAGTCGGGTGCCGCGCGGATGGCGATCGCGGCCGGGGTGCCGATCGTGCCGCACATCGTGTGGGGCGCCCAGCGGATCTGGACCAAGGGCCAGCCGAAGAACCTGTGGCGCCCGAAAGTGCCGATCTCCATTGCGGTCGGCAAGCCCATCGAGCCCACCCTGCCTGCCGCGGAGCTGACCACGGTGCTGCATTCGCGGATGCAGCACATGCTCGAGCAGGTGCAGGACGCCTACGGTCCGCATCCGGCGGGCGAGTTCTGGGTGCCGCACCGTCTCGGCGGCGCGGCGCCGACTCTGGCCGAGGCCAACCGGATGGACGCCGAGGAAGCCGCCGCCAAGGCCGCCAAGCGCGGGACGCCCGGACTGGACACCGGACCCGCCGAGGCGCCGGGGTAGCCCGATGGAACCGGTCTTCCGCGCGCTGGAGCTGACGGCCCAGGTGGCGGTCAGGGCTACCGGCACGCAGATCACCTTCCGCGGGGTCGAGCATCTGCCGGCCATCGGTGGCGCCGTGGTGGCCATCAACCACACCGGGTACCTGGACTGGCTCCCGGCCGCGCTGGCGGCCACCCGACGCCGGCGCCGGATGCGCTTCATGATCAAGGCCGAGATGCAGGATGTCAGGTTCATCGCGTACCTGATCCGGCACACGAAGACCATCCCGGTGGACCGTCGCGCGGGTGCGGACGCCTACGCCGCAGCCGTGCAGGCGTTGCGCGGCGGCGAGATCGTCGGCGTGTACCCCGAGGCCACCATCAGCCGCAGTTTCGAGCTCAAGGAGTTCAAGTCGGGTGCGGTGCGCATGGCGCGGGAGGCTCGGGTGCCGATCGTGCCGCTGATCGTCTGGGGCGCCCACCGGCTGTGGACCAAGGATCATCCGAGAGCGTTGGGGCGCAACAAGATCCCGGTCACCGTCACCGTCGGTTCGACGATCGGGCCCGAGGGTGAGGCCGTCGAACTGAACCAGGAGCTGAGGTCGCGGATGACCGTTCTGCTGCACGACGCGCAGGACGGCTACCCGCGCCCCCGCGGCGCGTTCTGGGTGCCCCACCGCCTGGGTGGCGGGGCGCCGACGCCAGAGCAAGCCCGACGTGTGGAGGAGAACGAATTGGCCGAGCGTGCGCGTAGACGGAGCGAGAACCGGTGAAGCCCTTACTGATCGCCACCGACGTGGACGGCACGCTGATCGACAACGACGAGAACCTGAGCCCGCGGACCCGCTCGGTGGTGCGCGCCGTGGTGGACGCCGGCGCGCAGTTCGTGCTCGCCACGGGGCGGCCGCCGCGATGGGTGCAACCGATCGTGGACCAGCTGGGTTTCGCGCCGATGGCCGTGTGCGCCAACGGTGCGGTGATCTACGACCCGGCCACCGACCGCATCATCTCGGCGCGAACGCTGTCCACCGATGCGCTTCGCCAGCTCGCCGAGATCGCCACCCGGGTCATCCCGGGGTCCGGGCTGGCGGTGGAACGGGTGGGCAACAGCGCCCACGACGCCGCCACCCCGCAGTTCGTCAGCTCGCCCGGCTACGAGCACGCCTGGCTGAACCCGGACAACACCGAGGTGTCGGTGGAGGATCTGCTGAGCGCCCCGGCGGTCAAGCTGTTGATCCGCAAGGCCGGGGCGCGCAGCGCCGACATGGCGGCCGCGCTGGCCCCGCACATCGGGGTCCAGGGTGACATCACCTACTCCACCAACAACGGGCTCATCGAGATCGTGCCGCTGGGCATCAGCAAGGCCACCGGCATCGCGGAGCTGGCGCGTCCCCTCGGCGTCGAAGCCGCCGACGTGGTCACCTTCGGTGACATGCCCAACGACGTGCCCATGCTCGGGTGGGCCGGGCTCGGGGTCGCGATGGGAAATGCGCACCCCGACGCGGTCGCGGCCGCCGATGAGGTGACCGCCACCAACGCCGAGGACGGTGTTGCGCAGGTGCTCGAACGGTGGTGGCTGTAGAGCCGCAGCCGCCGGGAACGTGCAGGAAAAGATCGCTGGGCCGCCTGCCTTCCCGTTTGCTCCTGGCATGATGTCGGGTGTGGGGGGTGGGTACGGACCGTGGCGCCGGCATTGACGTCGGCGACGTCGGCGACGGCGACCGCGGTCGACGGGTTCCTCGCGAGGGCCCGTCAGCAGCCGGCCGGCCTGCTGATCGAGGGCGAGGCGGGCATCGGCAAGACGACGTTGCTGGCCGGCGTGGCCGACCGCGCCACCCGGGCCGGCTTCACGGTGCTGACCTCCCACACCGCCGCGGGCGAGACCGGATTGGCCCACGCAGCGACCGCGGATCTGCTCGGTGCGGTCGATCCGGACCTCGTCGCGGCATTGCCCGACATCCAGCGCCTGGCTGCCGACCGTGTCCTGCAGCGCGCCCCCGGCGCCGGCCGACCCACCGACGAAAGAGTCACCGCCGCAGCGCTACTGGCCGTCATACAGGCCTTGTGCGCGCAGACCCCGGTGTTGATCGCGGTCGACGACGTGCAGTGGCTCGACACGTCGAGCCGCATGGTCCTCGCCTTCGTGGCGCGCCGGCTGAAGGGACCCGTCGGTGTCGTCGTGACCGAGCGGACCGGTCCGTCGACCGGCGAGCGGGCCGCGTCCTGGTTGCAGGTCGGCACCGGCGGGCTGACCCGGGTGCAGGTCGACCCGATGAGCCTTGGCGCGTTGCACAGCATGCTCGCCGCACGGACCGGCCGCAGGTTCTCCCGCCCGGCGATCGTGCGGATCGCCGAGATGTCCGGGGGCAATCCGCTTTACGCGCTCGAACTGGCGCGGGCGACCGACGGCGACCCGTCCCGGCCCGGGGTGCGGCTCCCGTCCACCCTGGCCGAGCTGGTCCGGCTACGGGTCGGTGGACTCGACGACGACGTGCGCGACGTGCTGCTGGCGGCCGCCTCAGTGCCGCTGCCGACAGTGGATGGCGTCGCAGCCACTGTCGGGCTGACCGCCGAACAGGCGACCCGCCACCTGGAGGCCGCCGAAGTCGAGGGCGTCGTGGTCATCGAGGGCAACCGGGTCCGGTTCACCCACCCGCTGCTGGCCGGCGGAATCTACGACAGCGCACCGCCGGCGCGGCGGCGTGAGTTCCACCGCAGGCTGGCCGGGCTCAACACCCAGCCCGAACTGCGCGCGCGACACCTGGCCATGTCGGCCACCGTCGCCGACCACGCCACGCTGGCGGCGCTGGACGCGGCCGCCGATTCGGCCCGCAGCCGCGGGGCGCCCGCCGCCGCTGCCGAATTCATGGAATCGGCCATCCGGCTCGGCGGCGGCATGGTGTCACGGCGGATCCGCGCGGCCGAACACCACTACGCCGCAGGTGACATGACCCGGGCGGCCATCCTCATCGACAGCGTGCTCGATGAGTTGACGCCCGGTGTGCTGCGGGCGCTCGCCCTCAATCTGCGTGCCGGCGTGCTGATCTTCGACGACGACTACGCCGGGGCGGTCACCCTGCTGGAGCAGGCCTGCGTGAACGTCGTCGGCCACGATGCCGTGCACGTGTCGTCGCTGTTGATGCTGGCGTTTGCCCAGGGGATGACCGGCGCGTTCGCCGACCAGCGCGCCGCGGTCGCCCGGTCCGTCGAGATCGCCGAGCGGACAGGGGTGCCGTCGTTGATCAGCCAGGCATTGGCGATGTCGGTGTGGGTGAACTGTCAGGCCGGGCGCGGGGTCGACGAGGATGCCCTGCGCCGGGCGATCGAGCTGGAGCCGGTCGATGAGGACGTGCCGATTCCGTACCGCGCCAGCGCGGTCCGTGCGATCACGCTCGTCGTCGCCGGTCGACTGGAGGATGCCGAGCAGCAGTTCTCCGACATCGCCGAGCGCTGCCTGCAACGGGGCGCCGAGCACGACGTGCGGGCGGTGACCGGGTTGCTCGCCCAGGTGGCGATCTGGCGCGGCCGCTACGACGAGGCCGACCGGCACGCCACCGAACTGCTGGAGCGGGCCAGGCAGGCGGGCGGTGCGGTGGTCATCGCGACGGGCGTGTCGGCCGCGGTCGCCGCGTACCGGGGCCGGGACCTGCAGGCGCGGGAACTGGCCCACCGCGCACTCGAACTCGGTGCCGGCCAGGGGCCACCCACCAGGTGGGCACGTGCGGCGCTGGCGCTTCTGGACGTGGCTTGCGGCGAGCACGCCCGCGCGGTCGAGGCCCTGCAGCCGCTGTTGTCCTTGCATCGGCCGGCCTTCGGGATGGAACTGATGTGGTGCTGGTTCGTTCCCGACGCGGTGGAGGCGCTGATCGGGCTGGGCCGGCACGGCGAGGCCGAACCGATCATCGAGGCGTTCGAGAGCAACGGGGCCCGGTTGGGCCGGGCGTGGCAGCTGGCTGTCGGAAACCGTTGCCGGGCCTTGTATTCAGCCGCGAACGGGGACCTCGAAGGGGCGCTGGCGGCGGTCGAGCGGGCGCTGGCCCAGCACGACCGGCTGGCCATGCCGTTCGAGCAGGCCCGCACCCGGCTGGTGATGGGTGACATCCAGCGCAGACTGCGCCGCCGCGACGCCGCCGCCCGGACCGTGCGCGCGGCACTGGCGCAGTTCGAGCAGCTCGGGTCGCCGCTGTGGGCCGACCGGGCACGAAAGGAGCTGGCGCGCATCAATGTCGCCGACCGCTCCGGTGGCGCCGCGCTGACCGATTCCGAGCAGCGGATCGCCGAGCTCGTCGCGTCCGGGATGGCCAACAAAGAGGTCGCCGAGGCGCTGTACGTCAGCGTCAAGACGGTGGAGACCAACCTCACCCGGGTGTACCGGAAGCTGGGCATTCGCTCGCGGTCCCAGCTGAGCGCGCGGCTCGGTGCGCCGCCCGAGGGCTAGGCCGGGTTGATCGGCGGGGTGAACCGTTCCAGTTGGACGGGCTCCGAATCTGCGGTGGTAGGCGGTAATTCGACCGGAACACCGTCGATCACGCGGGTGACGGTGCCTTTCTCCCGGTCGAAGTTCAGCGTGCCGTGCTGGAAGTTCTGCACGATCCACAGCGGTTCCGGGATCTCGGCACTGGTCGGCAGGCCCAGCGCGCCCCGTTCGAATCCCAGTGAGCCCCAGGCCTTGTAGAGCTCGCCGGTGACCGGCTCGGCACCGCTGTCCGGGGACCAGTACATCGCGCCCCGCTCGAACGTCACATAGCGGGTCGCGCCCTCTCCGGAGGCTTCGGGGGAGGTGGGCCTGCCGAGGAAGCTGTCCACGCCGCCCAGCGACTCCCACTTCGCGAAGATCGCTCCGCCGCGCAGGGTCTCGGCGAGCTGCTCAGGCCCCGGTGGGTCGTTGAACCGGGCGGCGATGTCGCGGATCTGGCCCATCAGCGCGTAGGCGGCGTTGCCGGGACACTCGGTGTTACCGACGTCGCGGTGGGTGAAGATCGTCGGCAGCGTCGGTGACGCGCCGAACGGGAACGTGGTGAACGAGCCGCCCTCGGACGGCAGCACAACGGTGCCGAGCGGGTCGACTCCGGACTGGCCCAGTACCCAGCCCAGAAGCCGTGCGGTGTGGCGCAATTGGATCGGGGTCGGCGGGACGGTGTCGAAGTTGCCGAGCATGGCCACACCCCAGGTGTTGTGGTTGAAGCCACCGGTGTGGGCCCCTTCGACGGGGCGGGTCATTCCGCCTGCGCGACCCTCGAAGACCTGGCCGTACTTGTCGACCATCGCGTTGTAGGCGATGTCGCACCAGCCCAGCGTCCGGGTGTGGTACTCGTAGATCGATCTGACGATGCCGGCCGAGTCGTGCGGCGTGTATTCGTTGCTGCCCGCGGTGTGGTGCACGACGCCGGCGCGGATTCTGGTGTCGTAGCGCGGTTCGCCGCACCGCATACCCTCGTCGGCGCCCCACTCCGCACGGTTGATGATGCGTGGCGGCTGACCGGCGGGCGTGGCCGCGTTCGGCATCGGCACCAGATCCGGCGGCGCCTCCGGCGGGCTGATGAGCACCGCGGTGATGTTCTGCGGCAGTGGTTGCTCGACGTTGGCGGGGATGTAGCCGAGTTCGGGGCCGTCGGGTTCGGCGGCGGGCGCGGCGGCGCCGGTGGTCGGCGCGTCCGCGGGGCGGCGCACCGCGATCTGGACGGCGGTGGTGCGCCCGACGAAGACCGGGTCGGTTCCGTGCACCGGGCTGGGTTCGTCGGCGCCGACGCCTTCGAGGGGTTCGGCCTCGTACCACGGGCCCCACGAGCCGTCGTCCTTCTTGGCGCGCACCCGCGCCGACGTTCCGGTGAGGTCCTGTGAGGTCAGCGCGACCATCGAGAACGGGGTGTCCTGGTGCAGTTCGCGGATCGTCTCGCCGCCCCCGAGATCGGTCAGCGGCTGCTGAGCCATCTGCGGTGCGGGCATCGCCGGGGCGTCGTCACTGTCGGGGATCCCTGAGATCGCCCACGGCAACAGCAACACTGTCGCCGCGAGCGCGGAGACCAGTATCGAAGGTGCGGGACGCCGATACAGCACGGACTGATGTTACGTATGCGCCGCATGTTGCACGTGTTACGACACGCGCACGCAACGGCACCGCAGAGCGTGTCGCGCTTCTGCGGTGCCGTTCCGTGGCAGGACTGTGCGGTGGGCGGGTGCTACGCGCCCGGTTCGATCGCGGCCTCGGCGGCCCCGAGAGGTGCCGCGGCGGCCTCTGCGGCGTCCGCGCCGGCCTGGGCGACCGGTGCGGCAGGCGGGGCGACCGGCGGCTTGACCGCCGACATGATGGCCGGCATCAGCACGCCCTTGAGCAGGTCGATCGCCTCGCCGGCACCCAGCGAGTTGGCCGCGCTGGTCAGGTCGCCGAGCAGGCCACCGCTGGTCGAGGCCACCGGCTGGGTCACCGCCAGCGACGGGTCACCCAGGATCGGATAGGTGCCGAGCGCCGGATCCAGACCGATCGGCGCCGAGATCGGCACCTCGCCGGTGGCGGGCAGGCCTGAGGTGGAGATGGGCAGTGCGCCCAGCGCCGGATCGGTCAGCGCCGGCGGCGTCGACAGGCCCGGCGTGGTCAGTCCCAGGCCTGGGTCGGTCAACGACGGCGTGGTCAGCCCGGGCGAGGCCAGCGCGGGATCGGTCAGACCGGGTGCGGTCAGGCCCGGCGTGGTCAGACCCGGCGTGGTCAGACCTGGGGTGGTCAGACCGGCGGGGCTGGTCAGCGAGGGATCGGTCAGGGCCGGGTTGGCCAGGCCGGGGTCGGTCAGCGACGGAGCGGTGAGCCCCGGGCTGATCAGTCCCGGCGAAGCCAGGCCGGGCACGCCCAGGCCCGGGGACAGCGTGGCCACAGGTGAGGCCCCGGTTCCGGTGAGCAGGCTCGTCGGCATCGGCGGGAGGTTGATGCCGAACTGGGACAGGCCCTGGGAGAGCGCGGAAATCAACTCGCCCGGCAGGTCGGCGATGGACGCGGCCTGGACGAACTCGCGGTGTTCGGGCGCGCCGTCGCGCCCGGCTTGGGTGGACAATTCGGTAACGGCAACAACTGCAACTGGACTCGCGACGGCCAGAGCGGCGACTGTGCTCAAGGCTGTCGAGAGCCGGCGGCGACGTCGGTTCGGCACGGAAGTCTCCTCAAATACGGATAAAGCTCGAATACGTACTGGCGTACGCGGTCGATGTTACTGACGTGACTGGTGTGTCTAGAGTGACGAGATTGAATCGTGAGCGAATTGCGACCTGCGCAGCTCGGTCGTTTCGGGTCCGACAGCGCCCGTCGGATACCCTTGCTGCCGATGATCTCTCCTGATCCCCGGGCCGCAGTGCGCCCGCAGGCCGACGGTTACGACCTGTTTGTCGTCGGTTCCGGCTTCTTTGGTCTCACCGTCGCCGAACGGGCGGCGACTCAGTTGGGCAAGCGTGTCCTCGTGATCGAACGCCGGTCACACCTCGGCGGCAACGCCTACTCCGAGGCCGAGCCCGAGACCGGCATCGAGGTGCACAAGTACGGCGCGCACCTGTTCCACACCAGTAACAAGCGGGTGTGGGACTACGTGCGGCAGTTCACCGAGTTCACCGGCTACCAACACCGGGTGTTCGCGCTGCACAACGGGCAGGCCTACCAGTTCCCGATGGGACTCGGCCTGGTCAGCCAGTTCTTCGGGCGGTACTTCTCCCCGGACGAGGCCAGGGCGCTGATCGCCGAGCAGGCCAGCGAGATCGACACCGCAGATGCGCAGAACCTCGAAGAGAAGGCCATCTCGCTGATCGGGCGCCCGCTGTACGAGGCGTTCGTCAAGCACTACACCGCCAAGCAGTGGCAGACCGATCCCAAGCAGCTGCCTGCGAGCAACATCACCCGGCTCCCGGTGCGCTACACATTCGACAACCGCTACTTCAACGACACCTACGAGGGCCTGCCCGTCGACGGTTACACCAGGTGGCTGGAGAACATGGCCGCCGACGACCGCATCGAGGTGCGGCTGGACACCGACTGGTTCGACGTCCGCGATGAACTCCGCGCTGCGTCCCCGGACGCCCCGGTGGTCTACACGGGCCCGCTGGACAGGTACTTCGACTACTCCGAGGGCCGGCTCGGCTGGCGCACCCTGGACTTCGAACTCGAGGTGCTCACCGACTGCGGCGACTACCAGGGCACACCGGTGATGAACTACAACGATCCCGACGTGCCGTTCACCCGCATCCACGAGTTCCGGCACTTCCACCCGGAGCGGTCCTACCCGACGGACAAGACCGTGATCATGCGGGAGTACTCGCGGTTCGCCGAAAACGACGACGAGCCCTACTATCCGATCAACACCGAGGCCGACCGCACGGTGCTCGCCGCCTACCGGGCCCGGGCCAAGGCGGAGACGGCGTCGTCGAAGGTTCTGTTCGGCGGACGCCTCGGCACCTACCAATACCTGGATATGCACATGGCGATCGCCAGCGCGCTGAACATCTACGACAACGTCCTCGCGCCCCACCTGCGCGACGGCGTGCCGCTGGGCGATCCCGAGACAGAAAGCAGTGGAGCATGACTGAGACCCCGTCGGGTGCGCTCGAGTCCGAGCAGTCACGCGCGGTCAGCCCGCTGGCCCGGGTGATCCTGCCGCGGCCGGGCGAACCGCTTGACGTCCGCAAACTCTATATAGAGGAATCCGAGACCAACGCCAGGCGCGCGCACGCCCCGACCCGCACCACGCTGGAGATCGGCGCGGAGTCCGAGGTGTCGTTCGCCACGTATTTCAACGCGTTCCCGGCCAGCTACTGGCGGCGCTGGTCGGTGCTGGAGTCGGTGGTGCTGCGGGTGGAGCTGACCGGCAGCGCCCGCGTCGACGTCTACCGGTCCAAGGCGACCGGCGCCCGGATCACCGTCGGGGGCGCCCCGGTGGTCGGCCCCGAGGACGGCCCGCCCGCCGTGGTGGAGTTCGAGATCGAGCTCACCCCGTTCGAAGACGGTGGCTGGATCTGGTTCGACATCACCACCAACGCCAAGTCCACGCTGCACCACGCGGGCTGGTACGCGCCGATCCCCGCACCGGGGCGGGCCAACGTCGCGGTCGGGATCCCGACGTTCAACCGGCCCTCGGACTGCGTCAACGCGCTGGCCGCGCTGACGTCCGATCCGAAGGTCGACGAGGTGATCGGCGCGGTCATCGTGACCGACCAGGGCACCAGCAAGGCCAAGGACCACCCGGGCTTCGAGGCTGCCGCCGCCGCGCTCGGCAACCGGCTGTCCTTGCACAACCAGCCCAACCTGGGTGGCTCCGGCGGCTACAGCCGGGTGATGTACGAGGCGCTGAAGAACACCGACTGTGAGCAGATCCTGTTCATGGACGACGACATCCGCATCGAACCGGACTCGATCCTGCGGGCGCTGGCGATGAGCCGCTTCGCGAAGGTCCCGACCCTGGTGGGCGGGCAGATGCTCAACCTGCAGGAGCCGAGCCACCTGCACGTCATGGGCGAGATGGTCGACTCCGCGAACTTCATGTGGACCAACGCGATCAACACCGAGTACGACCACAACTTCGCCAAGTACCCGCTGGCCGACGAGGACCAGGAGCGCAGCCGGATGCTGCACCGGCGCGTCGACGTCGACTACAACGGCTGGTGGATGTGCATGATCCCGCGGCAGGTGGCCGAGGAGCTGGGCCAGCCGCTGCCGCTGTTCATCAAGTGGGACGACGCGGACTACGGCCTGCGCGCCGGTGAGCACGGCTACCCGACCGTGACCCTTCCCGGTGCCGCGATCTGGCACATGGCCTGGAGCGACAAGGACGACGCGATCGACTGGCAGGCCTACTTCCACCTGCGCAACCGGCTGGTGGTGGCGGCCCTGCACTGGGACGGCAACATCCGCGGGCTGATCGCCAGCCACCTGAAGGCGACGCTGAAACACCTTCTCTGTCTCGAGTATTCGACGGTGGCGATCCAGAACAAGGCGATGGACGACTTCCTCGCCGGGCCCGAGCACATCTTCTCGATCCTGGAGTCGGCGCTGCCCGAGGTGCGCAGGATGCGTCAGGACTATCCCGACGCGGTGGTGCTGCCGAGCGCGACTGCGCTGCCTGCGCCGTCGGACAAGAAGTGGCGCAGGAAGGTCGAGATCCCCACCAACCCGGTGTCGATCTCCCTGCGGCTGGGCCGGGGCATCGCCCATCAGCTCAGGCCGCACGACCCCGAGCACCATCGCCGGCCGCAGGTCAACGTCGCGACCCAGGACGCCCGCTGGTTCTCGCTGTGCAGGGTCGACGGTGTCACCGTGACCACCGCCGACGGCCGCGGCGTGGTCTACCGGCAGCGGGACCGGGAAAAGATGTTCGACCTGCTGCGGGAATCGCTGAAGCGGCAGGCGCTGCTGGCCCGCAAGTTCAACCGGCTGCGCAAGACCTACCGGGCCGCCCTCCCGACGCTGACCAGCACGCAGAGGTGGGAGGACGTGCTGCTTCCGGCGGGACAGCGCAGCGACCGGGAGGTCAGCAACGGATCCGGTGATGCCTGACGCTCCGCGCGGCGAAGACGCCGTGCTGGTGGCCGTTCAGCGCGCGCTGGCAGAGCGGCCCGGCGTGCTGCCGGTGGCCCGCGGCATGTCGCACTTCGGCGAGCACAGCCTCGGCTGGCTCGCCCTCGCGGGACTCGGCGCACTGCTGTGGCCACGGCGCCGCCGCGACTACCTCGCCGCGGGCGCCGGGGCGTTCCTCG
>NZ_BCRS01000113.1 GCF_001552715.1 Mycolicibacterium vaccae NBRC 14118 = CIP 105934 | reverse complement strand
GCCGCCGATTCCCGGCGGCGCGCCGGCCGCCCCGGGAGTGACCAGCCCGGGCGTCGCCGGGATTCGCACCGCGGCGATCCGCGGCTCGGTGGCGCCGACGCCGGGAGCATCGGTGCCGTCGCCCGCGGTGTCGGCAGCCGCCGGACAGCCGGCTCGGCTGGGGGCCTACCCGCGTGGCGTGCTCAACCCGACTGTCGCCGAGATCGCGGCGGTGGCGCTGCCCGGGGTCGCCGGCCTGATCTTCCTGACCTTGGGCGGCGGCGTGATCGGTTACCGTCAGGCCAACAGCGTCCGGTTCGTCAGAACCGCAGGAGCGGAACGCTTCCTGGCCTGAAACCCGCTCACAGGGTGATTCCTTTCCCGCCGGGCTGGGTAGGTTCCAGACCATGACGCTGGCATTCGGCGATTGGATCGTCCACCGCCGGTGGTATGCCGGCCGCAGTCGCCGACTCGTCTCGGCCGAGCCCGCCGCGGTGACCCCGATCGGAGAGAACCTCGAGCACGTGCTGCTCGACGTGACCTACGACGACGGCGCCGCCGAGCGGTACCAGCTGCTCGTGCGGTGGGCAGACGGCGAGCCCGCGTCCGACGGGGTCGACCCGGCCGCCATGATCGGTACCGTGCCGGGCGCGGCAGGTCCGCGCACGGCGTACGACGCCCTCTACGACCCCGAAGCGGCGCGCACCCTGCTGCGCCTGATCGATTCGTCGGCGACCGTCGCGGACCTGCGGTTCGTCCGGGAGCCCGACGCCGTCCTGCCGGTGAGCGCGCCGCCCAAGGTGTCCAGTGCCGAGCAGAGCAACACCAGCGTGATCTTCGGCAAGGACGCGATGCTCAAGGTGTTCCGGCGGGTCACCCCCGGCGTCAATCCCGACATCGAGCTCAACCGGGTGCTGGCCCGCGCGGGCAACCCGCACGTCGCGACGCTGCTCGGGTCCTACGACACCTGGTGGGCCGGACCGGACACCGAACCCTGCGCACTCGGCATGGTGGCCGCGTTCGCCGCCAACAGCGCCGAGGGCTGGGACATGGCCACCGCCAGCGCCCGTGAACTGCTCGCCGACGAGGTGGTCAGCGAGTTCTCCGACGAGTCCTACCGGCTTGGCGAGGCCGTCGCCTCCGTGCACGCCACGCTGGCGCAGACGCTGGGCACCGCCACCGTGCCGTTCCCGGTCGACACCGCGCTGGCCCGCCTGGCCACCGCCGCGCAGGCGGCACCGGAACTGGCCGCCTACGTGCCCGCCGTCGAGCAGCGGTACAGGGCGCTGGCCGATCAGACCATCCCGGCGCAGCGCGTGCACGGCGACCTGCATCTCGGACAGGTGCTGCGGACCCCGGAGAACTGGTTGCTGATCGACTTCGAGGGCGAGCCGGGTCAACCGCTCGACGAACGCCGGCGGCCGGACTCGCCGCTGCGCGACGTCGCCGGGATGCTCCGGTCCTTCGAGTACGCCGCCTATCAGCTGCTGGTGGAGCTGGGCCCCGGGCAGGATGCCGACGGCCGGGTCGCCGACGTCGCGC
This sequence comes from Mycolicibacterium vaccae NBRC 14118 = CIP 105934, assembly GCF_001552715.1. Classification (GTDB taxonomy): domain Bacteria; phylum Actinomycetota; class Actinomycetes; order Mycobacteriales; family Mycobacteriaceae; genus Mycobacterium; species Mycobacterium vaccae. The sequence goes on along the minus strand of NZ_BCRS01000113.1, from coordinate 19,276 downwards.
GCCACTGGGTGGACCGCAACAGCGCGGCGTTCTGCGCCGGCTATGCGGCCGGGGGCGGCGTCGACCCGCGAGACCACAGTCAGGTGCTCGCGGGCTACGAACTCGACAAGGCGGTCTACGAAGCGGCCTACGAGGCCCGCTTCCGGCCGGCGTGGCTGCCCATCCCGATGCGGTCGATCGAGCGCATCCTGGGCTGACCGCCTCGCGATTCCCGTCGGGGGCCGCCCGGGCCGGAGCTGTGCCAATCCGTCTGCGACAGTGAGGGACCCGGATGCGCCGGGTTGGCCGGCCTGTGCCGCCGGCCGTGCTCAAGCCGGCAGCCGTGACCACCGGGTAGGGCGCCGCCGCTCAACGGCTCCTACACCCGGCCCGCCCGGCCGGTGGCGGCGGTGACACCGCCGCCCCGCGGTGGTCACGGCTGCAAGCAAATCCAAGCTAACACAGCGGTCACCGATTCCGGGTCATATCGCCGGGCTAGCTCGGTGGCGCACAACAGCTTTCAATAGGGCCGGTCACTCGGCCCGCAGCACCAGCACCGTTCGGGCCGGCACCGACACGGTCGCACCTGCCGGGTGCGATTGCCCCGGCTCGGGTGCCACAGGCACCGCAGAGGACACGACCGGCTCCCAGGACGCCCCGAATTCCTCGGGTGGCAACGCGAAGTCGATCGCTTCGTGGTGGGCGTTGAAGCACAACAGGAACGACTGGTCGACGACGCGTTGACCGCGGGTGTCCATGTCCGGGATGCCGTGGCCGTTGAGGTACACCCCGACCGACTTCCCGAATCCCGAATCCCAGTCCCCGCCCGTCATCTCGGCGCCGTCGGGGGTGAACCACACGATGTCGGTCAAGCCCTGGCCACGCCGTCCGACCGGCTTGCCGCTGAAGAAGCGCCGCCGGCGGAACACCGGGTGGTCGGCCCGCAACCGGGACACCGTGCGGGTGAAGTCCAGCAGTTCTTTGTCCGCGGTGGACCAGTCGATCCAGGTGATCTCGTTGTCCTGGCAGTACCCGTTGTTGTTGCCGCCCTGGGTGCGACCGAGCTCGTCACCGTGACAGATCATCGGCACGCCCTGGGACAACAACAGCGTGGTCAGGAAGTTGCGCTGCTGCTGCCCGCGCAACGCCAGAATCTCCGGGTCGTCGGTGGGACCCTCGACCCCGCAGTTCCACGACCGGTTGTGGCTCTCACCGTCGTTGTTGTCCTCGCCGTTGGCCTCGTTGTGTTTCTCGTTGTAGGACACCAGGTCGCGAAGCGTGAACCCGTCGTGGGCGACGACGAAGTTGATCGACGCGACGGGGCGGCGGGCGGTGTGCTCGTACAGGTCGGCCGAACCGGTCAGGCGGGAGGCGAATTCGTCGAGGGTGGCAGGTTCACCACGCCAGAAGTCGCGCACGGTGTCGCGGTACTTGCCGTTCCACTCGGTCCACTGCGGCGGGAAGTTGCCCACCTGGTACCCGCCGGGGCCGACGTCCCACGGCTCGGCGATCAACTTCACCTGGCTGACCGTCGGATCCTGCTGCACCAGTTCGAAAAAGGTGGCCAGCCGATCGACGTCGTAGAACTCGCGGGCCAGTGTCGAGGCCAGGTCGAAGCGGAACCCGTCGACGTGCATCTCGGTGACCCAGTAGCGCAGCGAGTCCATGATCAGCTGCAGCGAGTGCGGATGCCGCACGTTGAAGCTGTTGCCGGTGCCGGTGTAGTCCATGTAGTACCGCTTGTCGTCGTCGACGAGCTGGTAGTAGGCGGCGTTGTCGATACCGCGCATGGACAGCGTCGGGCCCATGTGGTTGCCCTCGGCGGTGTGGTTGTAGACGACGTCGAGGATCACCTCGATGCCGGCTTCGTGCAGCGCGCGGACCATCGCCTTGAACTCCTGCACCTGCCCGCCGGGATTGGGGTTGGAGCTGTACTTGGAGTCCGGGGCGAAGAAGCCGATTGTGTTGTAGCCCCAGTAGTTCGACAGCCCCTTCTCGATCAGTGTCGAGTCGTTGGCGAAGTGGTGCACCGGCATCAGCTCGATCGCGGTGATGCCCAGCGACGTGAGGTGTTCGATGATCGCCGGGTGCCCGACCGCGGCGTAGGTGCCGCGGATCTGCTCGGGGATGTCGGGGTGGGTCTGGGTGAGGCCCTTGACGTGGGCCTCGTAGATCACCGAGTCGGCGTACTCGTGGTTGGGCGGACGGTCCACCCCCCAGTCGAAGAACGGGTTGATGACCACGCACTTGGGCATGTTCGCCGCCGAGTCGTCGTCGTTGCGGCTGTCGGGATCGCCGAAGTTGTAGCCGAACAGTGCCTGGTCCCAGTCGAAGTGCCCGTCGATGGCCTTCGCGTAGGGATCGAGCAGCAGCTTGTTCGGGTTGCACCGCATCCCGTTGGCCGGGTCGTACGGGCCGTGCACCCGGTACCCGTAGCGCTGCCCGGGCTCGATGTTCGGGATGAAGCCGTGCCAGACGAACCCGTCCACTTCGGGCAGGGTGATGCGGGTCTCGGTGCCGTCCGTGTCGAACAGGCACAGCTCCACCTTCTCCGCGGCCTCACTGAACAGGGCGAAGTTGGTCCCGGATCCGTCATAGGTCGCCCCGAGTGGGTAGGCCTTACCGGGCCACAGCTCCAGCGTCATGGTGTTTCCCGGCGAGCCGGCGATCTGTGTCAAGGGGGCTCTCCTGAATATGTGCGGGTTGTGGCGTTGACGACGCTAGGGGATGCCCGCGCATCGGGCAGTGCAACCGTTGGTTGCCTCACACCGTCGCGACGCCGGCCGCGCGCAGCGCGTCCAGGGCGGCGGTGGTGCTCTCCGGCGCCACCCCGGCGGTCAGCTCGAGCAGCACCCGGGTGGTGAATCCGGCGGCGGCCGCGTCGGCGGCGGTGGCCTTCACGCAGTAGTCGGTGGCGATGCCGACGACGTCCACCGCGCCGACGTCACGTTCCCGCAGCCAGTCGGCCAACAGGGTGCCGTCACCGGTGCTGCCCTCGAAACCGCTGTAGGCGGCCGAGTAGTGGCCCTTCTCGAAGACCGCCTCGATCGGGGAGGTGTCGAGATCGGGATGGAAGTCCGCCCCCGTGCTGTGCGCGACGCAGTGCACCGGCCAGGAATCCACGAAGTCGGGGGTGTCGGAGAAGTGCGGGCCGGGGTCGATGTGGAAGTCCGCCGTCGCGACCACGTGGTCGTAACCCGGGTCGGGCGCGGCGAGCAGAGCGTTGATGCCCTGCGCGACCGCGGCGCCGCCGGCGACCGCGAGCGAGCCGCCCTCGCAGAAGTCGTTCTGCACGTCAACGATGATCAGCGCCCTGTGCGACGTCACGTGTTCACGGTATCGCCGGCGGCCTGCACCCGCAGGTGCGCGGTCAGAAGAAGATGGTCGAACGTGGCGCGCGGCGGTAGGGCCTCCTCGTAGACCAGCATCCGGTAGTCGGACAGCAGCTGTTCGGCGAGCACCCGCAGCTTGACGTTCGTCTCCTGGGAACGCCAGCGCAGCAGTTCGAACGCGGCGTCGTCGTCCACCCGGTAGATCAGCATGAGCATGCCCTTGACCTGTTCGATCACCGCGCGGTTCTCGGTGATCTCGGCCAGGGCCCGGCTCAGCATGGTCTTGGTCTGCGCGTCGGTCGGGGTCATGTCGACGTAGAAGCCGTGGGTGCCGACGAGCCGGCCGTCCTCGTCGAGAAGCTGATCGCCGATCACCACCACTTCGTGGATGTCGCCGCCGGTGTCGATGATGCGGTGCCGGGTGGAGAACGTCCGGTGGGTGCGGCGCATCTCGTCGAGGGTGGCCGCGACCTGCTGGCGGTCCTCGGGGTGCTTGTGGGACAGCACGAGTTCGGTCGTCGGTGTCACGGTGCCCGGCTCGTATCCGTGCAGCAGCTGGACCTGCTCGGACCACTCCCAGCGCTCGTCGGCGAAGTAGAACCGGAACCACCCGACACGCTGGGGTGCGCCCCCGGCGAGCGCCTGTTCCAGTGAGTCTTCACTCGCCACAGCATGACCCTAGCGTGGGAATTGCAGCGCTCATCCGCCGAACAGCAGATACAGGCCGGTGAAGGTGTAGCCCACCATCACGAGCATCATGGCCAGTTGGCCGGTCAACTGGTGCCGCTCGGGCAGCACCGCCAGCGCCCGGTCGTGCGCGGCGATCACGCCGGCGATGTGGCCGGCCACCACGAAGCCGACCTTCAGCGTGGCCAGCAGCGCCGGGTGCATCGACAGCACGTACACGACCTCGGCGTCGCTCTGGCCGAACAGCCGGTACACCGTCTGCTGGCCCCGCTCGACCAGATAGGTCAGGTAGTGGGCGAAGACGTAACCGATCACGATGGGGATGAGCGAATGGGCCAGCAGCCCGGGCAGTGCGCGGCGGGTGGGGGCGTCGACACCGCCGGTGCAGCGGGCGGCGGCGCAGAACGTGACGGCGACGACCCCGACGAACAGCGCCAGCCCGGCGGTGCGCACGCCGGTCGCGGCCGCCCCGGAGCCCGCCAGATCGTCGACGAACCCGCGGAACTGCGGTGTCGCGGAGAAACTGTCGAATGCCGTGGAGCCCAGCAGCACCGACAAGACCGCGACGATCCCGGGCCGCACCGGCAGCGACGGCAGATGGTCGAACGGGTTGCCGATCGCGATGCGGCCGTCGGGATTACGGCGCAGCGGTGACAGTCGCGACGCGACGAGGCTGTACACCTCGAACGGGTCGGCGTTGGCGCACCAGCGCGGCCCGCACGACAGCGCACCGGCGACCGTCACCACGAGGTAGACGAGCAGCCACAGCCGGATCGCGGTCAGCGAACCCGGGTCGGCACTGGCGAGTTCGAGCCACACGAACGCGAACAGACCCGCCGCGGCAGGCCAGTACCCCAGCGCGGCCGGATAGCTGCGGCCCAGCGATCGGCCGCCGGTGAACCGGAGCAGCGCACGGACCGGGGACAGCACCCGCCAGACCGGACCCACCAGGACCGACACGGCCACCAGCCCGACCCACAGCAGCACGTAGAACACGCCGGGCAACGCGTTCTGCGCATTCTGCGGCCCCAGGAACGTCGCCGCGGCGACCCAGACGACGAGCAGCAGCGCCGCCGCCGCCAGTGCCCAGCGGGTGACCGGCGCGTCGACGGCCCGGGTCACCCACAGAGGCAGCGGCCGCCCCGGCCTGTTCGCGGAGAACCGCGGCTTCTTCCAGGCCAGCGCCACCACCGCGAAGGTGAACGTCAACGCCCACGCGGCGCCGATCAGCGCGTAGGTGAACGGGATCGGCAGATCGGCCGAACCGCCCAGGCCGTGGGCCAGCAGCTGTGTCGTCACTGCACCTGAATCGTGGCGACGGTCTTGTGCAGCTCGTGCAGTTCGATGTCGACCCGGCCCGGCACCTCGACGGTGAACCGGAAGGTCTGCGCGGGCCCGATGCCGACGTCGAAGCTGTGCTCGGGCGTGGAGTGCACGTGCAACTCGTCGGTCATGTCGCTGTTGACCCGCAGCTCGATCGGTTCGCCGACCGCGGCCTGGAACCGCGCGTTGACCGGGGTCACGGCACCGCCTTCGATCGCGATGTCGATGACGAGCTGTTCGGGCGGGGCCTGCGCATCGCCGGACGTCGTCGAGTCGGCCGCGGCGGTGATGGAAGTCGTTGCACCGCCGCCGGATTCGCCGCCACCGGATTCGCTGTCACGGGATTCGCCGGAGCCGGCACACCCGGCGAGCAACATTGCCGCCGCCGCGAGGGCGAGCATTCGCTGTGGTGTTGTCACTGTTCCTTGGTGTTGTCGGGTTTGCGTCGGTTCTTGGCCGCGATGTAGACGATCACCGCGGCCACCACGATCGCGGGCGCGAACGCGGGCACGGCAAGCCAGATCGGGTGGTCGGCCAGGATCACGACCTCGGACGGTTCGGTCATGCCTGAGCGCTGGGTTCGAACTCCGCTTTGCTGCCGCTGGGTTCGCTGTTGTTGATTCGGCCTGCGCCCCAAGCGATCCCGGAGACCATCGCCAGCGTGCAGAACAGCACTATCAGGCAACCGATCAGCCACAGCGACGCGGGGATGTCAGGGCTGCGCTCGCGCTGCAGGATGGTGATCTCCGAGACGAACGGACGGGTGAACTGCGCCTCGGCCGGCACCTCCTCGGCGCCGATGCCCGGGTCGCCGGCAAGGTAGATCGGCACCGCGGTCAGGGTGCGGCCGTCGTGCACCCGCAGCAGCGTCTTCCACGTGCCCGACACCGGCATCGGTTCTGTGGAGCGGAAGTGGCCGTCGCCGACCTTCTCCAGGTGGTCGACGAACATCCCGCGGTCGTTGGGCAGGCCGCCCTGCCAGCCCAGCACCGACACCCAGTTCGGGTCGTCGTCGACCACGTCCGGCGGGTTGAAGCGCACGTCGGCGGTCACGAACCGCTCGCCGTTGACCGCGGGCGCCTCGGTCAGCGTGATCGAAGCGGTCGCGTTCTGCGGGGTGTCGTAGCGCAGGCCGCTGGCCGCCGCGCCGCCGATCGCCAGCACCGTCAGCACCACCAGGCCGATCCCGACGGCGCGGCGGGGCAGGTGCTGACCGGTCAACACCATGCCGACCATCGCGCCGCAGGCACCGCAGAGCACCGCGACGGGCACCGACATCGCCAGGGCTTCGGGCCAGATGCTGGTCGGCCACGGGTACGGGTAGACCGCGCCGATCCACAAGGACTCCAGCCACAGGCCGGCGGTCGCGATGCCCAGCCCGCTGACCAGGCCGAACACCACCGGACGCCGGATCAGTGGGGTGAGGGCGAGGAGTTCGACGACGATCGCGGCCCCGAGGTAGAGCGGGAACCAGTTGATCGGCGCGTCGAGCAGCGGTCCGACCGTCACCGCGACCAGCCCCCGCAGCCCGATGGCGATCAGCGCGGCGATCAGCGCGGCCCCGCGCCCCATGAAGATCCTGGCCGCGACCAGCGCCAGCGCGGCGGCCGCCGCGATCAGCATCGGCTGGAACACCTGCCGGAACTGCGGGACGCCGAAGTCGAACTCGATCTGGTAGACCGAGGCGCCGATCAGCACGCCGGCGAAGGCGAGGTACTGCACGAACTTCAGGCCGATGCCGTCGGCCGGGGTGTCCTCGGCGCGGGCCCGCCTGCCCTCGTACTCGAGGTACAGCGCGGCCAGGGTGGAGAAACCGGCGCCGCCGATCATCATCAGGTGCGTCGGACCCCACAGCGTCACGTCCTGGCCGAAGATGCGGTGCCACATGTCGTCCAGCGGGAAACCGAGTAGGGCGTAGAGGCCGCATCCGGCCATCACGATGCCGCCGACCGGCGCGTACCAGTCGTCGGTGATGCGCACCGCGGCCGGACCGGGCCGGGGATCGTCGCCCCTGGGCAACACCATGGCGGTGCAGCCGGCGACGAAGATGCCGAACAACCCGATCAGGATGAAGTAGTGGGCGGGGTTGGCCAGCGCGCCGTCGTCGCGGCCATTGCCGATGTGCAGGCTGACGTCCCAGATGAAGCCGAACAGCGCGCAGATGATCGAGGCGATGAACAGCGCGAGCGGTAGTGCCACCCACGCCGGGCGCTTGAACCGGCGTCCGGACCAGTTCCCCAGCCGGGCAAGCCAGTCGATCTTGTGGTTGCGGTGCAGCCAGCCGATCCACAGCAGCACCGCGGCCACCACGCCGCCGGCCACCGTCAACGCGATGATCTCGCTCAGCGCGGCGCCGCCGCCCTCGTCACCGCCTGACGACTGGGCGAGCACGGACACCGCTTGCAGAGACAACTCCATCGTGATCCCATCCCGCGTACCGGACGCCTATCTGACTGGTCGGTAATGTTGCCAGAATTACCCGAGGTGAAACCAGGGGTACCGGGTTTTTTTCGATTGACGCAGCTGTCACTTGCGGGGTGGTCGGAGCACCTTCATCGCCATCTGCATGACCGGTGCGGGCACCCGGTCCTTCATCGTCAGCGCCGACGAGGCGACGTGGGTGCGCGCCGGGGTGCCGCGGCCGAACAGGCGGTTGATCGGGCCGCCGGACGGTTCCAGGTCGACGTGCAGCGGCGGCCTGCCGTCCGCGGCGCCGAGCGCGTTCGAGATGACGACGCGCTGAATCTCGCTGGTGCCCTCGAAGATGGTGTAGAGCTTGGCATCCCGGTACCACTTCTCCACGGGATGGTCGGTGATGTAGCCCCAGCCGCCCATGGTCTGGATGGCCCGTTCGGTGGTCCGCACCGCCAGCTCGCTGGCCGCCAACTTCGACATCGAGCCCTCGCCGCGCTCGAACGGCACCCCGGTCGCGGCCATCCAGGACGCGCGCCAGGTGAGCAACCGTGCAGCGTCCAGTCCGGTGGCCAGATCGGCCAGCGGGAACGCGATGCCCTGGTTGTCGATGATCGGCGCCCCGAACGCCTCCCGGCGGTTGGCGTACTCGGTCGCGTATTCGAGGGCGGCCCTTGCGATGCCGAGGGCCTGCGCGGCGACCATCGGCCGGGTTTGCTCGAAAGTGCCGAGGGTGGCCGAACCGGAGTGGCGGGCCCCTTCGACCGCCTCTCGGGCGCGCGCGAGCTTGTGGTCCAGCTTCTCCTGGCCTCCGAGCAGGTGGTCGGCGGGCACCCGCACCCCGGTGAGCTTCAGTTCGGCGGTGTGCGAGGCGCGGCAGCCGAGTTTGTCGAGCTTGCGCACCATCTCCAGACCCGGGGTGCCGCCGGGGACGATGAACAGCGCCTGCCCCTTGTGCCCGAGTTCCTGGTCGACGACAGCGTTGACCACGTGCACGTTGGCGATGCCGCCGTTGCCGATCCACATCTTGTGCCCGTCGATGATCCAGTCGGCGTCCGGCTCTGGGCCCGCCCGGCGGGCGGTGGTGCGCAGGTTGCGCACGTCGCTGCCGCCCTCAGGTTCGGAGATCGCCAGCGCGGCCAGCTTGAGATCGCCTGGGGTGCCGAAACATTCGGGCGCCCACTGGAGCATCTGTTCGGGTGAGGCGGCCTGCCCGATCGCCGACAGCGCCAGGGCGGGCATCACTACCGCGAGCCCGATGCCTGCGCACCCCCAGAACAGCTCCTCCATGAACATCGGCAGCGAGAGCCCGGTCGGGTCGCCGATCAGGTCGCGGTAGAACAGCGGGCTGTAGAACCCCCGGGCGGCCGCCTCTTCGAGTACCGGCCAGGGGAACTCCTGGCGCCGGTCGTATTCCGCGGCGACCGGGCGGACGACCTCTTCGGCGAACTCGTGCGTGCGGCGCGCCAGATCGTGTTGCGCCGCGGTCGGTGTGATGTCGAAACCCATCGCTTGCTCCCTACCGGAATCCCTGACCAGGCATTGCCACCGCCGTCTGTTGCCGGCCTAAGGTGGCTATTACCCAAAGCCGGGTCGGATTCCACCGCGGAGCACGCCGATGAAGTTCATCTACTCGCACCTTCGGCAACGCGACGGGGTCACGTGCGGGCCGACCGTCGCGGTCGTCGCCTGCGCGATGGTGGACCCGGCGTACCGGTTGTCGCTGGACGCACCGGATGCCGGCGTGTGGTTCGCCGCCGAGCAGGGACGGGTGCACGCGTCGGTGAACCGGGTGTGGCCGCGGGCGTGGGGCACCACGCCGATGGGGATGGCGCGCGCGGTCACCGCCTGCTCCCGCGGGCGCGGCGTGCGGTACCGCTGGCGGTTGGGGCGGGGACGCCGAGACGGGTTGGCCGACGTGCTGGCGGCGGTGCGGTCGGGGTGGCCGGTCGCGATGCTCATCGGCAGGTTCGTCCCGCGGCACTGGGTGCTGATCGTGGCCCTCACGGGCGAGGCGGCGCGGTGTTACGAGCCGTCGTCGGGCGAGATCTGCACCGTCGCGCTCGATGTCATTCGGCGGGGCCGGATGACGGGCCTGGGCTATCCGCGCGCGTTCACGTTCGTGTTGCCTGGATGCTCGACCCTGGCGGCGACCGACTGATCCGCGGCCGAGCCAGAGGCCCGCAGCCCGCTCACCACGCCGTCGCGGTTGCGTTCAGGCTGGTTCTGCGACATCTTCGCCTTGCCTTCGACCGACGTGATCTGCAGTTCCACCCCGACGATGGCCTTGAGCTGCCCGGCCAGGTACGACTCCGGTGCGTCGGAGACCTGCCACGGCTCGGGACGGCCGCGCTCGTGCTCGTCGGTCAGTCGGGCGACCAGGTCGAGCACCCACGCCGGATCGTCGTGCGCGAGAAGTCGGCCGTGCACGGCGACCACCTCGTAATTCCACGTCGGCACCACCTTGCCGGTCTCGCGCTTGGTCGGATAGAACGACGGCGACACGTATGCCTGCGGGCCGGAGAAGATCGCGACCGACGGGCCCTCGGCGCGCCAGTGCGGGTTCGCGCGTGCCACGTGACCGACCAGGCAGTGCCGGGTGTCGTCGTACAGCAGTGGCAGCGGGGTCACCAGCATCGCACCGCCGGAGTGCGTCACCAGGTGTGCGAAGCCACCCGGGCCGAGTGCGGCGAGGGCGTCCGCCTCGGACAACGCGAATTTCGGTGGGCGATACATGCTGGAGCTCAGCCTAGAGCGGTCCTCCCGGCTCCGCGGGTCGGCTTTCCCGGGCCGCGGGTTCGGGGACCGGCCAGTCCGGCGGCGGCTTCAGGCTGGCCAGCGCCAGGCTGCTGATGCCCATCAGCGCGATGGTCAGGATCAGGAAGTTGGTGTAGCCGCCGAAGTGGTCGGAGGTGGCGCCGGCGGCCAGCGGCCCGAAAGCGGTGCCCAGTGACAGCGCGGCCACCAGCCCGCCGAACAGCCCGCCGAAGTTCTTCAGCCCGAAGTAACGCGACGCGAGGTAGGCGATCACGTCGACCTCGGCGCCGAGCGTCAGGCCGAACAGCGCTGCGGCGACGGTCTGGCTGACCGGGCTGCTGCCGTCGATCAACAGCGCCGCGCAGCCGAGGATCGGCACCAGGTAGGCGCAGGCCCCGACGACCCGACCGGGGAAGCGGTCCAGCAACACCCCGACCCCGAGCCGGCCGATGATCGAGAAGACCCCGACCAGTGCCGCGGTGCCTGCTGCCGCCAACGGTTCGGCGCCGGCGTCGCGCAGGATCGGGACCAGGTGCACCACGATGCCCAGCGTGGTGAACGCGAACAGGCCGGCGGCGACCAGCAGCTTGTAGAAGGTGGCCGAGCGCAGGCCTTCCCGCAGCGTGACGCCGGGCAACTCGACAGGTGCGGCGGGCGGCCCGGACGGTTGCACCGCGCGGTCGCGCGCCGCCTTGTCGTCCTGGGCGCCGCGGAAGAAGAACCAGACCGCGACCAGCACCAGGGCGCCCCAGACCGCACCGAGGCCGAAAAATGCGCCGCGCCAGCCCCATTCACCGATGAACAGGGTGGCCAGGGCGGGGAAGACCGCCGCGGCCAGCGATCCGCCGGACAGGGTGACCGCGAACGCGAGGCCGCGGGAGGTCTCGAACCGGCTCGCCACCGCCGAGGTCCACACCGTCGTCTGCACCCAGAACGCCGCGAAGGCCAGCAGCGCCCACAGCAGCAGCCAGTTCGTCATCGACCCGGTGGCGGTGCCCAGCAGCGCGAACGCACCGCCCATCAGCGCGACGCCGACCAGGCCGACCCGCCGGGGACCGAGCCGGTCGACCATCAGGCCGATGGGCAACGCGGCGGCCGCGGCCGCCATGCCGACGATCGTCAGACCCGCCGAAGTCTCGGCGCGACTCCAGCCGAACGCGTCCTGCAACGGCTGCATGAACGCGCCGAGCGAATAGACGTGGATGACGCCGATCGAGTAGCCGAGGCCCGCGGCCACCGGCAGCGGACCGTGACGGCGCCACTCGGTGACGGCCGCGCTGCCGGATTTCACCATGCCGACCCCTTGTCAGTTTGGCACTGCTGTGTAATGCGCTATGCGGGCGCTCAGCAGTCTAGGGCGGCGGCGCGGGACCCGTGGCGGTCACGTCGGAATCGCGCGGGAATCGGCGATGCGGCGCTGCGCCTCCCCGACCGAGATGCGCAGCCTGCGCGCGAGGACCTCGGCCCACGGCGCACCGGCGAATTCGACCGGCGGCGGACCGGAGACCATCCGCGCGAGGAGCTGCCGCTGGGTGGCCGCGAGCGTTTTCTCCAGCGCGTCGAGCCGGACCAGCACAGCGCGCTGATCGACCGGCCGCAACGTGCTGAACGGGAGGGCGGAGACCGCCCGCTGGGCGTGATCCACGGCCTCGAGCGCCGCGATCCAATCTTTCTTCGAACTCATGTTCGACAGCGTAGGTGGGGCGACCGACAACATGCCGATACGCTGGGGGGATGGCCGGAAAGATCGCCACCGCCGACGCGGTCACGCTGCCCGAACTGCTCGACTTCATCCGTCCTCGGCACCGGATGGTGCTGACCACCTTCCGGGCCGACGGTTCCCTGCAGAGTTCGCCCGTCACCGGCGGGGTGGACGCCGAGGGGCGGATCGTGATCGCGAGCTATCCGCAGCGCGCGAAGGCCGCCAACATCAGGCGGCACCCGCACGCGAGCGCGGTGGTGCTGTCGGACGAGTTCAGCGGGCCCTATGTACAGGTCGACGGGTCTGCCGAGGTGGTGGACCTGCCGGAGGCGGTGGAACCGCTCGTCGAGTACTTCCGGGCCGTGTCGGGCGAGCACCCGGACTGGGACGAGTACCGCCGGGCGATGGTCGACCAGCGCAAGTGTCTGATCCGGGTGACGCCCCGGCGCTGGGGGCCGGTGGCGACGGGAGGTTTCCCGCCCAGGTGAGGCGCGGATGCCGCGGGAGGCCGGACAGGACGGCCGTCCGCGACTGTGGTAGTCAGAGCTAGCGGACGGATTGCGTCGGCTAGCACGTCAAACTATAGTCTGGACACATGTCCAGGAGGGTTCGGGTTTCTTGCGCCACACGATCTGCCCAGCTCAGGGCCGCTCTCCGGGATATGTGAGCTGACCATGCGCATCGCACTGCTGTCCTATCGAAGCAAGACCCACTGCGGCGGCCAGGGCGTCTACGTCCGGCATCTGAGCCGCGGTCTGGTCGAACTCGGACACGACGTCGAGGTGTTCTCCGGTCAGCCCTATCCCGAGGGCCTCGACCCCCGTGTCCGGCTGACGAAGGTGCCGAGCCTGGACCTCTACCGCGAGCCGGACCCGTTCCGCGTACCGCGGCCCAGCGAGATCAAGACCAGCATCGACCTGCAGGAGCTGCTGACCACCTGGACCGCGGGCTTCCCGGAGCCCAAGACGTTCAGCCTGCGGATGGCGCGGCTGCTCGCCGAGCGTCGCGACGACTTCGACGTCGTGCACGACAACCAGTGCCTGGGCACCGGGCTGCTCGACATCGCGGCCTCGGGCCTGCCCGTAGTGGCCACCGTGCACCATCCGATCACCCGCGACCGCGTGGTCGACGTCGCCGCCGCGGTGTGGTGGCGCAAGCCGCTGGTACGCCGCTGGTACGGCTTCGCCGAGATGCAGAAGCAGGTGGCGCGCCGGATCCCGGAGCTGCTGACCGTGTCGTCGACCTCGGCCGTCGACATCGCCGAGGACTTCGGCGTCGACCCGGCCCAGTTGCACGTCGTCCCGCTCGGGGTGGACACCCAGCTGTTCCAGCCCTCGCAGGAGCGGGTGCGGAACCGGATCATCGCGATCGCCAGCGCCGACGTGCCGCTCAAGGGCGTCAGTCACCTGCTGCACGCGGTCGCCCGGCTGCGCGTCGAGCGTGACCTGGAGCTGCAGCTGGTCGCCAAGCTCGAGCCCAACGGCCCGACCGAGAAGCTCATCGCCGAGCTGGGCATCTCCGACATCGTGCACATCTCCAGCGGACTGAGCGACTCGGAGTTGGCGGGCCTGCTGGCCTCGGCCGACGTCGCCTGCATCCCGTCGCTCTACGAAGGGTTCTCGCTGCCCGCGGTGGAGGCGATGGCCAGCGGCACCCCGATCGTGGCCAGCCGGGCCGGCGCGCTGCCCGAGGTCGTGGGCACCGACGGCGAGTGCGCGCGGCTGGTGACCCCCGCCGACGTCGACGAGCTCACGACCGTGCTCGGCGAACTGCTCGACTCCCCGCTGGAGCTGCGCCGCCTCGGCGACAACGGCCGCCGGCGCGCGCTCGAGGTGTTCAGCTGGGAATCCGTGGCCGCCCAGACCGTCGCGGTGTACGACCGAGCCTGTGAGAGGGTCACCACATGCTGACCGTGGACTTCGACCGGCTCGGTGTCGGCGCCGGCACCAAGGTGATCGACGTCGGATGTGGCGCGGGCCGCCACACCTTCGAGGCGTTCCGCCGCGGAGCCGACGTGATCGGATTCGACCAGAGCGCTTCGGATCTCAACGATGTCGACCAGATCCTGCAGGCGATGAAGGAGCAGGGCGAGGCGCCGGCGTCGGCCAAGGGCGAGGCGGTCAAGGGTGACGCGCTGGACCTGCCGTACGCCGACGGCACCTTCGACTGCGTCATCGCCTCCGAGATCCTAGAGCACGTGCCGGAGGACACCCGGGCCATCTCGGAACTGGTGCGCGTCCTCAAACCCGGTGGTGCGCTGGCGATCACCGTTCCACGGTGGCTGCCCGAGCGGATCTGCTGGGCGTTGTCGGACGAGTACCACGCCAACGAGGGCGGCCATATTCGGATCTACCGGGCCGACGAGCTGCGGGACAAGGTGCTCGCCCACGGGCTGGAGCTGACCCACACCGCCCACGCCCACGCGCTGCACTCACCGTACTGGTGGCTGAAATGCGCTGTGGGAACCGAGAAGAACGATCACCCCGCCGTGAAGGCGTATCACAAGCTCTTGGTGTGGGACATGATGGGCCGGCCGTGGCTCACGCGTACCGCCGAGGCAGCGCTGAATCCGCTGATCGGCAAGAGCGTTGCCCTCTACTTCAGGAAGCCACCGGCTGCCGATGCCTGACGCCCCCGGTGTGCCGGGCGTTTTCACGCCGGCCCAATGTCTGCAGACCGCCGAGTCGATCGCCGCGACGCAGGAGCCGAGCGGCGCGATCCCGTGGTCGGTCGGCGGGCACACCGATCCGTGGGATCACATCGAGAACGCGATGGCGCTCACCGTCGCAGGCCTGCTGGAACCGGCGCGCGCGGCCTTCGAGTGGTCGCGCACCACCCAGCGTCCCGACGGGACATGGCCGATCCAGCTGCGCGCCGGGGTCGTCGAGGACGCCAACAGCGACAGCAATTTCTGCGCCTACATCGCCACCGGGGTGTGGCACCACGTGCTGGTCACCGGTGACCGCCGCTTCGCCGAGACCATGTGGCCCGTAGTGGTCAGAGCCATCGACTTCGTGTTGGAACTGCAGTTCGCCGCCGGAGAGATCGCTTGGGCCCGAGGACCTTCCGGGGATGCCGACGAAGCGCTGCTCACCGGGTGCGCGAGCATCTACCACAGCATCCGGTGCGCGCTGGCGCTCGCCGACCACGTCGGTGACCCGCAGCCCGAATGGGAGGTCGCCGTGGGCCGGCTCGGCCACGCGATCGCCGAGCATCCCGACCGGTTCGTCACCAAGGACCGCTGGTCGATGGAGTGGTACTACCCGGTGCTCGGTGGGGCGCTGCGCGGACCGCGTGCGCAGGCGCGCATCGACGAGCGGTGGGACGACTTCGTGGTCCCCGGACTGGGCATCCGGTGTGTCGACGACCGGCCGTGGGTCACCGGGGCCGAAACCTGCGAGCTGGTGCTGGCTCTGGAGGCGATGGGGGACAGAACCCGGGCCCTCGAGCAGTTCTCGGCCATGCACCACCTCCGCGAGGAGGACGGCTCGTACTGGACGGGACTGGTGTACTCCGACGGTAAGCGCTGGCCCGTGGAGCGCACCACCTGGACCGGCGCCGCGGTGATCCTGGCCGCCGACGCGCTGTCATCCGGCACGCCGGCCGCAGGCATCTTCCGCGGCGCAGATCTTCCGAGAGGCCTTGAGGGCCAATACGATTGCGAGTGCGCGACCAGCGAGCGCTAGCCGGCGCCCAGTGCGCCGGGCCGGCCGGACACCCGCTCCAGCACACGCATCGACCCGGTGGCCAAAACCTCGCGGAAATCCCCACAGTCGAGCGCGCGCCGGTAGATGAGGAACGGCGCCTGGCCGCCGTCGGCCGGATCCGGGAACACGTCGTGGATGACCAGTGCGCCGCCCACGTCGACCCACCGGGCCCACCCGTCGAAGTCGCGGTTGGCCGCCTCCTCGGTGTGGCCACCGTCGATGAACAAGAGCCGCAACGGAGTTCGCCAACCGCGAGCGACCACCGGCGACCGTCCCACCACTGCCACGATGTGCTCGTCCAGACCGGCGGCGTCCAGCGTGTGCCGCAGCGTCGGCAGCGTGTCGAACAGTCCGGTGACCGGGTCGACCATCGTGGAGTCGTGGTACTCCCACCCCGGCTGGTGTTCCTCGGAGCCGTGATGGTGATCGACGGTGTAGAGCAGCCCGCCCGTCTGCTGTGCGGCAGCGCCGAGCATCACGGTGGACTTGCCGCAGTACGTGCCGATCTCGACGCCGACGCCGTCGGCGAGGTACTTCACGGCGGTGTCGTAGAGGACGCGCCCCTCGTCGGCCGGCATGAAGCCGGTGACGCGCTCGGCGAGCTCGAAAAGGGCTGCCGCGGCGGGGGGCAGCGTGGTACCGGTATCGGATTGACGGCTCGCCGTCGTGTCGCTCATGGCAGTCCAACTTACCTTTGCCGGGCTCTAGTGGTTCATCCCCGGTTGTAGTAGCGTCCGGACATGTGTCCGATCCGGCTCTGGAGTCGACTCGGCGTCGTCTGACGGCCCGGCAGGCCGAGACGGTGGACCGTCTGGGACGGGCGGCGGTGGAACTTCTCAGGCGGGACGGTTACCCGGCGCTGACCGTGCGGCGGGTGGCCGCCGAGGCCGGGGTGGGGGCCGCGACCGCCTACACCTATTTCTCGTCCAAGGAGCATCTGGTCGCCGAGGTGTTCTGGCGCCGGCTGTCCGGCTCTCCTGAGGTCGCTCACGGTTCGGCGGACCCCGCATCCCGGGTCACCGCAGTGCTCGGACACATCTCGATGCTGGTCGCCGACGAGCCAGAGTTCGCCGGCGCGGTGACCTCCGCCCTGCTGGGCCGCGATCCCGATGTCGAGGTGCTGCGCACGCGTATCGGCCGGGACATCCGTGACCGCCTGGCCGCGGCGCTGGGTTCGGACACCGACGGCGACGTCATCGATGCGCTGGAGATGCTCTATTCGGGCGCGCTGGTGCGGGCCGGCATGGGGCACGTGTCGTATCAGGAGATCGCGGCCAAGTTGGAGAAGTCCGCACGCCTGGTGCTGGGCTGAGCGCTAGCCGACGCTCACCAGCGCGGTGGCCGCGGTCACCGCGGGCTCGGTGATCCCTCGGACGTCGCGCTCGTCTTCGACGAAAAGCGCTGTCAGTTCCCGTAATCCGCCGAGCAGGATGAGCGCCATCGGCGGCGTGATCGGGGTGATCGCGGCGCGCTGGAAGCCGGGATTGCTCGTCAGCGCGGTCAGCAGACCGGTCAGGTCGTGCATCACCTGCCGGTGCAGCGGGTGCGCCGCCGCGCCGAGCGCGGGGGCCTCACGGATCCAGCACAGCGTGATCGCCGGGCGCGCGCTGATGTGCTCGACATAGGCGTCGACGGCCTGGCGGATCTGCTCCTGCCAGTCGGCCTCCGGCCGGACCGTCGCACCGATGCGCGCGATCAGGTCGGAGTTGTTGCGGCGCAGCAGTTCGATCAGGCATTCCTGTTTGCTTGCGAACTGTTCGTAGAACGTGCGCTTGGAGGTGCGGGCGTGCCGGACCACGTCGGCGACGGTGCTGTCGCGGTACCCGCGTTCGATGATCGCCGACGTCAGCCCGTCGAGCAGGCGGTCGGTCACCGACGGGGCGTGGCCGGCCGGCACCGGAGTCGTCGTCACTTCGTCTTCACCCTTGCAGCTTGTGGTACCAACCGGTACCGTACCCGATGACACGCTGGTACATGGGAGTACCAGTGCTGGACCGGGGAGTTTGATGAGCGAAGCGACCGTCACCGCGCACCACTCCGCCACCCGCGGCATGCCGCCGGTGCGGCTGCCACCGTCGCCGCGGATCCCGAGAGTGATTCAGGGCCTGGGTTTCTCGCTGTCCCGGCAGTGGACGGTGGACCAGATCGTCCGCCGGTACGGCGACGTGTTCTCGATGACGCTGCCCGTGTTCGGGCCGACCGTGCTGGTGACCGACCCGACGCTGGCCAAACAGTTGTTCATGGCCAACACCGACGATGTCGGCAACATCCAGCCCAACCTGTCCCGAGTGCTGGGCTCCGGATCGGTGTTCGCCCTCGACGGCACCGACCACCGCAGGCGCCGCAAGCTGCTCACCCCGCCGTTCCACGGCAAGAGCATCAAGAACTACGAGCGGATCTTCGAGGAGGAGACGCTGCGCGAGACCGAGACCTGGCCTGAGGGGCGGGAATTCGAGACTCTCGAGCCGATGATGAGGATTACGCTCAACGCGATCCTGCGCGCGGTGTTCGGCGCAGACGGCGCACACCTCGACGAACTGCGCCGCATCATCCCGCCGTGGGTGACCCTCGGTTCCCGGCTGGCGGTGCTGCCGACCCCGCAACGGACCTACGGACGCTTCAGCCCGTGGGGGCGCCTTGCGGCCTACCGGCGCCGTTATGACGAGGTGATCGGCCGCCTCATCGACGCCGTGCAGGCCGACCCGCACTTCGACACCCGCGACGACATCCTGGCGCTGCTGCTGCGCAGCACCTATGAGGACGGTTCCTCCATGTCGCGTCAGGACATCGGCGACGAACTGCTGACGCTGCTGGCCGCCGGGCACGAGACCACCGCGGCGACGTTGGGCTGGGCCTTCGAGCGCATCAGCCGTCATCCCGACGTGCTGTCCGAACTGGCCGCCGAGGCCGACACCGAGGGCAACGAATACCGGCAGGCGGCGATCCTGGAGATCCAGCGCAGCCGCACCGTGATCGACTTCGCCGGCCGGCACGTCTACGCACCAACCTTTGAACTCGGGGAATGGGTTATCCCGCAGGGCTATTCGATCGTGGTCGCGATAGGGCAGGTGCACCGTCGCGGTGCCGACTTCCCCGACCCGGAACGCTTCGACCCGAATCGGTTCCTCGGCCGGCGCCCCCCCACGTTCGCCCACATCCCCTTCGGCGGCGGCACCCGGCGCTGCGTCGGCGCGACGTTCGCCAACGTCGAGATGGACATCGTGCTGCGAACGGTGTTGCGTCACTTCCGGATCGAGACGACCACCGCGACGGGGGAGAAGATGCACTCGCGCGGAGTGGCCTACACCCCCGCCGACGGCGGCCGTGTGGTCATGTACCGCCGCTGAATCAGACCGCCACGGCGAGCCGTGATCAGA
>NZ_BCRS01000112.1 GCF_001552715.1 Mycolicibacterium vaccae NBRC 14118 = CIP 105934 | reverse complement strand
TCGCGGCGCCGGTACCGACCAGGCCGACGGCCGCCGCGCCTGCGGCCACCGCCGACGCCCGGGCCAGGAACATCCGCCGGTCCACCGCCGGGGTCTCCGCCGGGGCCGACTCAGGCGCGGGGTCGGGCCGGGTCTCAGGCCCGGGGCGGGTGCGGATCTGCCTACGGCGCAGGAGCCACCGCACCGGCTCCAGCACCAGCAGCGCCAGGAACAGGTAGACCAGCAGGCCGAACCACAGATACCCGGGCCAGGCCAGCCAGCCGGACTCCGCGACGCCGAACACCCGCGGGACCACCAGCGCGGCCATCAACAGCAGCAGCAACGCCACCACCAGCCCCGTGAGCAGCCACCGGAGCCGGCCCGGCCCGGTGGTGTC
This sequence comes from Mycolicibacterium vaccae NBRC 14118 = CIP 105934, assembly GCF_001552715.1. Taxonomy (GTDB): domain Bacteria; phylum Actinomycetota; class Actinomycetes; order Mycobacteriales; family Mycobacteriaceae; genus Mycobacterium; species Mycobacterium vaccae. The sequence continues at coordinate 20,731 of NZ_BCRS01000112.1, read as the reverse complement.
CTTGACCATCCTTTTCCACACGTAGAGGTGCATCAGCGCCAGGATCGAACCGAGAACAAGAATGAACATGCACACCCTTCGCGGGGCTCGGAGGTTCCCCACAGCCTAGTTTCGGCGGACCCGGGCGGTACCCGACCGAGTCACTCCTGAAACAACAACCTCACCTGTCACCGCGTGGCTCCCCGATCCCTCCCCCGGAATCGCCTAATCTGCGCAGACGATGGCGACCTTACGGACAGTCCTGACGCGCGCGTCGGCGCTGGTCAGCGCAGCGATGCTGACACTGGCCCCGATCGCGGCGGCGCAGCCGCCACCCGAGGCGAACGTGTGTCCGTACCGGGAGACGACACCGCCCGCGGTGGATGCGTCCGAGGTGCCCAAGCCCGGGGACCCGACGCCCGGACCTCTCCCGGTGCCGGCCAAGCCGATGGGCGGGGACGCACTGTCGGGCTGTGGCGTCGTCACCGCACCCGGCACCCTCCCGGTTCCCGGGGACGTGTCCGCCGAGGCATGGCTGGTCGCCGACCTGGACACCGGCGACGTCATCGCGGCCCGCGACCCGCACGGCCGGCACCGGCCCGCCAGCGTCATCAAAGTGCTGACCGCGATGCAGGCGATCAACGACCTGCCGCTGCACAAGGTCGTCCCCGGCACCGAGGAGGACGCGGCCCAGGAAGGCACCAAGGTCGGCGTCGGGCCGGGCGGGTTCTACTCGATCAACGACCTGCTGCACGGGCTGCTCATGTACTCGGGCAACGACGCCGCGCACGCGCTCGCCATGCAGATGGGCGGCATGGACGCCACGCTGAACAAACTGAACGCGCTAGCCGGCAAGCTCGGCGCCCGGGACACCAGGGTCGCGACGCCGTCCGGCCTGGACGGGCCCGGCATGAGCACCTCGGCCTACGACATCGGCCTGTTCTACCGGTACGCCTGGAACAACCCGGTGTTCACCGACATCGTGGCGACCCGGTCGTCGAACTTCCCCGGCCGTGACGGCGCGGGCTACCCGATCGAGAACGACAACAAGCTGCTCGCCAACTACCCGGGCGCCCTCGGCGGGAAGACGGGATACACCGACGACGCGGGGCAGACGTTCGTCGGCGCCGCCACCCGCGACGGCCGCCGGCTGGTCGCGGTGCTGCTGCGCGGCACCCGGCAGCCGATCGCCCCCTGGGAGCAGGCCGCCCGGCTGCTCGACTACGGCTTCGCCACCGCGCCCGGCACCAAGGTCGGCAGCCTCATCGAACCCGACCCGTCGCTGGGGGTGACCCTGCCCGACGCAGCCGCCGCCGGCGCCACCACCACCGCCAACGCCGCGCTGCCCGACGTCGACGCGATGCCGGTGCGGATCGGGGTCGGGGTGATCGGCGCGGTCATCGTGTTCATGCTGATCATGGGCGCGCGCGCCCTCAACCGCAGGCCCGCCCGCTAACGCCTGCGCCGCTGCGTGAGGCTCAACGCGCCGAGCGCACCCGCCGCGGCGGCGGCCCCGGCCTGCCACAGCGGCAACCCCGGCCGGTCGATGATCCGGTTGTTGATCACCGCCGGCCCCGGCGCCGGGACCGGTTCCTCGGTCATGTTCTCGGGCATCGTCGCCGCCCACGCGGTGGCGAACAGGATCAGCCGGGACACGATGTAGGCGAACACCATCAGGCCCAGCACCGGACCGAACGTCGCGCCGGCGGGACCGGTAACCACCGACTTCAGGTACACCGCGGCGAAGAACTTGAAGATCTCGAACGCCACCGCCGCGATCAACCCCGCGCGCACGCTGCTGCGGAAGCTCACCGATTCCCGGGGCAGCCGAAAGATCATGTAGGTGAACAGCATCCACGACACCAGCAGCGCCACCGCGATCGAGGCGATCCGCAGCATCAGGTTCAGTCCCGGCGCGTCCTGGATGCCGAGCCGGTCCAGCACGTCGGCCATCACCGAGGTGTTGCCCAGCGCGGTCAGCGCCAGCGTGACGAGGATCGCGGCGAACGTGGTCAACAGCGCCAGCAGGTCCGACAGCTTGGTCTTGAGGAAGCCGGGCAGCTCGTCGCGGTAGAAACCCCACATCTGGCTGAGCGCCTCGCGCAGGTTGGCCATCCACCCCAGCCCGGCCCATGCCGCCGTCGCCAACCCGATGATGCCGACGGTGCCGCGCGACTGGATCGCCGAGTCCATCAAGTCGATCAACTGCGTGCCGAGGTCGCCGCTGACCGAGGTGCGGATCCGCTGTTCGACCGTCCCGAGCAGTTCGGGTTGGTTGGCCAGCACGAAACCGGCGATGGAGAAGCCCAGCATCAGCAAGGGGAACAGCGCGAAGATGGTGAAGTAGGTGATGCCGGCGGCGTAGAAGTCGCCCTTGGAATCTTTGTATCGGCCCTGGGCCCGCATCACGTGGTCGAACCACGGCATCCGGGCCCGCCAACGGTCCACCAGGCCGGGCTTGTCTTCGGAATCAGCCGGTGCGGGCGGAGATACCATCCGATCCGACCCCCTCCGATTGATCGAGTTAGCGAGCCGCCAGGAACCCTAGCCGGTCATATACCCGCCGCAGCGTGTGTCCAGACACCTCGCGGGCACGCTGGGCGCCGCCGGCCAGGATGCTCTCCAGCTCGGCAGGGTCGGCGAGCAGCTCGTCGACCCGATTCTTGATCGGGGTGACGAACTCCACGACCGCCTCGGCGGTCTCCTTCTTCAGGTCGCCGTAGCCGCGGCCCGCGTAGCCCTCGACCAGCTTGTCGATATCGGCACCGGTCACCGCCGACTGGATGGTCAGCAGATTGGACACCCCCGGCTTGGCCTCCCGGTCGAACCGGATCTCCCGCTCGCTGTCGGTGACCGCCGAGCGGATCTTCTTGGCGGTCTTGGCCGGATCGTCGAGCAGGCTGATCAGGCCGGCGTCACTGTCGGCCGACTTGCTCATCTTCGCCGTCGGATCCTGCAGGTCGTAGATCTTGGCGGTGGCCTTGGGGATCATCGCCTCGGGCACCACGAAGGTGTCGGGGAACCGGGCGTTGATCCGCTGGGCCAGATCGCGCGCCAGCTCCAGATGCTGGCGCTGATCCTCACCGACGGGCACCAGCTGGGTGTCGTAGAGCAGCACGTCGGCGGCCATCAGCACCGGGTAGGTGAACAGGCCGACCGTGGTGGAATCGGCGCCCTGCTTCTGCGACTTGTCCTTGAACTGCGTCATCCGCGACGCCTGCCCGAAGCCGGTGAAACATCCGAGCACCCAAGCCAATTCGGAATGGGTCGGGACGTGGCTCTGCACGAACACCGTCGCGCGGCCGGGGTCCACACCGAGCGCGAGGTACTGGGCCGCGGTGGCAAGGGTGCGCCTGCGCAACGTCTCGGGGTCCTGCGCGACGGTGATCGCGTGCAGGTCGACCACGCAGAAGTACGCGTCGTTGTCGTCTTGCAGGGCCACCCATTGACTGACCGCGCCCAGCGCGTTGCCCAGATGCAGGGAGTCAGACGTGGGTTGCGCGCCCGAGAAGACGACGGGCCTGGCTGGGTTGCTGGCGGTACTCATGATGAACCCATCTTCGCACTGGCTTACCGGGCTTCTTCGTGCCGCCCGGATACCATGCCACGAGAATTTACGTCGGCGTCAGGAGTGTCAGTGCGCGCGTTGTCGGTCACCCTTGCGGCCGTGTTGCTGGCGGCGCTGTTCGGAACTGCGAGCGCCGGCGGCACGCCCCGCAACGACGGCCGCGCAGTGGTCGTGGTGTCCGGCGGCAACGCGACCAGCCCGTTCACCACCCCCGAGCACGCGTGCGCGGCCGGGCTGGCGGCCGGCAACACCGACACGGCCCTGCGCCAGGACCTGCTCGACCACGGTCACCGGGTGTTCACCTCGCCGGCGATGGCGGGCCGGGGACCGGTCGTCGACCAGGACGGGTTCGGTGCGTTCGGCGACTGCCCGATCATCCTGCCCGAGAACATGACCGTCGACTCCACCGGCAGCATCGACGCCGCCGGCGAGCACCTGGCCCGGTTCCTGACCCACCTGCACGACAACTACGGCGTCACCGAGGTCGACGTCGTCGGCCACTCGATGGGCGGGCTGTACTCACGGGCGGCGTTCCGCGTGCTGCAGAGCCTGGACTCGCCGCTGAGAATCCGGACCTTCACCACGATCGGCACCCCCTGGCAGGGCACCTACCTGTCCGACTACGCCAACGGCCGCACCCCCAAGTCGGACTGCCTCGGCGACCCGTTCTGCGAAACCGCGATGGACGCATTGAAGGCCGAGATCGACCGCCTGGTCGCCGGGTCGGGACGCGAGGTCAACCAGGCCTATCTGATGGGGTCCGCCGGCTGGAACGAGCACCAGGCCGGCGTGCTGGACGGAATCCCGGTGACGCTGATCGCCGGCGACCGGTTCGCCGCGCCGTCCGCTCCGGCCAACCCGTCGGTCTGGCCCAACGACGGCATCGTCGCCGCCTCCAGCGCACTCGCCGTCGACATCAGCGAGCGGGTGCTGCCGGACCGGCGGTGCTTCACCTTCGACGACACCCACAGCATCTTCGTGTCCCACGAGGCCGGGCTGCCGTGGGACACCGGCCTGACCTGGGATCCGCGGGTGCACGACGTGGTGCGCACGGCGATCGCCGGCACGCTCGAACCCGCCCCCTGCTGAGCGGATCGGGCGCGCCCGATTCACGCGTAGGCGACGGTCACCGGGCAGTGGTCGGACCAGCGCAGGGCGTAGGCGGCGGGGCGTTCGGTGGTGACCGACGCCACGCGCGCGGCCAGCCCCGGCGTGGCCAGGTGGTAGTCGATGCGCCAACCGGCGTCGTTGTCGAACGCCTTGCCCCGCCACGACCACCACGCGTACGGGCCGGCGGTCTCGGGGTGCGCGCGCCGCACCACGTCCACCCAGCCGGACTCGAGCAACCCGGTCAGCCACTGGCGTTCCTGCGGCAGGAAACCGGACTTCTTCAGGTTGCCCTTCCAGTTCTTGATGTCGTTCTCGGTGTGGGCGATGTTCCAGTCCCCGCACAGCACGGCGTCATTCCCGTCTCCGAGCGACCGCGCCAGCAACACCGCCATCCGCTCGCCCACCGCGGCCATGAACCGTTCCTTCTCCAGCTGGCGATCCGTTTCGGCCTCGCCGGTCGGGACGTACACGCTGCCCACCGTCAGCCCGGCGGTGTCGACTTCGATGTAGCGCCCATGTGCTGCGAATTCCTCTACCCCGCAACCGATTCGAACAGCATCCAGAGGCAAACGGGACAGCACGGCCACCCCGTTGCGGCCCTTCACGTGCGGGGCCGCCGACGCCAGGTGCCAACCGTCGGCCAGCACCGGAGCCAGCGCGTCGGCGAGCTGGTCGTCGTCAGCACGGGTCTCCTGCAGGCACACCACATCCGAGGTCGTCTCCTTGAACCACACGAGCAGGCCGAGGTTCTCGGTGGAGCGCTGTTTGACCGCTGCGCGGATGCCGTTGACGTTGATGGTGCTCACCGTGATGGGACGCGTCACGACGGCAGACCCTAGCCGAGCACGGAGGCGCCATTCTTGCGGTACCGCCGGTACCGCCTTATCGTCGGGCACATGGCACCCCGAGAGCCGATCCACGCCGGATCAGGAGAACCCGTCCTGCTGTTGCACCCGTTCCTGTGCTCGCAGAACGTCTGGCGCACGGTGGCCGGACAGCTCGCCGACACCGGCCGCTTCGAGGTGTACGCGCCGACGATGGTCGGCCATCACGGCGGCAACCCGTCGCCGACCTGGCTGCTCGACACCCACGCCCTGGTCGAGGACATCGAACGCCGGATGGACCGGCTGGGCTGGGAGACAGCGCACATCGTCGGCAACTCGCTCGGCGGCTGGGTCGGCTTCGAGCTGGAGCGACGCGGCCGCGCACGCACGCTCACCGCCATCGCCCCCGCCGGCGGCTGGCCGCACCACTCGGTGTCGAAGTACGAGACGGTGCTGAAATTCATCCTCGGCGGGCCGGCGCTGATCGCCGCCCGGCTGCTCGGGCCGCGGATCCTGAAACTGCCCGGCGCACGCCGGCTGGCCACGCTTCCGGTCAGCGGGCCCGCCGACGGCCCGGCCGAGGAAGACCTGCGGCTGCTGGTGCAGGACGCCACCCACTGCAGCGCCTACCTGCAGCTTCTGGTCAAGACCCTGCGGCTGCCCGGTCTGCTGGAGCTCGCCTCGCTGGGCGCCCCGACCCAGCTGGTGCTGTGCGAGAAAGACCGCGTGTTCCCCACCCCCCGCGGCAACCGGTACTTCCTGACCCACCTGCCCGACGACGCCAAGGTGGTGCGGCTCGACGGCGTCGGCCACATCCCGATGCTGGAGACCCCCGACGTGATCACCGAGCTGATCGCGACGTTCGTCGACGAACACCGCACACCGCGCACCGCGCTCGGCTGAACCTCCCGGCGCGGGTCCGGTGGCACCCCCTGTTGCAGTTGAGATACAGTTCGTCTCGGTCATGAGTGTCAGCGTCAAGCCCCGGCTCGCTGGCCGGCAACCCTCCAACCGCGGTGGGGTGCCCCGGGAGACGACCAGGTTGAGTAGCCGAACACGGCTATAAGGCAAGCGCGGGTCCGCTGTGAATTCGGGCCCCCTGTTCCACAGAGGAGCACGACGTGTCCAATAACAGCGCGAACTGGTCGTTCGAAACCAAGCAGGTGCACGCGGGCCAGACGCCCGACGCCGTCACCCACGCGCGGGCCCTGCCGATCTACCAGACCACCAGCTACACCTTCGACAGCACCGACCACGCGGCCGCACTCTTCGGTCTGGCCGAGCCCGGCAACATCTACACCCGCATCATGAACCCGACCCAGGACGTGGTCGAGCAGCGCGTCGCAGCGCTGGAAGGTGGTGTGGCGGCACTGTTCCTGTCCTCCGGGCAGGCGGCCGAGACGCTCGCGATCCTCAACATCGCCAACAGCGGCGACCACATCGTGTCCAGCCCGCGGCTCTACGGCGGCACCTACAACCTGTTCCACTACACGCTGCCCAAGCTCGGCATCGAGGTCTCGTTCGTGGAGAACCCCGACGACCTCGAGTCCTGGCGGGCTGCCGCCCGGCCGAACACCAAGGCGTTCTTCGGCGAGACGATCTCCAACCCGCAGATCGACATCCTCGACATCCCCGGGGTGGCAGGGGTCGCGCACGAGGTCGGTGTGCCGCTGATCGTCGACAACACCATCGCCACGCCGTACCTGATCCAGCCGCTGAGCCACGGCGCCGACATCGTGGTGCATTCGGCGACCAAATACCTCGGCGGCCACGGCACGGCGATCGCAGGCGTGATCGTCGACGGCGGCACGTTCGACTGGACCAACGGCCGGTTCCCCGGCTTCACCAGCCCGGACCCCTCCTACCACGGTGTGGTGTTCGCCGAACTCGGCCCGCCCGCGTATGCGCTCAAGGCACGCGTGCAGCTGTTGCGCGACCTCGGTCCGGCCGCCGCACCGTTCAACGCGTTCCTGGTCGCCCAGGGCCTCGAGACGCTGAGTCTGCGCATGGAACGCCATGTCGCCAACGCCCAGCGGGTGGCCGAATTCCTGGAGGCGCACCCGGACGTGGTGTCGGTGAACTACGCCGGACTGGCGTCGTCCCCATGGCACGACCTGGGAAAGAAGCTGGCGCCCAAGGGATCCGGAGCGGTGCTCGCGTTCGAGCTGGCCGGCGGGGCGGAGGCGGGCAAAGCGTTCGTCAACGCGCTGACGCTGCACAGCCACGTCGCCAACATCGGTGACGTGCGCTCGCTGGTGATCCATCCGGCGTCTACGACGCACCAGCAGCTCTCGGCCGAGGAACAACTCGCCAGCGGTGTCACCCCGGGGCTGGTGCGGTTGGCCGTCGGCATCGAGGGCATCGACGACATCATCGCCGACCTGGAGCAGGGATTCGCCGCGGCCAAGCCGTTCAGTGTCGCCGCCGAGACGGACCCGAACACCTTGGCGTCGTTCTGATGACGATTGTGGACATCCTGACCGATCGCGTGGCGTTGCCGCCGGAAGGCCAGATCGGCGTCGTCGACATCGGCCCGTTGACCCTGGACAACGGCGAGGTCCTCGACCACGTCTCCATCGCGGTGCAGCGCTGGGGTGAGCTCTCCCCCAACCGTGACAACGTCGTCGTCGTCCTGCACGCGCTGACCGGCGATTCGCACATCACCGGGCCTGCGGGCCCCGATCACCCGACCCCGGGCTGGTGGGACGGTGTGGCCGGTCCCGGCGCCCCGATCGACACCGACCGCTGGTGCGCCATCTCGACGAACGTGCTGGGCGGCTGCCGCGGATCGACCGGCCCCAGTTCACCCGGTCCGGACGGAAAGCCTTGGGGCTCAAGGTTTCCGACGATCTCGGTGCGTGATCAGGTGGCCGCCGACGTGGCCGCCCTGGAACGGTTCGGGATCACCGAGGTCGCTGCCGTCATCGGCGGATCCATGGGCGGCGCACGGGCCCTGGAGTGGATGGTGACCTATCCGCACAGTGTCCGCGCCGCACTGGTGCTGGCGGTCGGCGCACGCGCGACCGCCGACCAGATCGGCACCCAGAGCACCCAGGTCGCCGCGATCAAGGCCGACCCCGACTGGTGTGGCGGCGACTATCACGGCACCGGGCGCTTCCCGTCGGCCGGCCTGGAGATCGCCCGCCGCTTCGCCCACCTCACCTACCGCGGCGAGACCGAGCTCGACGAACGCTTCGGTAACGACGCGCAGCACGACGAGGATCCGGCCACCGGCGGCCGCTACGCGGTGCAGAGCTACCTGGAGTATCAGGGACGAAAGTTGTTGGCACGCTTCGATGCCGGCACCTACGTCGCGCTGACCGATGCGTTGTCCAGCCATGACGTCGGCCGGGGCCGCGGTGGGGTGGCGGCCGCGCTGCAGAGTTGCCCGGTGCCCGCCGTCGTCGGCGGGATCACCACCGATCGGCTCTACCCGCTGCGGCTGCAGGCCGAGCTGGCCGAGCTGCTGCCCGGCTGCGACGGGCTCGAGGTGGTGGAGTCGGAGTACGGCCACGACGGCTTCCTGGTGGAGACCGACGCGGTCGGCAAGCTGATCCGGCGCACGCTGGAGCTGGCGTCACGGTGAGTGGGTCCGCGGATCGCCGCTCCCTGTCGTTCGGGGCGGAGGCGGCCGCCTACGAGCGGGGACGTCCGTCGTACCCGCCGGAGGCGATCAACTGGCTGCTGCCCGAGGGCGCGCGCGACGTGCTGGACCTTGGGGCCGGTACCGGCAAGCTGACCACCCGGCTGGTCGAGCGGAACCTCGACGTGGTCGCCGTCGACCCGCTTCCGGAGATGCTGGAACTGCTCAGCTCGTCGCTGCCCGACACCCCGGCCCTGCTCGGCACCGCCGAGGACATCCCGCTGCCCGACGACAGCGTTGACGCGGTGCTGGTGGCGCAGGCCTGGCACTGGTTCGATCCCGAGCGCGCCGTCAAAGAGGTGGCCCGGGTGTTGCGGCCCGGCGGCCGTCTCGGCCTGGTCTGGAACAACCGTGACGAACGGCTGGGCTGGGTGAAGGACCTCGGCGCGATCATCGGTCACGAGGTCGACCCGTTCAGCCAGAGCGTCGACCTTCCCGCCCCGTTCACCGACGTGCAGCGGCACCAGGTCGAATGGACGAGCTATCTGACGCCTCAGGCGCTGATCGACCTGGTGGCCTCGCGCAGTTATTGCATCACCTCACCGGAGAAGGTGCGGGCCCGCACACTGGACCGGGTGCGCGAGCTGTTGGCCACCCACCCCGCGCTGGCCAACAGCACCGGACTGGCCCTGCCCTACGTCACGGTCTGCGTCCGCGCGATGCTGGGCTGAGCCCGACCGACTGCCGGTACAGCGCGACCCACTGCGCGGCCGAAAGGTCCCGGGGCAGCACGCCGCGCGGCAGCAGGGCATCCAGGTATCGCCGCTTACCGGTGAACACGGTGTGCACGAAACGCTGGTACCGCCGACGGTCCGCCGCCGGCAACCACGCTTCGCGGCGCCGCGAGACCACCAGCAGCCCGCCGTCGACCGTCGGGCGTGGGCGGAACGCCGCAGCCGGCACGCGGCCTTCGAGGGTGAACTCCATCCACGGCCACCACTGCGCGGTCATCATCGTGGCGCCGCCGACGGCGGCACGACGCCGCGCGACTTCCCACTGCACCAGCAGCACCGCGTGGGTCCAGTGCGGCGCGTGCAGGATTCGGCGCAGCATCGCCGTGGTCTGGTGGAAGGGCAGATTGCCCACGATCACATGGGGGTGATTCGGCAGTGGCCAACGCAGAAAATCACTTTCGACGACCGTCGTCGACGGTACGGTGCGGGCCCGCAAGCTGCGGGCATGGCGGGTGTCAATCTCGACGACGGTCAGTGACCGGCCGAGATCCTGGAGTTTGAATGTGAGAGCTCCCCGGCCGGGACCGATCTCGACGATCGGGCCGTCGGTGGCAGCCACCAGGTCGACGATGCCGTCCCTGATCTCGGGGTGGATGAGGAAGTTCTGGCCGTGCTCGTGACGGCCGTTGCCGTAAGTGGGCATGACGATGCTCCGCGGGATCGGTTGACTGGACGATCAGCGCGGCGGAGGCGTAGCAGGTGGTCCGCAGTCCGCCGTTAGTGGCGGCGGATCCGGACGAAGACGAGATCGGTGGCACTCACACGGTCAGCGTGCCTGACCGGGCAACGGCCACGCGAGTGATTTTCCGGCGCGCGCGGCAATCGAGGCCGACCTGGGACGCAACGCTGCGGACAGGTAGCGGCGAATTCGACGGCGTGGATTTATTGTCGAATTTGCGGAATTGCAGGTCACGGCGCGATCACGGACATTTCTTTCGGCGTTATTGTTTGACTAGTCAAACAACATCGCTGTCGGGCACACAGCGAATATTTACGGATCCGCTAGCCAGATGCCGAAGCAGATCCGCGTCGCACCGCGAATAGCCCCTGAACTGTATTGCATGCCCTCATAGCCGGTGCTAGCGTGGGCCTCGTCATGCTGACGTGCACCCGTTGGTGCGAAACCAGCTAATTGACTTTCATTCACTGAAATTGCATCAGGTCTACGGGGGGACTAAATGACCGAGCAACATATTGCGAACGGTTACCAGCAGGAAAGTGCAGCAGCATCGCTGGGGGTTCGCGCTGTTGCCACCGAGCGCGCCGCCCGCCGGGGCAGCCCCCACAGCAAAGCAATTCTCGGTGCGGGCACGGCGCCGTCGGTGAGTCTGGTGATCCCGGTCAAGAACGAGGCCCGCAACATCGGCTGGGTGCTCGAGCGCATCGCCGACGACGTCGACGAGGTGATCCTCGTCGACGGGAAGTCGACCGATGCCACGCTGGTCACCGCCCAGCGCTGCCGGCCGGACGTCAAGGTCGTGGCTCAGGACGGGGTCGGCAAGGGCAGCGCACTGAGGACGGGCTTCCTGGCCGCGTCCGGCGACATCATCGTGATGATGGACGCCGACGGCAGCATGACCCCCGACGAGATCACGCACTACGTCCATTTCCTGGCCAACGGCTACGACTTCGTCAAGGGCTCCCGCTTCATCCCGGGCGGCGGCTCGCTGGACATCACCCGGTTCCGGCGAATGGGCAACCGGTTCCTGCTCGGGGTGTTCAACGCGCTGTACCGCGCCGAGCTCACCGACCTGTGCTACGGCTTCTGTGCCTTCCACCGTCGGTACCTGGACGTCCTCGCGCTGTCGGCGACCGGCTTCGAGATCGAGGCCGAGATGGTCGTCCACGCCATGCGCGCGGGGCTGCGGGTCGCCGAGGTGCCGAGCCTCGAACTGCCGCGACGGGCAGGCAAGTCCAATCTGCATTCGGTCCGCGACGGCATCAGGGTCCTGCGGACCGTGCTGCGCGGGCACCACTCGGGCCTCAGCGGCCACGTCCTCCAATCGGTCCGCAGGCGCGTGCACGCCGGCGATCGCATCGGGACAACTGCGTGAGCTACGGGCGCGCCGGGGGGCGCAGGCCCGTAGCTCTGATCGTCGGCCCGGGGGACCGATTCCTGTCCGGCGTCAGCTATTACACGGCGCAGCTGACCGATGCCCTGGCCGAACGCGGACCGGTGGCCGCGCTGCTGCTGCGCAGACTGTGCCCCCGAGTGCTGTACCCCGGTCGCGCGCGGGTGGGCAGCACCGACGGAATGCTGCCGCTGCCAAAGGTTTCCGTGTTCAACGGCCTGGACTGGTTCTGGGGACCCTCGGCGGTCGGCGCCTGGCGGTTCTGGCGCCGGACCCGACCCACCGTGGTGATCCTGCAGTGGTGGACCGCGACCGTGCTGCACAGCTATCTGGTGATCGCGTGGCTGGCCAAACGCACCGGGGCGCGCCTGGTGATCGAGTTCCACGAGACACAGGACATCGGTGAAGCCGGACTGCCGCTGGTCGGCCGCTACACCCGCGCCGGGATGAACCTGCTGCTGGAGCGCGCCGACGCGATCGTCGTCCACTCGGACTTCGACCGCCGGGAACTCGCCACGGCCTACCCGCGGCTGGCTCACCTGCCGGTCGAGGTGATCCTGCACGGGCCCTACGCGCAGCACGTCGAACACCAGCAGTTCAGCCCTCGGGCCGACCCCGTTGCGGAGCAACCGGTCCGCGCGCTCGTCTTCGGCGTGGTGCGCCCGTACAAGGGTCACGCCGACCTGGCCGACGCGGTCCGACTGCTCGTCGAGTCCGGAGTGGACATCCACCTCAGTGTGGTCGGCGAGGTGTGGCAGGGCTACCGGCAACCGCTGGAGCAACTCAGGTCGGTCCTGCCCGCCGACCGGCTCACCATCGTGGACCGCTACGTCGCCGACCATGAGGTTCCCGGATTCTTCGCCACCGCGGACCTCGTCGTGCTCCCCTACCGCCGGTCCTCGGCGTCGGGCCCGTTGCACATCGCGATGAGCTGTGGACTACCCGTGGTGACCACGTCGGTCGGCGGGCTGATCGAGGCCACCGAGGGGTACACCGGAGCCGTGCTGGTGCCACCCGGGGATCCGGAAGCCCTCGCCGACGGCATCCGAAATGCGTTGCCCTTGGTGGGCAGAACTCATTCCGACCCGCATTCGTGGCGACGCAGCGCCGAGCAGTACGAAGCCCTGCTGAACCGGGTGGACGCCGACTGGGGTCGCTCGGTGTCGGCGCTGCCGAGCAGCTTGCCGGCGTGAAACACCAAGACTGTCAAAGATTGTCGTATCGAGGGCGGGAGCACAGATGTTGAAGAGCAGGGAGCGGGCCGGACGCCCCGTGGAGCTGATGGCCGGCGAGGACGAGTCCCGGGTGCCGGACAACCTGGGGCGTCTGCGCCGCTACGTCAGGTCCCAGGTGCTGCAGACCGAGGAGGAGTGGGTCACCCGCGGCGCGGTGCTCAGCCAGAGCCTGGCCGGCCTGGTCGACGAGTTCAGCCCCATCGGCGCCACCGAGGGCATCGAAATCGGCTGCCAGCGAGGCGCATTGACCGACCAGATGGGACAGCTGACGCGCGTGCCGAACTGGACGGGCATCGATCCGACGCTGCCCGGCGAGCTCACCACCCCTCACGGCTGCGTGCTGTACCCCGCGCGGGCCAGCAAGCTGGACTTCTCGGACGAGCGCTTCGACGTCGCCCTGTTCGCCAACGTCTTCGAACACATCCCGCCGGCCGAGCGCGATCCGAGCCTGCAGGAGATCTTCCGGGTCCTCAAGCCCGGCGGCGTCGTCGTCGGCCAGATCCCCAATCCCTACTTCCTCATCGAATCGCACAGTCGGCTGCCGCTGATGGGCTACCTGCCGACCTCGGTGCAGCACCGCTACTGGAAACTCTCGCCCGTGCACTGGGAGCACGACTTCTACGTCGTCACCATGAAGCACATCCGGCTGTCGGCCGCCCGTGCGGGATTCGACGTCACCCACGTCCAGAACTTCAACTATCCGCCCGAGGTGATCCCGCAGAAGGTGCGCTGGGTCGCCCGTGCGCTGGAGCGGCCGATGCGCCGCCTGCCGTGGTCCTGGCAGTTCATCCTGCGTCGTCCGAGCTGACTGCTCAGCTGGTGCCGAGCGGGTCGATCGTCCACGCGATATAGAACATCGCCGCGCTGACCGACCCGGTGGTCAGCACGTCGACCGTGCGGTTGCGCACCGCGAGCAGCCCACAGCGATCGTCGGGCAACCCGAGCCGCAGCCCCGCCGCGGTGGCGACCCCGACCGCCATCACCAACGCGCCCCGTCGCCAGAAACCCGCTGCCACCAGAACGAACGCTGCGGCCAGCAGCAGTCCCACCACCAGGATGGGCCACTGCCCGGTGACCACCTTGCGCGCGAGTTCCTTGACGGTCACGTGTCGGCTTCGGCCCGTTCGACGACGTTGGTCAGCAGGAACGCCCGCGTCAACGGGCCCACCCCGCCGGGATTCGGTGACACGTGGCCGGCGACCTCCCACACATCCGGGTGTACGTCGCCGACCAGCTTGCCCGCATCGTCGCGGCTGACCCCGACGTCGACGACCGCCGCGCCGGGCCGCACCATCTCGGCGGTCACCATGTGCGGCACCCCGGCCGCGGCGACGATGATGTCCGCCTCACGGGTGATCTGGGGCAGGTGACGGGTCGCGGTGTGACACAGCGTGACCGTCGCGTTCTCCGAGCGGCGGGTGAGCAGCAGCCCCAGCGGACGGCCGACGGTGACGCCGCGGCCGATCACCACGACGTGCGCGCCCGCGATCTCGACCTGGTAGCGCCGCAACAAATGCACGATGCCGCGCGGGGTGCACGGCAGGGGCGCAGGCTCGTTGAGCACCAGCCGGCCCAGGTTCATCGGGTGCAGGCCGTCGGCGTCCTTGGCCGGGTCGACACGTTCCAATGCCGCGTTCTCGTTGAGATGCTTGGGCAGCGGGAGCTGGACGATGTAGCCGGTGCAGTCCGGGTTGGCGTTGAGTTCGTCGAGGGTGTCGAGCAGCGCCTGCTGACTGATGTCGGCCGGCAGGTCGCGCCGGATCGAGTTGATACCCACCTTGGCGCAGTCGGCGTGCTTGCCGCGCACGTAGGCCTGGGAGCCGGGGTCGTCGCCCACCAGCACAGTGCCCAGACCGGGTGTCCGGCCGGCCTCGGTCAGCGCGGCGACGCGCTCTTTGAGGTCGACGAAAATCTCGTCGCGCGTGGCCTTGCCGTCCAAAGTAATTGCACCCACCGGTTCATTCTGACAGGCAGTGTTGCTTCCCACTGACGGCGTGGCATGCTCCAGACATGACAGTCGCCCACGATGTGTTCAGTCCGGCCAAGCTCGGACCGCTCACACTGCGCAACCGCATCATCAAGGCCGCGACGTTCGAGGCCGCGACCCCGGACGCCCTGGTCACCGAAGACCTGATCACCTACCACCGACTGCCTGCCGCCGGTGGCGTCGGCATGACCACCGTCGCCTACTGCGCCGTCGCGCCCGGCGGCCGCACCGACGGCTGGCAGCTGTGGATGCGCCCCGAGGCGGTACCCGGACTGCGCCGCCTCACCGACGCGGTGCACGCCGAGGGCGCCGCGATCAGCGCGCAGATCGGCCACGCCGGACCTGTCGCGAACGCGCGCACCAACAAGGCCACGGCGCTGGCTCCGGTGCGGTTCTTCAACCCGCTGTCGATGCGGTTCGCGAAGAAAGCCACCCGCGAGGACATCCGCGAGGTGACCGAGGCGCACGCCAACGCCGCCCGCCTGGCCATCGACTCGGGTTTCGACGCCGTCGAGATCCACCTCGGCCACAACTACCTGGCCAGTTCGTTCCTGTCGCCGCTGATCAACCGGCGCACCGACGAGTTCGGCGGCTCACTGGCCAACCGCGCCAAGGTGGCCCGCGGGGCGGTGCTGGCGGTCAAGGACGCGGTCGGCGACCAGATCGCCGTCACGGCGAAGCTGAACATGACCGACGGCGTCCGCGGCGGCATCCCGATCGAGGAGTCGTTGCAGACCGCGAAGTGGCTCGAAGAGGACGGCGGCCTCGACGCACTCCAGCTCACCGCGGGCAGCTCACTGCTCAACCCGATGTTCCTGTTCCGCGGCGGCGCGCCGATCAAGGAATTCGCCCGGAACTTCAAGCCCCCGCTGTCGTGGGGTATGCGGATGAGCGGCAAGAAGTTCATGCGGGAGTACCCGTACGAAGAGGGCTACCTGATGCGCGACGCCAAGAAGTTCCGCGACGAGCTCACGCTGCCGATCATCCTGCTCGGCGGCATCACCAACCGCGAGACGATGGACCGCGCGATGGCCGAGGGCTTCGACTTCGTCGCGATGGGACGGGCACTGCTGGCCGAACCCGATCTGCTCAACCGGATCCAGGCCGACAGCGCGGTGAAGTCGATCTGCGACCACTGCAACCTGTGCATGCCGACGATCTACAGCCACACCTACTGCGTGCGCACCGGCTCTCCCTCGCCGGTCAGCTCGGGGCGATGAGCGCGCGGGCGCAGTCCTCGACGATCGCGTCGGCGACCGCCGGGATGCCCTGACGCGCGCGCAGATGGCGCCGCACGATCGCGGCCGGCACGTCCATGATCGCGGCGTTGACCCGCGCCGCGTCGTCCGGTACGTCGGCCAGCGCCTTACGCAGCTTGCGCTGCAAGCGTTTCCGTCGGCCCGCGATCGATTCGGGCCACTCGCCCATGTCGAGCGCGGCGGGACCGGCCAGCATGACCTGGGCTTCGACCGGGTTGTCGCGGCACCACTGCAGGATCCGCAGCGCGCCGGTCACGCAGCGATGCTGGGCATCGCCGTCGACCGACAGCGCCTCGATCAACTCGTCTTGGAAACGCTCCTCGGTGCGCACCCACAGCTCGCCACACAGCGCGGCGCGCGTCGGGAATCGGTGGTACACCGACCCGCTCGGCGCGCCGGTGGTACGCGCCACCGCCGACATCGTCACCGCGGCGGGCCCCTGCGCGCTCAGCAGCTCTGCGGCCGCGTCGAGCAGGATATCGACGGTGTATATGGCGGGCCGCGGCATTGCTCCACCCTAAAATAGCGATTCCTCTCTGAAATACCGACAGGAACCGTCACCGCCCTCAAAGGCATTGCCCATCGCGTCCGCCGGGCCGTACGGCCGCCCGGGGCAGAAGCGCTGTTCCGCCTCGCCCGCAGCCGATTTCGACGACGTCGTGCGCACACGCGTGCCGCACCGAACAGATCGCGGACAACACGGGCGTGTCGCGATGATCACCCTGCGGCGGGGTTTGACGTAAGCACGGTAAAGAACGAGCAGATAACAGCGCTGCAACAGATCATCGACACCACCAGGTCGCAGCTACCGCCCTCACCGGTAACCGATAGAGTTGCCCGCGATGAGCCGACCTGTAAGCCCTGCGCTGACCGTGCGGTACGACGGATCCACTCGCTCCTTCGCGGCCGGCAACGACGTCGTCGTCGGACGGGATCTGCGGGCCGACATCCGGATCGCCCACCCCCTGATCTCCCGCGCCCACCTGGTGCTCCGATTCGACCAGGGCCGGTGGGTGGCGATCGACAACGGCAGCCTCAACGGCATGTACGTCAACGGCAGGCGGGTGCCCGCCGCCGAGATCACCGACGGCACCCAGATCCACATCGGCAATCCCGACGGCCCGCTGCTGGTCTTCGAGGTCGGCCGCCATCAGGGATCGGCCGGTTCCCCTCCCCCGACGGTCGCCGTCCCGGTCACCGGCCGACCGAGCACCACGTGGCCGTCGCAGCCTCCGCCGCAGACCGGGCGTCCGCCGGTGCAGCGCCCCTACCCGACCGGCCCCGGCACCCAACCGATCGGCGCGCCCCGTCCGACAGGCCCGCAGGCCTACCGGACGCCACCCCCACCGCCGCCACCAGTGCCGCCACTGCCACCGCGGCACCAACAGCCCATCTCGGCGCCGGCGATGGAATCGGTGACCGTGATGGGGCCCGCCGCGGCACCACGTTCCGGCGGCGACGGCAACATCGCCACCAGCATGCTGAAGATTCTGCGGCCGGGTAAGCCTGCGGAAGCACCTGCGGGATCCATCAAGATCGGCCGGGCCAGCGACAACGACATCGTCATCCCCGACGTGCTTGCCTCGCGGCACCACGCCACCCTGATCCCCGCGGCTGGTCCGTCCGGGACCGCGGAAATCCGCGACAACCGCAGCATCAACGGCACCTTCGTCAACGGCTCGCGGGTCGAGAGCGCGGTGCTCACCGAGGGCGACACCGTCACCATCGGCAACGTCGACCTGGTGTTCCGCGACGGCACGCTGGTCCGTCGTACCGAGACCGCCGCGGCGACCGCGACCGGCGGACTCGAGGTCCACGGCGTCACCTGGACGATCGAGAACAACAAGACGCTGCTCGACAACATCTCGATGTCGGCGCGGCCGGGCACGCTGACCGCGGTGATCGGCCCGTCCGGCGCCGGTAAGTCGACCTTCGCGCGGCTCGTCGCCGGCTACACCCATCCCACGACCGGCCAGGTGTCGTTCGAGGGTCACGACGTACACGCCGAATACGCCTCGCTGCGCTCCCGGATCGGGATGGTGCCGCAGGACGACGTCGTCCACGGTCAGCTGACCGTGCGGCAGGCCCTGATGTACGCCGCCGAGCTGCGGCTGCCGCCCGACACCACCAAGGCCGACCGCGAACAGGTCGTCAACGAGGTGCTCGAAGAGCTCGAGATGACCAAGCACCTCGACACCCGCGTCGACAAGCTCTCCGGCGGGCAGCGCAAGCGCGCCTCGGTGGCATTGGAGCTGCTGACCGGTCCGTCCCTGCTGATCCTCGACGAGCCGACCTCGGGCCTGGACCCCGCGCTGGACCGCCAGGTCATGACGATGCTGCGCCAGCTCGCCGACGCCGGCCGCGTCGTCCTGGTCGTCACCCACTCGTTGACCTACCTCGACGTGTGCGACCAGGTGCTGCTGCTGGCGCCCGGCGGCAAGACCGCGTTCTACGGACCGCCCAGCCAGATCGGCCCGTCGATGGGCACCACGAACTGGGCCGACATCTTCAGCGCCGTCGCCGGTGACCCCGATGCGGCCGCGCAGCGCTACCTGGCTCAACACGGACCGCCACCGCCACAACCCCCCGCGCTGACACCGTCGGACCTCGGCAACCCGACCCGCACGAGTCTGCGGCGGCAGTTGTCGACGATCGCGCGGCGACAGATCAGGTTGGTGATCTCCGACCGCGGTTACTTCGCGTTCCTGATGCTGCTGCCGTTCATCATGGGCGTGCTGTCGCTGTCGGTGCCGGGCGACGTCGGGTTCGGCGTACCCAAGACCGCGATGGAGGGCGGCGAGGCGCCCAACGAACCGGGTCAGATCCTGGTGATGCTCAACGTCGGCGCGATCTTCATGGGGACCGCGCTGACGATCCGCGCACTGATCAGCGAACGGGCGATCTTCCGCCGCGAGCAGGCCGTCGGCCTGTCGACTTCGGCCTACCTGCTGGCCAAAGTGGTGGTGTTCACCGCATTCGCGATTGTGCAGGCCGCGATCGTCACGTCGATCGCGATCCTGGGCAAGGGCTGGGGCGCGGGAGCCGTCGACAGCGGTGCGGTACTCGGCAACCGCAGCATCGAACTGTTCACCGACATCGCGGTGACGTGTGTGGCCGCGGCGATGGTGGGTCTGGCGCTGTCGGCGCTGGCGAAGTCCGCCGAGCAGATCATGCCGCTGCTGGTCGTCGCGATCATGTCGCAGCTGGTGTTCTCCGGCGGCATGATCCCGGTGACCGACCGTCTTGTGCTCGACCAGATGTCGTGGTTCACCCCCGCCCGGTGGGGATTCGCCGCATCGGCGTCGACGGTCGACCTGATCCGGCTGGTGCCCGGACCACTGACGCCGCAGGACCGGCACTGGGAGCACACCTCCGGTGCGTGGTTGTTCGACATGGGCATGCTCGTGGTGATCAGCCTGGCCTACCTCGGCTTCGTGCGCTGGCGGATCCGGCTGAAGTCCGCATAAATGTGACATAGACCCGCACATGTTTCCCAAGGGTCGCCTACATTCCTTCCTGGGCAAGAAATTGTCCGGAAACCGGCGCAATTCCCGCTAGTTTTCGTACCCTGGTTATGCAGGACAAACAGGGGGAACCAGGTGTCTGACGCCAACGCGTCGCAGCGCGCCGCGGCTATTCAAGCCGCGTTAGCTGAACTCCAACAGTGGGGCGTAGATCGCTTCAGCATGGAGGGCGTTGCGCACCGGTCGGGACTGACCACCGACTACCTGCACACCAATTGGGACAACGAACAACAACTGATCCTCGACGCTCTTCTCCACTACAGCCAGACGATCATCTCGGTGCCCGACACCGGTTCCCTGCGCGGCGACCTGACCGAGTTGGCGCTGTCCATCGCCGCCTACGTCAACGATCCGGTCGGCCGGCGTATCGCCCGCATGACAGTCGTCGACACCAAGACCCAGGCCGCCGACTACGGCACCAGGGCACAGTTCTGGAGCATGCGCACCTCGACCATCGAGGTCATCTTCGACCGGGCGGCCGAGCGGGGCGAGCTGCGCGACGACATTCAGCCGACGGTGGTCCTCCAGTTGCTGACGTCACCGCTGCACACTTTCGCGCTCTACAGCGATCGGATCATCAACCCCCGGTACTGCCGGACGATCGCCGACCTGGTCACCCGCGCCATCCAGCGGTAGTTCGGTCATCATCGCCCGGTCGCCGAGACTGCAACCACGTCGGAAAAGGGCGAGATCGGGCCTACCGGAATGCAATCTCGGCGCTCGGGCATGCGACAGGGCCACCTCCGTTGGGGAGGTGGCCCTGGCACTCGGGAAGCTCTCGCGGTGGGGTTACTTG
>NZ_BCRS01000111.1 GCF_001552715.1 Mycolicibacterium vaccae NBRC 14118 = CIP 105934 | reverse complement strand
GACCCGAACCCGGTGGCCGCGGGCGGGGCGGCACGGCTGGCCGAGGCCGGCGTGCGGGTGAGCGCGGGTGTGCTGTCCGCCGCGGTCGCCGGCGGTCCATTGCGTGAGTGGCTGCACAAGCAGCGCACCGGATTACCCCATGTCACATGGAAATTCGCCACCAGCGTGGACGGTCGCAGTGCGGCCGCCGACGGCACCAGCCAGTGGATCACCAGCGAGGCCGCTCGCGCGGACGTACACCGCCGCCGGGCCGCTGCCGACGCGATCGTGGTGGGCACCGGGACGGTGTTCGTCGACGACCCGACGCTGACCGCGCGGCGACCGGACGGCAGTCTGGCCGACCACCAGCCGCTGCGCGTCGTGGTCGGTGAGCGTGAGATCTCGCCTGACGCAGCGGTTCTCAACGACGACTCGCGGACGATGGTGATCCGCACACGCGACCCGCTCGAGGTCGTCAAGGCGTTGTCCGACCGCACGGACGTGCTCGTCGAGGGCGGACCCACCCTGGCCGGCGCGTTCCTGCGGGCCGGGGTGATCGACCGCATCCTGGCCTATGTGGCGCCGATCCTGCTGGGCGGCCCGGTCACCGCCGTCGACGACGTCGGAGTCCTGAGCATCGCCCAGGCGCAGCGCTGGCGTTTCGACGGAGTGACCCCGGTGGGGCCGGACGTGTTGCTCAGCCTCATCCCCGTGTAGTGCGGCTCGGGTTGTTATCCAATCGTTTTCAGATGTTCATGTGTGGCCGGCGGCGTGCCCCGATTCACACCTGCCCCGGCCCGCGGGACCGGCCCGGAGTGATCGGCGCTCGGTAGACTGGTCGGGAATTCGCGCTTTCACCGATGAGTTGCGCATGAAAGCACGAGAGAAGGAAAACCAGCATGACTGCACTGCAGGACTGGATCAGTAACAACCCCGTCGACACCATCACCGGCGCGATCCGGGATGTCTGGCGGGAACTGACCGCCGACGACGCCGACCAGGCCGACGAGCCTCAGCTGATGGGCCGCGGACTTGAGCGCTGCTGAGCCTCGACCGCCGGCTCCTCGGCGTGCTCGTTGCGGCCCGCGATCAGCAGACCCAGCGCCGCTCCCACCACACAGACCACCGCGGTGATCGTGAAGATCTCGCCGTACTGCAGCACGTAGGCCTCCCGCACCCGGGCGGCCTCGGCGGCCAGCCGCTCGGCCAGTGAATTGCCGCCCGTGCTGGCGGGCAGCTCGGCCAGATGCTGGTTGAAGCGGTACAGACCCCACGCGGACAGCGCCGCGATACCGATCAGCATGCCGATCATGCGGGCGACCACCACCGACGCCGACGCGATGCCGTGCTGGGCGGCCGGGACCACCCGCAGGGTCGCCGAGGTCAGCGGGCCGATGACCAGGCCGAGACCCAGTCCGGCGACCGCGAGGTCGGTGTCGAAGGTGGGAAGCTGCGCGAAACCCAGGTCGTGGTGTTCGGTCAGCACGTCGATGGTCCAGTGCGAGATCAGCCAGTAGCCGGCGGCGGCGATGAGCAGCCCGGCGAAGGCGACAATGCGGTCGCCGATCCTGGTGGCCAGCCAGCCGCCCAGCAGCGCGCCGATCGGTAGCGCGCCGAGGAACCAGAGCAGCATGAAGACCGCTTCGCTCTGCTCCTTGCCGAGCACGCCCTGGGCGAACAACTCGATGTTGACCAGTGTCACCATCAGCGCTGCTCCCGCGCACAGCGAGGCACCCAGACCGGCCAGGAACGGGCGGAACCGCACCCCGGCGGGTTCGATGAGCCGGGTGGTGGCGAACTTCTCCCACGCGAAGAAGGCGACCGCGGCGACCGCCGCGGCGGCCAGGACCGGCAGGCCGTAGCTCGGGAGCACCTGCTTGCCGTCGGGTGTCTGGTTGTAGAGCCCGACGACGGCGAGCCCCAGGGCCAGTGCGAGCAACAGCCCGCCCACCACGTCGACCTTCTGCGTCGGCGCGTCCTTGTCCCGGCCGGGCAGGCTGAAGTGGATCATCAGCATCGCGAGGGCGGCCAACGGCACATTGACCCAGAACACCGCCTGCCAGTGGGTGAACAGTGCGACCAGGGCGACGCCGTAGAGCGGGCCGAGCACGCTGCCGAGTTCCTGGGCGGCGCCGACCCCGCCGAGGACCGCGGCACGGTTGCGGCTGACCCACAGGTCCGCCGCCAGCGCCAGGGTGACGGGCAGCAGGGCGCCGCTGGCGACGCCCAGGACGGCGCGGCCGACGACCATCATGACGAGGTCGGTGGACAGCGCGGTGATGACCGAGCCGACGGCGAAGGTGGCCAGGCTGGCCTGGATCAGGATCTTGCGCCCGAACTTGTCCGACGCGCGGCCCAGCAGCGGCATCGCCGCGATGTAGCCCAGCAGGTAACTCGTGATGATCGGCGTCACCCGTTGGATCTCGTTGATGGCGATCCCGACGTCGAACATGATGTCGCGGATGATCGAGATGACGACGTAGGTGTCGAGCGCGCCGAGCATCACCGCGAGGCTGCCCGCGCTGATCGCCATCCACCGGTTGGTGGCGCCGGGACCCGCCGACTGGTGGGCGGTCTCCTCGAGGGGGGTGCGGTGCATCACACCGCGGGTTTGTCGACGGTGACCGGCTCGCCCCACTTCGACAGCGTCATCGTCACGCTGTTGCCGGGGCTGGGCTCCAGGCGGGCCTGCATCAGCTCGTGCGCGCCTTCCTCGGTGATCCACGCGGTGCCGGGCACCGGGCCGGTGGCGGCGATCTGCGGGGCGATCTTGTTGACCGCGTCGGCGCTGACCTGACCGGTGACCCGGACGGTCTGCACGCCCTCGATCGTCTCGCGGCCGTCGGCGGTCGGGTCGGAGAAGTTGGCCAGCACATTGGCCAGGCCCACGTCCGGGTTCAGGATCGCGGCGACGTCGTAGATGTCGGAGGCGGGACCGAAGTTCGACAGCGCGCCGCCGGCGGTGATCGCGGCGTACAGATCTCCGTCGGAGACCACGAACTCGACGTCGTTGAGCCGCTGGCCCAGGAAGATGATGTTCGCCGTGCCCTTGGCGGCCACCGCGGGGGCCTGGGTGAGGTCGCCCTCGAGCGACTCGACGGGCAGGTCGGGGATCTGGCCCTGCACGCTCAGCTTCAGATGCGCGCTGGTCTGCCCCTTGGTGGTCGCGCTGGACTCCGTCAGCAGGGTGGCGGGGTCGGGCAGTTCCTTGCCGGTGTCCTCGGTGGACGAACCGGAACAACCGGCGACCAGGGCGACGGTGGTGAAAAGGGCGGCGAAGATCGCCAACAGGCGGGTCTGCATGCCTGCATCGTAGAGGGTGCGGCGATGTGGATGCGCGGCCCGGGGCCCGCGGCGTTCCGGGAAACTGGCCTCTGAGCTGGGTCTTCGGTGACTATCGGGGCCCCTCAGATGATCGGCGGATCGTCGGGTCGAAGGACACGCAGCCACCGGTAGCCGTACGGATCGAGAGACATTTCGGCGCGGCCGTGGGAATCCAGGAAATATTCGCTGCGACCGTCGAGCAGGTCCACCAGCTTCGAACCGGCAGGCACGTCACCGAGCTCCAGTGGCACCAGGCAGCCTTCGGCGCCGAAGTTGTGCAGGGCCACCAGCGACCAGCCGGACGGTTCGCGGCACACGTGCGCCAGCACGGCGGGGTTGGGTTGGTCGAGGACTTCCGCGGTGGACCAACCGATCTCGGGTTGCTGACGGTAGGTGTAGATCAGGTCGCGGACGAACCACCAGAACGAGCGGTGGTCGCGGCGCTGATCGGAGGCGTTCACCCGCTGCGGGCCGTACAGCCCGTCGGGCAGCGGCCGCGTCAGGCGGCGCCTGGCGGCAGTGGAGAATCCGCCGTTGTCCCCGCCGGTCCACTGCATCGGCGTGCGCACCGCCAATCGTCCTGGGATGTCCAGGTTTTCGGCCATCCCTAGCTCTTCGCCGTAGAACAGCACCGGGGTGCCCGGCAACGAGAACGCCAGCGAGTACACCATCCGCATCCGTCGCTGGTCCCCACCCAGCATGGCCGGTAACCGGCGCCGCAGGCCCCGGTCGAACAGCTGCATGTCGGGTTCCGGCCCGAACGCGTCGAAGACCTCGCGGCGTTCGTCGTCGCCGAGTTTGTCGAGGGTGAGCTCGTCGTGGTTGCGGACGAAGTTGGCCCACTGACTGGTGATGTCGAGCGGGGGCCGGTCGCGCAGGGCCTGGGCGATCGGGCCAGCGTCGCCCCGGGCCAGGGACAGGTACAGATGCTGCATCCCGATGAAGTCGAACTGCATGTTCAGCCCGTCGCCGTCGGGTCCGCCGAAAAACGTCTTCTGATCCTCGTAGTCGACGTTGACCTCACCGAGCAGGACCGCGTCGCCGAGCCGGCGGGTGATGAAATTGCGGACGTCGCCGAGGTACTCGAAGGGGTCGAACACGCCGGGGTCTCCCGGCGCCCCGTCACGGGCGAACAGGAACGGCACCGCGTCGATGCGGAATCCCGAGACGCCCAGCTGCAGCCAGAAGCCGAGGGTGCGGGAGATCTCCTCCTGCACATCAGGGTTGGCGATGTTCAGATCCGGCTGGTGCTTGTAGAAGTGATGCAGGTACCACTGGCCGGTCTTCGGGTCGTGTTCCCACAGGCTGTCCTCCTGGTCGGGGAACACGACCTCTTTCGCGGTGTCGGGCGGCTCGGTGTCGCTCCAGACGTAGTAGTCGCGGTACGCGTCGTCGGTGCTGCGCCGCGCCGACCGGAACCACGGATGGGCGTCGGAGGTGTGGTTCATCACGAAATCGACGATCACCCTGATGCCGTTCGCCCTGGCGGTGCGGACGAGCTCGACGAAATCGCCCAAGGTGCCCAGCCGGGGGTCGACGGCGAAGAAGTCGGTGATGTCGTACCCGTCGTCCTTACGCGCCGTCGGATAGAACGGCATCAGCCACAGACAGGTGATGCCGAGGTCGGCCAGGTATTCGACGCGTTCGGTCATGCCGCGGATGTCCCCGCAGCCGTCGCCGTTCCAGTCGTAGAACGTCTCGATGTCGGCGCAGTAGAAGACGGCGTTCTTCCACCACAGGTCGCCGGTCTCGATCTTCCTCACGCCGGGACCGCCGGCGCGGTCGGCGACAGCTGGGGCAGCACGTGCTCGCCGAACGCGTCGATGAACGGCTGCTGGTGCTGGCCGACGAAGTGCAAGTACAGCTCGTCCCAGCCCTGTTCGAGGTACTCGTGCAGCCATGCCGCATGTCTGCCGAGGTCGCCGGAGACCCGCACCGACTCCGTGACCTGTTCCGGGGTGACCGATGCGCCGATGACGTCGAACGCCTCGACGGTCTCGATGTCCCAGCACACCGGCGGGGCGAACACGTTGTTGCGCCACTGGTCGTGCGCGATGGCCAGGGCCTCGTCGTCGGTCGGCGCCCAGCTGAGGTGGATCTGCAGCCGCGCGGGACCGCGCCCACCGGCGTCGCGGTACGCCGCGAGCACCTGCTGCAGTTTCTCGGGGGACTGGTTGACGGTGATGAGCGCGTCGGCCCACTGCGCGTGGCGGGCCGCGGTGGCGGGGGTCACCGCGGGGCCGACCAGGTCGGGCACCCGCTCGGGCAGGCTCCACAGTCGGGCGCGGTTCACCTGGATCAGCCCGTCGAAGCTCACCTCCTCGCCGCTCAGCAGCCGCCGGATCACCTCGACGCACTCGACCAGCCGGCGGTCGCGGACCTCTTTGCGCGGCCAGGTCTCGCCGGTGATGCGTTCGTTGGACGCCTCACCGGAACCCAGTGCGGCCCAGAACCGCCCGGGGAACATCTCCGCCAGCGTCCCGATCGCCTGGGCGACGATCGCCGGGTGGTAGCGCTGGCCCGGCGCGTTGACGACCCCGAAGGGCAGCCCGGTGCTGGCCAGCGCCGCGCCCAGGAACGACCAGGCGAACCCGGACTCGTTCTGCCGTTCGCTCCACGGGCTGAAGTGGTCGGAGCACATGCCGGCGGTGAACCCGGCCTGCTCGGCGTGCACGACGTCGCGCAACAGCTGCCCGGGCGGGATCTGTTCGTGGGAGCAGTGGAATCCGATGACGGTCATCGGCCCGGAATACCCCGTTTGCCACGGGTCTAGGCTGGTCGCCGTGTTCACCGGAATCGTCGAAGAGTTGGGTGAGGTCGTCGGCAGAGAGGACCTCGGGGACTCCGCCCGCCTGGTCATCCGTGGTCCCGTCGTCACGTCGGACGCCGGGCACGGCGACTCGATCGCGGTCAACGGCGTCTGCCTGACCGTCGTCGACGTGCTCGCCGACGGGGCGTTCACCGCGGATGTGATGAACGAGACACTGAGCCGCTCCAGCCTGGACGGCGTCACCGTCGGCGCGAAGGTGAACCTCGAGCGCGCCGCCGCACTGAACAGCAGACTGGGCGGCCACATCGTCCAGGGTCACGTCGACGGCACCGGCCACATCATCTCGCGGACGCCGTCGGAGCACTGGACGGTGGTGCGGGTCGCGCTGCCTGCGGCGCTGTCGCGCTACGTGGTCCAGAAGGGCTCCATCACTGTTGACGGGGTGTCGCTGACCGTGTCGGGGCTCGGACACGACTGGTTCGAGGTGTCGCTGATCCCGACCACGCTCGGGCTGACGACGCTGGGTCACGCCGAGGTCGGTGCGCACGTGAACCTCGAAGTCGACGTCATCGCCAAGTACGTCGAGCGACTGCTCGAGACCAAGGGCGCCGCCACCGATCTGTGAGCGACGGTTCTGCCCACCGGACGGTGGGCATCAAGTCGGCCCGTTCCGTGGTTCATACTGAGAGGTATTGACACGTGGTTCCGTGCTGGGAACCGGCAAGGGTGGTGAAGATGACGAGGCTGGATTCGGTCGAGCGCGCGTTGGCCGACATCGCAGCGGGCAAGGCCGTGGTCGTCATCGACGACGAGGACCGGGAGAACGAAGGCGACCTGATCTTCGCCGCCGAGAAGGCCACTCCGGAACTCGTGGCGTTCATGGTCCGCTACACGTCCGGCTATCTGTGTGTGCCCCTCGACGGCGATATCTGCGACCGGCTCGGGCTGCTGCCGATGTACGCGGTCAACCAGGACAAGCACGGCACTGCCTACACCGTCACCGTCGACGCGAAAAAGGGTGTCGGAACCGGCATCTCGGCGATGGACCGCGCGACCACGATGCGCCTGCTGGCCGATCCGGAAGCCGTCGCCGACGATTTCACCAAGCCCGGTCACGTGGTGCCGTTGCGCGCCAAGGACGGCGGCGTGCTGCGTCGGCCCGGCCACACCGAGGCGGCCGTCGACCTGGCCCGGCTGGCCGGTCTGCAGCCGGCGGGCGCGATCTGCGAGATCGTCAGCCAGAAGGACGAAGGCGCGATGGCGCAGACCGACGAGCTGCGGATCTTCGCCGACGAGCACGACCTCGCGCTGATCTCCATCGCGGACCTGATCGAGTGGCGCCGCAAGCATGAGAAGCACATCGCCCGGATCGCTGAGGCCCGCATCCCGACCCGTCACGGCGAGTTCCGCGCGGTCGGCTACAGCAGCATCTACGAGGACGTCGAGCATGTGGCCCTGGTCAAGGGGGACATCTCCGGTCCGCACGGTGACGGCCACGACGTGCTGGTGCGCGTGCACTCGGAGTGCCTGACCGGCGACGTGTTCGGGTCCCGGCGTTGCGACTGCGGGCCGCAGCTGGACGCCGCGCTGGCGATGGTGGCCCGGGAGGGCCGCGGCGTGGTGCTGTACATGCGCGGCCACGAGGGCCGGGGCATCGGCCTGATGCACAAGTTGCAGGCCTACCAACTGCAGGACGCCGGTGACGACACCGTCGACGCCAACCTCAAGCTCGGGTTGCCCGCCGACGCCCGCGACTACGGCATCGGGGCGCAGATCCTGGTCGATCTCGGCGTGCGGTCGATGCGGCTGCTGACGAACAACCCGGCCAAGCGGGTCGGGCTGGACGGCTACGGACTGCACATCATCGAGCGGGTGCCGCTCCCGGTGCGCGCCAACGCCGAGAACATCCGCTACCTGATGACCAAGCGCGACCGCATGGGCCACGATCTCGTCGGCCTGGAGGACTTCGACGAAGCCGTCCCCGGCGAGTTCGGCGGGGCGGTATGAGTCCGGCACACGGCGTCCCCGATCTGCCGACCCTCGACGCCGGCGACCTGACGCTCGGCATCGTCGCGAGCACCTGGCACGAGACGATCTGCGACGCGCTGCTCGACGGCGCCCGCAAGGTGGCCGCCGACGCCGGCATCGACAACCCGACCGTGGTCCGCGTGCTCGGTGCGATCGAGATCCCGGTGGTCGCGCAGGCGCTGGCCCGCGACCACGACGCGGTGGTCGCGCTCGGCGTGGTGATCCGCGGTCAGACACCGCATTTCGACTACGTGTGCGACGCGGTGACCCAGGGCCTGACCCGGGTGTCGCTGGACGCGTCCACGCCCGTGGCCAACGGCGTGCTGACCACCGACAACGAAGACCAGGCACTGGACCGGGCCGGGTTGCCGCACTCCACCGAGGACAAGGGCGCGCAGGCCGCGGCGGCCGCGGTGTCGACGGCGCTGACGCTGCGCCGTCTGCGAACGGATTCATGAGCCGCCCCGACTGGGATCTGGTCGTCAAGCCGCACCTGACGCCGTTTTTCGCCTACGGAGCGGCGGTGGTGATCGTCGCCGCACACGTTGTGGTCGGCGCGCTGCTCAAGGTCGGTTCCACCGGTGTGGTCTTCCGCACCTGGGACCAGGTGGCGATCGCCATGGTCGGTGTGGTGATCGCCGGCTTCGTGTCGCTGTTCGCGCGGCCCCGGCTGCGCATCGGCCCCTCGGGGGTGGCCGTGCGAAACCTGTTCGGGTACCGGCTGTTTCCGTGGGACGAAGTGGTCGACGTGTCGTTCCACGAGGGCGCGCGCTGGGCGCGGCTGGACCTGCCCGACGACGAGTACGTCCCGGTGATGGCGATCCAGGCGGTCGACAAGGGCCGCGCGGTCGACGCGATGGAACAGGTGCGCACGCTGCTGCGGCGCTACCAGAGCCGGCAGTCGGGCATCAATTCACGTCACCCATGACCAGGCCCTCGCGGCGTGGGTCGGCCCCGCCCACCCAGCCGGGGTCGGAGCGGACGATCGCCGAGAGCCCGCTGGACTGATCGGCCAGGTCCACCTTGTGGCCGAGCTCGCGCAGCCCTTTCACCAGTGGATCGTCGGCGCCGTCGTCGGAGGTGTCGATGACCGGATGTTCGCCGCCCACGTTGGTCTCCGGGGAGTTGTCGGCGCCGAAGTCCACCATGGACACCGCCTGCTGCGGGTCCAGGCCCCAGTCGAGCATCCCCACCACCGTCTTGACCACGAACTGGATGATCGTCGAGCCGCCCGGTGAACCGGCGACCCCGTACAACCGGCGACCCACCGGCCCCCGGTCGAAGATCAGCGTGGGAGCCATCGTGCTGCGCGGGCGCTTGCCCGGCTCGACCCGGTTCGCCACCGGCACCCCGTCGGGACCGGCCGGCTCGGCCGAGAAGTCGGTCAGCTGGTTGTTCAGCAGGAACCCGTCGACCATGTGGAACGACCCGAACGCGGACTCGACCGTGGTGGTCAGCGACGCGGCGTTGCCCTGCCGGTCGACGACGCTGATGTGGCTGGTGCCGTGCTCGGGCACCGGGGCGACCGGTGCGGTCGGTGGCCCGAACTCGCCGGGTTGCGCGGTGCCCATGCTCCGATCGGGCGAGATCAGCGCGGCCCGGCCGGCCAGGTACTCGCTGCCCAGCAACGTCTGCGGAGTTCCTCCGGGCAGCGGCACGAACGCGGTGTCGGCGACGTAGCGGTCCCGGTCGGCGTACGCCAGCCGTTCGGCCTCGGAGATCAGGTGCACGCCGGTCACCGAGGGGCGTCCGCCGTTGAGGTCCACCTCGGTGGGTCCGTACCGGTCCATCGGGAAGCGCTCCAGCATCCCGAGGGTGGCCGCCACGGCGATCCCGCCGGACGACGGGGGCGGCATGCCGCAGATCTCCCAGTCCCGGTAGGGGGTGCACAGCGGGTCCCGGCGTAGTGCGGTGTAGCCGATCAGATCCTCGACGGTCAGCAGGCCCGGGGTTCGTCCGCCGGACCGATCCGCGACGGCGGCGACGATGTCGCGGGCGATCTGGCCGCTGTAGAAGGCGTCCGGGTCGGTGGCGATGGCGCCCAATGTCTTCGCATAGGCCGGATTGGTCAGCGTGGTGGCGGCCGGTTTCGGGCTGCCGTCCGTCTCCAGGAAGTACGCGGCGGCCTCCTCGTCCATCCGCAGTCGCGGGGCCGCGTCGGCGATCGCGGTGGCCAGCCGGTCGCTGATCTCGAAGCCGTCGTCGGCCAGCGTGACGGCGGGTGCGAAAAGGTCCCGCCACGGCCTGCTGCCGTGCTCGCCGTGCACGTCGGCCAGCATCCGCACGATGCCCGGCACCCCGATCGAGCGGCCCGACGCCCTGGCGTCGGGCTGGGGCTCGGTGCGGTCGGTGTCCGACACCCAGCGCAGGTAGTTCTCGGTCGCCGCCGCCGGGGCGACCTCGCGTCCGTCGTAGGCCTGCACCGCGCCGGTGCCCGCGTCGTAGTACAGCAGGAAACCGCCGCCGCCGATACCGGAGGACTGCGGCTCCACCAGCCCGAGGACGGTCTGCGCGGTGACGAGTGCGTCGGCCGCGCTGCCCCCGTCCCGCAGCACCTCGCACGCCGCCCGGGTGGCGAGCGGGTTCGCCGTGGCGACCGCGTAGCGCTGGGTGCGCACCGCCGTCATGTCGCGCCGGTAGCCGGTCGCGGTCTCCGCTGTGCCGTTGGTCACGATGTCGCACGGGCCCGGCGGTGCGGCCGGTGTCTGCGACCCCGCCGAACAACCGGAGACGACGAGCATGGGCCCCAGAAGCGAGGCCAATACCAGGCGGGCGGGCCGCGTCAGTGCCACGGGAGTGGCTCTACCCGGTCGGAGCCCGGCAGTAACCTGGGACCGTGCCCGATCCAGCGACGTACCGACCCGCTCCCGGGTCGATACCCGTCGAACCGGGGGTGTACAGGTTCCGCGACCCGCACGGCCGGGTGATCTACGTCGGCAAGGCCAAGAGCCTGCGCAGCCGGCTCAACTCGTACTTCGCGGATCTGTCGGGCCTGGCCCCGCGGACCCGGCAGATGGTGATGACCGCGGCCAGCGTCGAGTGGACGGTGGTCAACACCGAGGTCGAGGCGCTGCAGCTGGAGTACAACTGGATCAAGGAGTTCGATCCGCGGTTCAACATCCGCTACCGCGACGACAAGTCCTATCCGGTGCTCGCCGTCACCCTCAACGAGGAGTATCCGCGGCTCAAGGTGTACCGCGGGCCGCGCCGCAAAGGGGTGCGCTACTTCGGCCCGTACTCGCACGCCTGGGCGATCCGCGAGACGCTCGACCTGTTGACCCGGGTGTTCCCGGCCCGCACCTGTTCCAACGGAGTCTTCAAGCGGCACAGCCAGATTGACCGGCCATGCCTGCTCGGCTACATCGACAAGTGTTCGGCGCCATGCGTCGGACGGGTCAGCGCCGAGGAGCATCGCCGGATCGTGCAGGATTTCTGCGACTTCCTGGCAGGCAAGACCGACCGGCTGATCCGCGAGATGGAACAGCAGATGAACGCCGCGGCGGAGGAACTGGACTTCGAGCGGGCCGCCCGGTTGCGCGACAACATCGGCGCGATGCGCCGGGCGATGGAGAAGCAGACGGTGGTGCTCGGCGACGGCACCGACGCCGACGTCGTCGCGTTCGCCGACGACGAACTCGAAGCGGCCGTGCAGGTGTTCCACGTGCGCGGTGGGCGGGTGCGCGGCCAGCGCGGCTGGATCATCGAGAAGTCCGGCGAGCCAGGCGAATCCACCCTGGAATATCTCGTCGAGCAGTTCCTCACCCAGTTCTACGGCGACCAGGCCGAACTCGGCGGCGCCAGCGACGCCGGCGGGGACGAGGCGACCACGCCGGTGCCCAAGCAGGTGCTGGTGCCGGTGCTGCCCGACAGTGCCGACGAACTGGAGACCTGGCTGTCGCAGCTGCGCGGCTCCCGGGTCGCGCTGCGGGTGCCCCAGCGTGGGGACAAGCGGGCCCTGGCCGAGACGGTCAGGCGCAACGCCGAAGGTGCGCTGAACCAGCACAAACTCAAGCGTGCCGGCGACTTCACCGCCAGAAGCGCTGCGCTGCAGAGCATTCAGGACGCGCTGGGGCTGGCCGAGGCTCCACTGCGCATCGAATGTGTCGACATCAGCCACGTGCAGGGCACCGACGTGGTGGCCTCGCTCGTGGTGTTCGAGGACGGGTTGCCGCGCAAGTCCGACTACCGGCACTTCGCGATCCGAGAGGCAGCCGGCGACGGTCGCTCCGACGACGTCGCCTCGATCGCCGAGGTCACCCGGCGGCGGTTCCACCGCCACCTGAAGGAGACCCCGCAGCCCGGCGACATGATGGCCGAAGGCAGGTCGCGTCGCTTTGCCTACCCGCCCAACCTGTTCGTGGTGGACGGCGGCGCGCCACAGGTCAACGCCGCGGCCGCGGTGCTGGAGGAACTCGGCATCACCGACGTCGCGGTGATCGGGCTGGCCAAGCGGCTCGAAGAGGTGTGGGTGCCGTCGGAGCCGGACCCGGTGATCATGCCGCGCAACAGTGACGGCCTGTACCTGCTGCAGCGGGTCCGCGACGAGGCGCACCGGTTCGCGATCTCCTACCACCGCAGCAAACGCTCGAAGCGGATGACGGCGTCGGCGCTGGATTCGGTGCGCGGGCTGGGCGAGCATCGACGCAAGGCCCTCGTCACCCACTTCGGGTCACTGGCCAGGATCAAACAGGCAGGCATCGACGAGATCACCGCCGTGCCGGGCATCGGCGCGGCGACCGCGCGGGCCGTGCTCGAAGCGCTCGGCGCCGAGGTCCCACCGGCTGCCGCCGTCGATTCGGGCGCGCCGGCCACGGATATCGGCAATGATCAGAGCAGGGTATCGGGATGACAGAGCAGGGGATGCACGAGGAACTGCGTGGGGGCACCGGCCGCGCCGGTGACGAAGAGGGCCTCGAGCCGGCGGCCGAGAACGGGATCGACGTCGTCCTGGTCACCGGGCTGTCCGGCGCCGGGCGGGGGACTGCGGCCAAGGTGCTGGAGGATCTCGGCTGGTATGTGGCCGACAACCTGCCCCCGGAACTGATCGCGCGGATGGTCGACTTCGGGCTGACCGCGGGGTCCCGGATCACCCAGCTCGCAGTCGTGATGGACGTGCGCTCCCGCGGCTTCACCGGCGACCTGGACTGGGTGCGTAGCGAACTGGGCACGCGCGGCATCGTGCCCCGGGTGCTGTTCCTGGAGGCCTCCGACGACATCCTGGTCCGCCGCTACGAGCAGAACCGGCGCAGCCACCCGCTGCAGGGCAACCAGACTCTGGCCGAGGGCATCGCCGCCGAACGGACCATGCTCGCGCCGGTGCGGGCAGCCGCCGACCTGGTGATCGACACCTCGTCGCTGTCGGTGCACGCGTTGCGCGACAGCGTCGAACGGGCCTTTGCCGGCGAGGCCGTCGCGCACACCGCCGTGACCGTGGAGTCGTTCGGCTACAAGTACGGACTGCCGATGGACGCCGACACCGTGATGGACGTCCGGTTCCTGCCCAACCCGCACTGGGTGGACAGGCTGCGACCGCACACCGGCCAGCACCACGAGGTCCGCGACTACGTGCTGGGCCAGCCCGGCGCCGTGGAGTTCCTGGACTCCTACCATCAGCTGCTGGACGTGGTGATCGACGGTTACCGCCGGGAGGGCAAGCGCTACATGACCGTCGCCATCGGGTGCACAGGCGGCAAGCACCGCAGCGTGGCGATGGCCGAGGCGCTCGCCGAACGGCTGCAGGACGCCGACCTGACGGTGCGGGTGCTGCACCGCGACCTGGGGCGCGAATGAGCTTCCCCGCGCGAGGAGGACAGGTGAGCCCACGCATCGTCGCGCTCGGCGGTGGGCACGGCCTCTACGCCACGCTGTCGGCCGCGCGCCGGCTCACCCCGCACGTGACCGCGGTGGTCACCGTCGCCGACGACGGCGGATCCTCCGGCCGGCTGCGCAGCGAGCTGGACGTCGTGCCGCCCGGAGACTTGCGAATGGCATTGGCCGCGTTGGCATCTGACAGTCCGCACGGCCGGCTGTGGGCCACCATCATCCAGCACCGGTTCGGCGGCAGCGGCGCGCTGGCCGGCCATCCGATCGGCAACCTGATTCTGGCCGGCCTCAACGAGGTGCTCGCCGATCCGGTCGCCGCGCTCGACGAGCTGGGCCGCATCCTCGGTGTCAAGGGCCGGGTGCTGCCGATGTGCCCGGTGGGGCTGGGCATCGAGGCCGACGTGGTCGGGCTGGACTCCGACCCGCGCGTCAGCCGCGCGATCCGCGGCCAGGTCGCGATCGCCACCACCGTCGGGAAGGTCCGCCGGGTACGTCTGCTGCCCGGCGATCCGCCCGCCACCCACCAGGCTGTCGACGCGATCTTGAATGCCGACCTCGTGGTCCTCGGGCCGGGGTCGTGGTTCACCAGTGTGATCCCGCATGTGCTGGTGCCGCAGCTGGCCGCGGCGCTGCAGGCCACCACGGCGCGGCGGGCGCTGGTGCTCAACCTGGTGGCCGAACCGGGGGAGACGGCAGGCTTCTCGGTGGAGCGTCACATCCACGTGCTGGCCCAGCATGCGCCGGGCTTCACCGTGCACGACATCATCGTCGATTCGGCCCGGGTTCCCAGCGATCGCGAGCGGGACCAACTGCGCCGGACCGCTACCATCCTCGGCGCCGACGTTGAGTTTGCCGACGTTTCCCGACCTGGTACACCTTTACATGACCCGGCGAAGCTGGCCGCGGCGTTGGAGGGGGTTCGCAAGCGCGGCGTGGCAACTCATGGCACGAACCAGGGGTTTCAACAGCCGACCATGCAAACACCGACAGCGAACGGACCGAGAGGTGACGACCCGTGGCGATGACAGCCGAGGTCAAGGATGAACTGAGCCGTCTGGTGGTCAACTCCGTGAGCGCGCGCCGTGCGGAGGTGGCCTCGCTACTGCGTTTCGCCGGCGGGCTGCACATCGTGTCGGGCCGGGTCGTCGTCGAGGCCGAGGTCGACCTCGGCATCATCGCGCGCCGGCTGCGCAAGGACATCTACGACCTCTACGGCTACAACGCCGTGGTGCACGTGCTCTCGGCCAGCGGCATCCGCAAGAGCACCCGCTATGTGGTGCGGGTGGCCAAGGACGGGGAAGCGCTGGCGCGCCAGACCGGTCTGCTCGACCTGCGTGGCCGGCCCGTGCGCGGACTGCCCGCCCAGGTGGTCGGCGGCAGCGTCGCCGACGCCGAAGCCGCTTGGCGTGGAGCGTTTCTGGCGCACGGCTCGCTCACCGAACCGGGCCGGTCGTCGGCGTTGGAGGTCAGCTGCCCCGGGCCGGAGGCCGCCCTGGCGCTCGTCGGCGCAGCTCGCCGCCTCGGGGTCAGCGCCAAAGCCCGCGAGGTGCGCGGCAGCGACCGGGTCGTCGTCCGCGACGGCGAGGCCATCGGGGCACTGCTGACCCGGATGGGCGCCCAGGACACCAGGTTGACCTGGGAGGAGCGGCGCATGCGCCGCGAGGTCCGGGCCACCGCGAACCGGCTGGCCAACTTCGACGACGCCAACCTGCGGCGATCGGCGCGCGCCGCGGTCGCCGCCGCGGCCCGGGTGGAACGCGCGCTGCAGATCCTCGGCGACACGGTGCCCGACCACCTGGCCGCAGCGGGGCAACTCAGGGTCGCCCACCGGCAGGCGTCCCTGGAGGAGCTGGGCCGGCTCGCCGAGCCTCCGATGACCAAAGATGCTGTGGCAGGCCGTATCCGGCGCCTGCTGTCGATGGCAGACCGCAAGGCCAAACAGGACGGCATCCCCGACACCGAGTCGGCCGTCACCCCCGATCTGCTCGAGGACGCCTGAGCGTGGGCGCCGCGTTGCGGGTGGGCGTGGCGTATCCGGAACCGCCGTTCAACGCGATGCCGGGCCAGTCGGGACTGGACATCGACGTGATGACCGCACTGGCCGCGGCCATCGCCGAGGAGATCGAGTTCGTCGCCTACGACGGCGCCGATTTCGACGGGATCTTCGACCGGCTCGCCGCCGGTGACTACGACTGCGTGATCGCCGGTACCACCGTCACCCCCGAGCGGGAGCGCAAGGCGGCGTTCCTGCCGCCCTACCTGATCTCCGGGCAGGGCCTGGCGGTCGACACCGCCCGGCTGCCGCAGGTGCACTCCGTCGACGACCTGGCCGGACTGACCGTCGGCGTCCAGCGTGGCAACACCAGCGAGGCGATCGCACAGCAGCTGGTGGACGACGGCAAGGCCGAACGGGTCCGGGTGTACGACTACGGCGCGGTGAGCACCGCGATCGCCGACCTCGTCGCCGGCGGCTGCGACGCGGTGATGAAACTCGCGCCTGCGCTGGCCGAACTGGTCAAGCAGGTGCCCGGGGTCGAGCTGGTACAGCGCGGCCTGTCGGTCGAGGACATCGCGGTCGCGGTCAACCCCGCCGACCAGAAGCTCCTGGCGCGGCTCCAGGTCGCCCAGGCGGAGCTCGAAGAGGACGGCACCCTGCAGCGGGTTCGCCGTAAATGGCTCGGCAATCCGTATGTCGACCAGAGCGTCGGCATGCTGTGACAAGGCCCAGGGGCGACCTCACCCGGGCGTGAGGCCAACCACTAGGCTGGTCACCAGTAGTCGACGGCACACTTCACCGAAAAAATGAGGACAGAGGAGACACCCGTGACGATCCGTGTTGGTGTGAACGGCTTCGGCCGTATCGGACGCAACTTCTTCCGCGCGCTGGACGCGCAGAAGGCCGAAGGCAAGAACAAGGACATCGAGATCGTCGCGGTCAACGACCTCACCGACAACGCCACGCTGGCGCACCTGCTGAAGTTCGACTCGATCCTGGGCCGGCTGCCCTACGACGTGAGCCTCGAAGGCGAGGACACCATCGTCGTCGGCAGCACCAAGATCAAGGCGCTCGAGGTCAAGGAAGGCCCGGCGGCGCTGCCCTGGGGCGACCTGGGCGTCGACGTCGTCGTCGAGTCCACCGGCATCTTCACCAAGCGCGACAAGGCCCAGGGCCACCTCGACGCGGGCGCCAAGAAGGTCATCATCTCCGCGCCGGCCACCGATGAGGACATCACCATCGTGCTCGGCGTCAACGACGACAAGTACGACGGCAGCCAGAACATCATCTCCAACGCGTCGTGCACCACGAACTGCCTCGGCCCGCTGGCGAAGGTCATCAACGACGAGTTCGGCATCGTCAAGGGCCTGATGACCACCATCCACGCCTACACCCAGGACCAGAACCTGCAGGACGGCCCGCACAAGGATCTGCGCCGGGCCCGCGCCGCCGCGCTGAACATCGTGCCGACCTCCACCGGTGCCGCCAAGGCCATCGGACTGGTGCTGCCCGAGCTGAAGGGCAAGCTCGACGGCTACGCGCTGCGGGTGCCGATCCCCACCGGCTCGGTCACCGACCTGACCGCCGAGCTGGGCAAGTCGGCCACCGTGGACGAGATCAACGCCGCGATGAAGGCTGCGGCCGAGGGCCCGCTCAAGGGCATCCTCAAGTACTACGACGCCCCGATCGTGTCCAGCGACATCGTCACCGATCCGCACAGCTCGATCTTCGACTCGGGTCTGACCAAGGTCATCGACAACCAGGCCAAGGTCGTGTCCTGGTACGACAACGAGTGGGGCTACTCCAACCGCCTCGTCGACCTGGTCGCCCTGGTCGGCAAGTCGCTGTAGGGGCGAGCGAAGCGACGGGAGAACAGAGGCGCCATGGCGATCAAGTCACTCGACGACCTTCTGTCCGAAGGGGTGACGGGGCGGGGCGTACTCGTGCGCTCCGACCTGAACGTCCCCCTCGACGGCGACACGATCACCGACCCGGGGCGCATCATCGCCTCGGTGCCGACGTTGAAGGCGTTGAGTGACGCCGGCGCCAAGGTGGTCGTCACCGCGCATCTGGGCAGGCCCAAGGGTGAGCCGGATCCGAAGTTCTCCCTCGCGCCGGTCGCCACGGCGCTGGGGGAGCGGCTCGGGCGGCACGTGCAGTTGGCCGGTGACGTGGTCGGAAGCGACGCGCTGGCCCGCGCCGAGGGGCTGACCGACGGCGACATCCTGCTGCTGGAGAACATCCGCTTCGATCCCCGGGAGACCAGCAAGGACGAGTCGGAGCGGCTCGGCCTGGCCAGGGCGCTCGTCGAACTGGTGCGCGCGCCGGACGGGACAGCCGGCGCCTTTGTCTCCGACGGCTTCGGGGTGGTGCACCGCAAGCAGGCGTCGGTCTACGACGTGGCGACACTGCTGCCGCACTACGCCGGCTACCTGGTCGACACCGAGGTCAAGGTGCTCACCCAGCTCACCGAATCCACCGAACGGCCGTACGCGGTGGTGCTGGGCGGTTCGAAGGTCTCGGACAAGCTGGCGGTCATCGAGAACCTGGCGACCAAGGCCGACAGCCTGGTCATCGGCGGCGGCATGTGCTTCACCTTCCTTGCCGCGCAGGGACTTTCGGTGGGCAAGTCGCTTCTCGAAGAGAGCATGATCGAGACCTGCCGCAAGCTGCTCGACGACTACGGCGACGTGCTGCACCTGCCGGTCGACATCGTCGTCGCCGACGAGTTCTCCGCGGATTCCCCCGCCGAGGTGGTGCCCGCCGACCGGATCCCCGACGGCAAGATGGGGCTGGACATCGGTCCGGAGTCGGTACGCCGGTTCTCCGCGCTGTTGTCGAACGCGAAGACGATCTTCTGGAACGGCCCGATGGGCGTGTTCGAGTTCCCGGCGTTCGCCGCGGGTACCAAGGGCGTGGCCGAGGCCATCATCGCCGCCACCGGCAAGGGTGCGTTCAGTGTCGTCGGCGGTGGCGACTCGGCCGCCGCGGTGCGTCAGCTCGGCCTGCCCGAGGACGGTTTCTCGCACATCTCGACCGGCGGCGGTGCGTCGCTGGAATACCTTGAGGGCAAAGAGCTGCCCGGCATCCAGATCCTGTCGGACTGAACGAGGAGATCGAACTTGGCGCGTAAACCGCTGATCGCGGGCAACTGGAAGATGAACCTGAACCACTTCGAGGCGATCGCGTTGGTGCAGAAGATCGCATTCTCGTTGCCGGACAAGTATTTCGACAAGGTCGACGTCACGGTCATCCCGCCGTTCACCGATCTGCGCAGCGTTCAGACGCTCGTCGACGGCGACAAGCTGCGGCTCACCTACGGCGCCCAGGATCTGTCCCAGCACGACTCCGGTGCCTACACCGGCGAGATCAGCGGCGCGTTCCTGGCCAAGCTGGGCTGCACGTTCGCCGTCGTCGGGCACTCCGAGCGGCGCACCTACCACGGTGAGACCGACGAACTGGTGGCGGCCAAGGCCAAAGCGGCGCTCAAGCACGGGCTGACGCCCATCGTGTGCATCGGCGAGCAGCTCGAGGTGCGTGAGGCGGGCAACCACGTGGAGTTCAACGTGAACTCGCTGCGCGGTTCGCTGGCCGGGCTGACGGCCGAGCAGATCGGCCAGACGGTGATCGCCTACGAACCGGTATGGGCGATCGGCACCGGCCGGGTGGCCGGCGCCGCCGACGCGCAGGAGGTCTGCAAGGCCATCCGGGACGAACTGGGCAACCTGGCCTCACCGGACGTCGCGGGCGGGGTTCGGGTGCTCTACGGCGGCTCGGTGAACGCCAAGAACGTCGGCGAGATCGTCGGACAGGCCGACGTGGACGGCGCGCTGGTCGGTGGCGCTTCGCTGGACGCCGAGCAGTTCGCGACACTGTCGGCGATCGCCGCCGGCGGGCCGCTGCCGTAACCGCCCGCCCGCTTCGGTAGGCTTGCTCCCATGCAATTGGCCCTGCAGATCATCCTGGTTGTGACCAGTGTGTTGGTCGTTCTCCTGGTTCTGCTGCATCGCGCCAAGGGCGGCGGTCTGTCCAGCCTGTTCGGCGGCGGTGTGCAGTCCAGCCTGTCCGGCTCCACCGTGGTGGAGAAGAACCTCGACCGGCTGACGCTGTTCGTCACCGGAATCTGGATCGTCTCCATCGTCGGGATGGCGCTCCAGATCAAGTACAGCTGACCACTGACCGCTCGCCGGTCCACCGCTGACTCGATCTGCGGCCGGTTCCGGCAGCGGAGATAATCGAGCGATGGCTCAACCACCCGAAGCGCCCGACACCACACTCGAACCGATCGGCTCGGTCCAGCGCACCCAGGTGGGCCGGGAAGCCACCGAGCCCATGCGCGAGGACATCCGGCTGCTCGGCGCGATGCTCGGCGACATCGTGCGCGAGCAGAACGGCGACGAGGTCTTCGATCTCGTCGAGCGGGCCCGGGTGGAGGCGTTCCGGGTGCGGCGGTCCGAGATCGACCGCGCCGACATGGTCAAGATGTTCGACGGAGTGGACGTCCGACTGGCCATCCCGGTGATCCGGGCGTTCACCCATTTCGCGTTGCTGGCCAACGTCGCCGAGGACATCCACCGGGAACGGCGCCGGGCGATCCACGAAGCCGCCGGCAGGCCGCCGCAGGACAGCAGTCTGGCCGCCACCTACCTCAAACTCGACGACGCCGACCTCGACGCCGCCACGGTCGCCGAAGCGCTCGTCGGCGCGCTGGTCTCGCCGGTCATCACTGCGCACCCCACCGAGACCAGACGCCGCACGGTGTTCGACACCCAGCACCGCATCACCGAGCTGATGCGGCTGCGTCTGCACGGGTTCACCGTCACCCCCGAGGGCAAGGACGTCGAACGCGAGCTGCGCCGCCACATCCTGACGTTGTGGCAGACAGCTCTGATCCGGTTGTCCCGGTTGAAGATCCAGGACGAGATCGAGACCGGGCTGCGCTACTACGCGGCCGCTTTCCTTGAGGTCATCCCTCAGGTCAACGCCGAGGTGCGGTCGGCGCTGCAGGAACGCTGGCCCGGATCGGGCATCCTCGACGACCCGATCCTGCGGCCCGGCTCGTGGATCGGCGGCGACCGCGACGGCAACCCGAACGTCACCGCCGAGGTCGTCCGGTTGGCCACCGGCAGTGCGGCCTACACGGCGTTCGCGCACTACTTCACCGAGCTCACCGCACTCGAGCAGGAACTGTCGATGTCGATGCGGTTGGTGCACACCAGCGAGCACCTGGCCGCGCTCGCGGACGCCTGCGACGAGCCTGCCCGCGGCGACGAGCCGTACCGG
>NZ_BCRS01000110.1 GCF_001552715.1 Mycolicibacterium vaccae NBRC 14118 = CIP 105934 | reverse complement strand
GGTGCCGCAGGCCAGGTCGACCACCGCGGCGCCGGGCAGCGGCAGGCGCCGCTCCAGCGCGTCGACCACCTGCCCGGCGATCGGGGCGATGCGTTCCCCCACGGCGTCGTAGCGTCCGGATGACCAGATTGTCGACGAGGACATCGCTCGAGCGTGCCACGATGACAGGGTGGGCGTCCTGCCACTGCCACTACCACCTCCGGTGCGGAGGCCGGTGCTGCTCGCCCAGGCGTGGGCCGACGTCACGTTCCTGCACTGGCCCGTCGACCCGGCTGCCGTCGCCCACCTCTTCCCGCCGGGCACCCGCCCCGACGTGCTCGACGGCCGCACCTACGTGGGTCTGCTCCCGTTCCAGGTGCGGCACACCGAACTCGTTGCAGCACTGCGACTTCCGTACCTCGGGTCGTTCGCCGAGACCAACGTGCGGCTCTACTCGGTCGACGGAGCAGGTCGCCACGGCGTGCTGTTCCTGTCGCTGGAGACGGAGCGGATCGTGGTCGTGCCGGTGACCCGCGGCGGGCTCGGGGTGCCCTACAGCTGGGCGAAGATGAGCGTGACCCGGTCCGGCGGCACGATCCGCTACCGCAGCGTCCGCCGGTGGCCCGGCCCCGACCTGCGCAGCGACGTGACCGTCGAGGCCGGCGCGCAGGTGGAGCCGACGCCGCTGGAGGTCTGGCTCACCGCGCGGTGGGGCGCGCACACCCGCAAGGCCCGCCGCACCTGGTGGGTGCCGATCGCCCATCCGATGTGGCGGTTGCGCACGGCGGAAATCACCGACCAGCGCGACGAACTCGTCGCCGGGGCGGGCGTCGAGTGCGCCGGGCCGCCGCTGCGTGCGCTGTACTCGCCCGGGGTGCCCGTCCGGTTCGGCAGGCCCAGCCTCCTCCGGTAGCCCCGATCAGGGCCCGGTGTAGCCCGGGGGATTGGCCGACTCCACCCAGAAGTCCACCCCGAGGTCGGAGCCCGGCACGCAGTCGTACACCGACAGGTCGGTGACGCCGGATTCCAGCAGGACGTCCTCGCACAGCAGCGTGTTGCCGGTGTAGCTGGACGGTTTGGTCAGGATCGCGTACGCGGCGTCGGAGTAGATCTCCGGCGTGCGGGAACGCGCCATCGACTCTTCGCCGCCCAACAGGTTCTGCACGGCGGCGGTGGCGATCATGGTGCGCGGCCACAGCGTGTTGGAGGCGATCCCCGCATCACGCATTTCCTCGGCAATTCCCAACGCGCACAGCGTCATTCCGAACTTCGCCATCATGTACGGGGTCGGGCGCAGCCATTTGGACTCCAGCAGGATCGGCGGCGACAACGTCAGGATGTGCGGGTTCTCGCGGCCCTTCATGTGCGGGATGCAGGCCTGCGACACCGCATACGTGCCGCG
The DNA here is from genome assembly GCF_001552715.1 of Mycolicibacterium vaccae NBRC 14118 = CIP 105934. Classification (GTDB taxonomy): domain Bacteria; phylum Actinomycetota; class Actinomycetes; order Mycobacteriales; family Mycobacteriaceae; genus Mycobacterium; species Mycobacterium vaccae. The sequence goes on along the minus strand of NZ_BCRS01000110.1, from coordinate 19,922 downwards.
CACCTGGATGCCGTTCATCAGATCGAAGCGCTTGAGCGGAACCTCTTCGATGGAGCCGAGATTGATCGCCGAGGCGTTGTTCACGCAGATGTCGATGCCGCCGAAGCGCTCGACCGCGGCGGCCACCGCGGCGGCCACCGAATCACCGTCGCGCACGTCGCCGACGATGGGCAGGGCCTGGCCGCCGGCCTCCTCGATCTCCTTGGCCGCGGTGTACACCGTGCCCGGCAGCTTGGGATGCGGTTCGGCGGTCTTGGCCACCAGCGCAATGTTGGCGCCGTCGGCCGCGGCGCGTTTGGCGATCGCGAGCCCGATACCGCGGCTGGCCCCCGAGATGAACATGGTTTTTCCCGCAAGCGACATGAGCCCACCCTAAGGGGCGCAGATGTCGGCGGTCACCGCATCGGTCAACCGCACCAGGTCCTGCGGGGCCAGTGCGATGTCCCAGCCGCGCTTGCCCGCGCTGCACAACACCCGGTCCCAGCGCAGGGCCGACGCGTCCACCACGGTGGGCAGCGCTCGGCGCTGGCCGAGCGGGGAGATGCCGCCCACCACATAGCCCGACGAACGCTGGGCGTCGGCCGGATCGGCCATCGTCGCCTTCGCCGCGCCGAGCGCCGCTGCGGCGGCCTTCAGCGACAGTTTGGCCGGCACCGGCAGCACCGCGACGCCGAGGCCGGTGGGCAGTGCCACCACGAGAGTCTTGAGGATCTGGGCGGGTTCGAGTCCGTTGGCGCGCGCCAGTTCGTGGACGGCTTCCTCGCCGTAGGACCCGCTGCGGGGGTCGTGCCGGTACTGGAGCACCTCGTGCGGGACGCCGGCGGCCACCAGCGCCGCGATCGCCGGTGTCGCTGCACGTGCCACCGGCACAGCCTAGGACGGGGCGGGGAACAACCGCCCCGGTGGCCGCTGTTGTTCACATCAGCTCAGATCGACCCCGGTAGGGCCGGTCGGCGTGTGTAGTCGGTGTCAGCCTTTAGGATCGGCAGAAGGGGATTGATGGTGCCAGTGTTGGCCATGGAGGCCCCGCCCGGTCCAGTCCACGTACTGGACGTGATCGGTGGCGCCGCTACAGAAGGGACGGTGTTCCCCAGGATGACAGACATAGGCGGGTCGACTGCGAAGGCGACCCTGGAAGCAGACACCCCGGCGCGGGAGGAGTCCGACGCCGAGCTGACTGCCCGGTTCGAGCGCGACGCGATCCCGTTGCTGGACCAGCTCTACGGCGGCGCGTTGCGGATGACGCGCAATCCCGCCGACGCCGAGGACCTGCTGCAGGAGACGATGGTCAAGGCCTACTCCGGGTTCCGCTCGTTCCGTGAGGGCACCAACCTCAAGGCGTGGCTGTACCGGATCCTGACCAACACCTACATCAACAGCTACCGCAAGAAGCAGCGCCAGCCGGCGGAGTACCCGACCGAGGAGATCACCGACTGGCAGCTGGCCGCCAACGCGGAGCACTCGTCGACGGGCCTGCGGTCGGCGGAGGTGGAAGCGCTGGAGGCGCTGCCCGACAACGAGATCAAGGAAGCCCTGCAGGCGCTTCCGGAAGAGTTCCGGATGGCGGTGTACTACGCCGACGTCGAAGGCTTCCCGTACAAGGAGATCGCCCAAATCATGGACACGCCGATCGGAACGGTGATGTCGCGGCTGCACCGCGGCAGACGCCAACTGCGCGAACTGCTGGCCGACGTGGCCCGCGACCGCGGCTTCCTCCGGGGTGAGAAGCTCGACGCGCCGGAGGAGGTGACGTCATGAGTGACACCGAGAAGTCCGTGGGTTCGGACAGCCCGGGCAGCGACGAGCGCTGGACTCCGCCTGTCGGCCCGGTCGACCCGGAACATCCCGAGTGCGCGGCGGTGATCGCCGAGGTGTGGACCCTGCTGGACGGGGAGTGCACGGTCGAGACCCGCGACAAGCTCCGTCAGCACCTCGAAGATTGCCCGGCATGCCTTCGGCACTACGGCATCGAAGAGCGGGTCAAGCGCCTGATCGCGGCCAAGTGCAGCGGCGAGCGCGCCCCCGAGGGGCTGCGGGAACGGCTGCGCATCCAGATCAGCCAGACCACGATCGTCCGCCGCAGCTAGCACCCGCTCTGACCGCAGACACAAAGCCGCCCGGCCTCCCACAGGAGTGCCGGGCGGTGTGCTCTTCAGAGCGAAGGTCAGCGACCGACTGACTTCGAGCCAGCGTTGGGCCGCTTGCCGTGGTTGGCCTTCGAGTGCTTGCGGTCGCGCTTCTTACGGCCACGCTTGGCCATGGTGTACCTCCAGGTCGTTGAGTGGAACCGACCCGTTCGACGGGTCGCGGTGGCTCTATTGTCGCATGCGCCGGCGACACCGCCGTCCCCGCGGGGCGCTGACCGGCGACATCCTCAAGGCGGTGTGGTTCGATAGACCGGTCCGGCACCAGTGGAAGTGAGTGGGGTGAAGATGGCCGAGGACGTTCGCGCGGAAATCGTGGCCAGTGTGCTCGAGGTCGTGGTTCACGAAGGCGATCAGATCGGCGAAGGCGACACCCTGGTGCTGCTGGAGTCGATGAAGATGGAGATCCCGGTGCTCGCCGAGGTCGCCGGCACGGTCAGCAAGGTCAGTGTGGCCGTCGGCGATGTGATCCAGGCCGGCGACCTGATCGCGGTCATCAGCTGAGCGCCTGCCCGCTCCGAGTGTCCCGCCCATCTCCGTCGTAGGCCATGTCCACCCTCGGTGACCTGCTCGCCGAGCACACGGTGCTGCCCGGCACCGCCGTGGACCATCTGCATGCCGTAGTGGGCGAGTGGCAGCTGCTGGCCGACCTGTCGTTCGCCGACTACCTGATGTGGGTGCGCCGCGACGACGACATGCTGGTGTGCGTCGCCCAGGTCCGTCCGAACACCGCGCCGACGGTGCTGCTGGCCGACGCGGTCGGCACCCTCGCCGAAGCCGAGGACATCCCGATCGTGGCCGCGGCGTTCCGGTCCGGCGACATCGGGCGCGTCACCATCGACGGCCAGTACGGCGCACCCGGGCTCAACGTCGAGGCCGTGCCCGTGCGCCACGGCAGCGACGTGGTCGCGGTGCTCACCCACCAGACGTCGCTGGCGCCGCGGCAGGTCAGCCCGCTGGAGGCGGCCTACGTCGACTGCGCGGGCGACCTGCTGCAGATGCTGTCGGAGGGCACCTTCCCCAACGTCGGGGACCTGGCGATGTCCCGCTCCAGCCCGCGCGCCGGGGACGGGTTCATCCGCCTCGACGAGTCCGGGGTGGTCACCTTCGCCAGCCCGAACGCGATCTCGGCCTACCACCGGATGGGGCTGAACGCCGAACTGGAGGGCCACGATCTGGTCGGGGTGACCCGGCCGCTGATCTCCGATCCGTTCGAGGCTCAGGAACTGGCCAACCACGTCCGTGATTCGCTCGCTGGCGGTTCGAGTATGCGGATGGAGGTGGACGCCGGGGGAGCCACCGTTCTGCTGCGCACGCTGCCGCTGGGGGCGCACGGAGTGGCGATGGGCGCCGCGGTGCTCATCCGCGACGTCACCGAGGTCAAGCGTCGGGACCGGGCGCTGCTGTCGAAGGACGCGACGATCCGCGAGATCCACCACCGGGTGAAGAACAACCTGCAGACGGTCGCGGCGCTGCTGCGGCTGCAGGCACGCCGGACCAACAACCCTGAGGGGCGCGAGGCGCTGATGGAATCGGTGCGCCGGGTCTCGTCGATCGCGCTGGTGCACGACGCGCTGTCGATGTCGGTCGACGAAGAGGTCAACCTCGACGAGGTGATCGACCGCATCCTGCCGATCATGAACGACGTGGCCGCGGTCGACTCACCGATCCGGATCAACCGAATCGGGGACCTCGGCGTGCTCGACGCCGACCGCGCCACCGCGCTGATCATGGTCATCACCGAACTCGTGCAGAACGCGATCGAGCACGCCTTCGACACCACCGCACCGCAGGGTTGCGTGACGATCCGCGCGCAGCGCTCCGCGCGCTGGCTCGACGTGGTGGTCCACGACGACGGCCGCGGTCTGCCCGACGGGTTCAGCCTGGAGAAGTCCGACCGGCTCGGTCTGCAGATCGTGCGGACGCTGGTGTCGGCCGAGTTGGACGGCTCACTCGGTATGCACAACGGGACGGGCGGCGGCACGGATGTCATTCTGCGAGTGCCGATCGGCAGACGCGTCCGAGTCAGTCAATACTGACGCGCCGTGCCATTTTGCGGGATTTGCCGTAATTCAAATGAATTGTTTTCACATAGTTACGGCCCCGACATTCGTCGGGGCCGTATCGCTGGGTTCGCCGGGAAAGGCTCAGACCCCGGTGCGGGCTTTCGTCCTGGCGTTGCGACGCTTGAGCGCGCGGCGCTCGTCCTCGCTCATGCCGCCCCACACGCCGGCGTCCTGTCCGGACTCCAAAGCCCAGCTCAGGCACTCCGCGGTGACCGGGCAGCGGTTGCACACGAGCTTCGCGTCAGCAATCTGGGCGAGCGCCGGGCCGCTGTTTCCTACGGGGAAGAACAGCTCCGGATCCTCGTCCCGACAGACCGCCTTGTGGCGCCAATCCATAAGATCAAACTCCTCGTCAATGTGTACTTGTGCGCAGCGCGGCGCACTAGCTTTTTTACTTCGGCTGTTAACGCAAGCGCACCAAATGTTTCTGCGCTGTTGCATCCGATGCTTTCACAGGCTGAACAGATGTCAATAGAACTCGGTTAACTCGTGGGCTATCTCACTACAAAGGTCCGTTTACGACTCGCTAACTCCGTTGTACTACGCTATACCCATCTGCGCTCTAAATCATCGGGGCGAGCTACATCACGCGGGCTATCTGCCCAGTTCAGAGCGGTTATCGCCCCATTTTCGGGGACGGCGCCACCACCTGCAGCGCGTCGGGCACCGCGGTGAAGCGCATCGTTTCCCGCTCCCCGACGTAATCTCCGTCGATCTGGCAGGCGACCGGTGTCTCGCTGGTCACCTGCAGCCACGCGAGGTCGTCGTCGCGGACCAGATGCCGGGCCGCCAGCGTCGGGTTGCGCGACAGCATCTGGCGCACCAGGCCCAGATTCGCCCAGATGTTCATGCTGGTGATGGCGAACACACCCAGCCCCGTCTCGAAGGTGGTATCCGGGTTGGTCCACACCGGGCGGGCGTTGGCATAGGTCCAGGGACTGGAATTGGACACGAACGCGAAATGGACGTCGGGGACGGGTTCCCGGTCGGGCAGATGCAGCGTCAACGTCGGCTCGCGGCGGGCGCTGGCCAGCATCTCCCGGATCGCCACCCGGATATAGCGCGACGCGGTGACCTTGCGGCCCTTGGCCCGCTGAGCCTCCACGGCGGCGACGACGTCGCCGTCGACGCCCATGCCCGCGGTGAACACCGCCCAGCGTTCCTGGCAGTCCATCAGGCCGATGCGGCGCCAGGACCGGCCGCGCCGGTAGTCGCCGAGTAGGTCGACGAGCTGGTTGGTCGCCTCGGTCGGGTCGGGGCTGATGCCCAGCGCCCGGGCGAACACGTTGGCCGAACCGCCGGGCACCACGCCCACCGCCGGCCCGTCGGCACCGGGTCCGACCTGCCCGAGAATGCCGTTGACCACCTCGTTCACCGTGCCGTCGCCGCCGTGCACGATCAGCACGTCGACCCCGTCACGCGCGGCCTGCTGCGCGATCTCTATGGCGTGGCCACGGTGATCGGTGTGGGCGACGGTCAACCGGACCCGGCTCTCCAGCGCGTGGGCCAGCAGGTCACGGCCGGCCGGTGTCGTCGACGTGGCATTGGGGTTCACGATCAGCACGGCACGCACGGGGGGTCAGCCTAACGGGGCGACGTGTCTGCGATGCGCGTTACTCGTCGGCGAGTACGCCCGCCGCGATGCGGAACGCCGTGTTGGCGTCCGGAACGCCGCAGTACACGGCGGTCTGCAGCAGCACTTCCTTGATCTCGTCGACCGTCAGGCCGTTGCGGCGCGCGGCGCGCACATGCATCGCGAGCTCCTCGTGGTGGCCGCGGGCAACCAGTGCGGTCAGGGTGATCATCGAGCGCGACCTGCGGTCCAAGCCGGGCCGGGTCCAGATCTCGCCCCACGCATAGCGCGTGATGAAGTCCTGGAACTCGGCGGTGAAGTCGGTGGTCGCCGCGATCGCGCGGTCGACGTGGGCGTCGCCGAGAACCGCTCTGCGCACGGCCATTCCGTCGTCGTGGGTGCTCATGAGTTCTCCTTGAGGAAATTCGCGGCGCGGTCGAGGGTGGCCTCGACCAGCGGTGCCGTGGCACCGAGGTAGGCGCCGCCGGGGGCGTGGCCCGCTGTCGCGGCCATGGTCTGCTGTTCTGCTGTGATGCCCTGGGCGGCAATCAGATTGGCTTCCGCGCGGGCGGCGTCGAATCGAAGGTCGGTGAGCAGGTCGGTCGCGTGGCGCGCCGCGACGACGGCGTGCCGGGCCAGCGTGCGTAGCGGCGCCCACTCGGCGTGCCAGCCGCCGTCGGCGCGTTCGTCGACAGAGGCGGCCGATGCCGCGTGCAGGGTGGCCGCCAGCGGGGGAGCGGTGAGCGCGGTGCGCCGCAGCAGCACGGTCAGCACCGGATTGTTCTTGTGCGGCATGGTCGACGAACCGCCGCCGGAGCCTTCGGCGAACTCGCCGATCTCGCGGCGGCCGCCGACGGCGATGTCATTGGCGATGTGGCCCCAGCAGTCGCACGCCGTTACCAGGGCGTCGCCGGCACGGGTCAGTCGTGAGCGGGAGGTGTGCCACGGAAGTGCCGTTGCCAGAGCCAGTTTCGCCGCCAGTGCGTCCGCAAGTGCCAGCGCCCTGTCGGCGGACCCGGTGAGCTCGGTCGCCGCGGCCATGGTGCCCGCGGCGCCGCCGGCCTGGACCGCGGGCGCGGGCACGCATGCGAGTGTGTCGGCGGAGTCGAGGATCGCACCGAGCCATCCGGCGAACTTCATCCCCGCGCTGCCCGGCAGCGCAGGCTGGGTGAGCGTGCGGGTGAGCATCGGCGCGGTCCGGTGGGTGCGCACCATCGTGGCGAGTACGCGCACCTGGGCGCTCAGCTGAGTGTGCACGTCTGTCAGCACGTCGCGCAGACAGAGCATCAGCGCGGTGTCCACCACGTCCTGACTGGTCAGGCCGCGGTGTAGCCAGCGCGCGGTGTCGTGCCCGGCGCGGGAGCGCAGCATCGCGACGAGACCGGTGACCGGGTTCCCGTCGCGTTCCGCGTCGGCCGCCACCGCGTCCCTGTCCGCGTCGCGCAGGAGTGGACCCAGCTCGGCGGCGGCCGAGTCCGGCGCGACGTGGTGCTCGACAAGCACTGCCAGCCAGGCGTTCTCGACGGCGATCAGCGCATCGAGGAATGCGCCGCCGCTCATCAGCGCGCCGGCGCGATGGTCTCCCGGCCAGAAGAGGTCGGTCACGGGCGGTGTCCCGGGTAGCGCAGGAACACCGTCTCGTCGGGGCCCTGGAGCGACACGTCGAAGCGCAGCCCGGTGCCGTCGCGCCCGGCGATCAGGGTGCGGCGGCGGTCGGCGGGCAGCGAGCACAGGAAAGGGTCTGTCTCCAGTGCCGGGCCGGGCACGTAGGCGCGGGTGAACAGGCGGTTGAGCAGCCCGCGGCCGAACACCGTGACGAGGATGAACGCAGCCCTGCCGCGCTCGGTGGGTCCGGGTTCGACCGTCGAGAAGCTGTAGTGCCCAGCGTCGTCGGTGGAGGTCCGCCCCCAGCCGGTGAACGTCCAGCCGTCGCGGTGCAGGGATCCGGCCGAGCGGGGCACGCGGCCTTCGTCGTCGGCCTGCCAGATCTCCAGCAGCGCGTCGCGCACCGGTTCGCCTGCTCCGTCGGTGACAGTGCCGTGGAAGCGGACCGCGCCGGGGGCCTGCGGCGGAATCAGTTCGGCGCCGAGGCGGTACGGCAGTGCATAGCCGTAGAACGGGCCGATGGTCTGGCCCGGGGTCGGGGCGAGAGGGGTACTCACGCTCATCATCGTCTCCTCTTCACGCAAGCGCTCATCGGTGGTGGTCGTCCACCTCGGTGTCGTCCAGCGGGGTGCGCGCCGGGCCGGTCAGGACGATGTCCCAGCGGTATCCGGTGCACCATTGGTGGGTGCTCACGTCGTGGTCGTAGGTCGCGACCAGTCGTTCGCGCGCCTTCTGGTCGGTGATGGACTGGTAGATCGGGTCGAACCGGAACAGCGGGTCTCCCGGAAAGTACATCTGGGTGATCATCCGCTGGGTGAAATCGGTTCCGAACAGCGAGAAGTGGATGTGCGCGGGCCGCCAGGCGTTGTGGTGGTTCTTCCACGGATAGGGGCCGGGCTTGATGGTGGTGAACGCATAGGTGCCGTCGTCGTCGGTCAGGCAGCGGCCCACCCCGGTGAAGTTGGGATCCAGCGGCGCACGGTGCTGATCGCGTTTGTGCACATAGCGTCCCGCCGCGTTGGCCTGCCAGATCTCGACCAGCTGTCGGCGCACCGGCCGGCCCTCGCCGTCGAGGATGCGTCCCGTGACGACGATCCGTTCGCCGAGCGGCTCACCGTTGTGCTGGACGGTCAGATCGGACTCGAATGTGTTCACGTCGGAGTGGCCGAAGGCCGGCGTCCACAGCTCGATGCCCTCGGGGTCGGCGTGCTGCAGGTTCTTCGTCGGGTGGCGCAGCAGGCTGCTGCGGTAGGGCGGGTAATCCAGCCGGGGTTGGGTCTCCTCGACACCGGACCGCAGATAGGCGGACTCGATCGCGGCCATCTCGGCGTTGATCTCCGTCTGGCTCGCCGTCGCGCTGTCCGGGTTGCTGTCGACGATTGCTGTCATGTACCGGACACTAAGCGGCACCGGCGTTGCGGCAGAAGACTACGCTTTCGCTCAGCGGAAGGATCTTCATGATGGCGGGAAACAGCTCGGCGCCCGGGGTCACCGTCACCCAACGGTTGCTGGCAGTGATTGGCGCCTTCGACGAACGGCATCGCGCACTCACGTTGACCGACCTTGCCCGGCGGGCCGGACTCGCCGTGCCCACCACGCACCGACTGGTCGGGGACCTGGTCTCCGGCGGCGCGCTGGAGCGTCGTGACGACGGCCGTTATGTGGTCGGTCGGCTGCTGTGGGAGGCGGGGCTGCTGGCTCCGGTGCAGGGGCGCTTGACGCAGGTGGCGGAGCCTTTTCTCAGCGACGTGTATGCAGCGACGCTGGCGACGGTGCACCTCGCGGTCCGGGACGGCGACCAGGTGCTGTACCTGCAGCGGTTGGCCGGCCGGGCGTCGGTGCCGATCGTCTCGACCGTCGGTAGTCGGTTGCCGCTGCACTGCACCGGGGTCGGCAAGATCCTGCTGGCGCACGCACCGGCCGATGTCCACGACCGAGTGATGAGACATTTGCCCAGAGTCACCCCGAAGACGATCACCTCGCCCCAGCTGCTGGCAGCGCAGTTGCAGCGCATCCGGCGGGAGGGACTCGCAGTGACCGCCGAGGAGATGTCGCTCGGGGCGTATTCGCTGGCGGTGCCGATCGTGCAGTCCTCGGACAATGCCGTGGCGGCCGCGATCGGGGTGGTGGTGCCCACCCTGAAACGCGACCGCCAACGGTTGATCGGTGCTCTGCAGGTTGCCGCCCGCGGCATCGGCCGGCTCCTGTGACGCCTGGGCGCGGTCAGTGATCGACGAGCGCGCGAGGTGACCGGGCGCCCGGGTGGCCGAGCATCTCGGTCGGGACGTCCTTGGTCTCCCGGGCCGTCAACGCGGCGCCGGCGGAGATCAGGCAGACGACCGCGGTGAAGACGCTGATGACGACCCAGCCGCCTTCCCGGACGCCGCCCAGCGCGGTGACGATCGACGGCGCGAAACCGGCCATCAGGAACCCGAGTTGGGTACCGATCGCCATGCCGGAGAAGCGGACCTGGGTGGAGAACATCTCGCCGTAGAACGACGGCCAGACGGCGTTGGCCGCGGCGTAGCCGAACGAGAATGTGGCAATGGCCAGCCCGAAGGTGAGCAGGTGGTTGCCCTGGCTCATCGACAGCATGTAGAAGGGCATCAGCACCGCCGACGACACGGCGCCGTAGACGAACACCGGCTTGCGCCCGATCCGATCGGCCAGCGCTCCGAACAGCGGCTGGGTGAACAGGGCGCCGATGTTGGCGACCACGACGAGCCACAGCGTCAGATCGGCTTCCAGCCCGACCTCCTTGCCGTAGGCCAGCGCCAGGTTCGCGAAAACGGTTGACACCGCAGCGATGAACGCGCAGAGGACGACGCGCAACACGTCGCGCCAGTGGTCCCGCAGCAGCGGCACGAGCGGCATCCGGGCCAGAGTGCCCGCGTTCTTGGCCTCGGTGAACTGCGGGGTCTCGTGCAGCTGGCGGCGGATGAAGTAGGCGACGATGACCACCACGGCCGACAGCCAGAACGGCACCCGCCAGCCCCAGCTGTACTTGGCCTCGTCGGGCAGGGCCATGAACGGAATCATCACCAACGACGCGAGGATCAGGCCGCCCTGCGTCCCGGTCAGCGTCCACGACGTGAAGAACGCTCGCCGGTTGTCGGGGGAGTGCTCCAGGGTCAGCGAGCTGGCTCCGGCCTGCTCACCGGCCGCCGAAAGCCCTTGCAGCAGACGGCAGAACACCAGGAGTGCGGGGGCGGCCCAACCGATGGTCTCGAAGCCGGGCAGACAGCCGATCATGAAGGTCGACACGCCCATCAGGACGAGGGTGAACATCAGCACCCGCTGCCGGCCGATCCGGTCGCCGAAGTGGCCGAGGATGACCGCGCCGACCGGGCGGGCGATGTAGGCGACGCCGAAGGTGGCGAACGACATCACCAACGAGGCTTCGTCGTCGGACGGGAAGAACACGTGCGGGAAGATCAACGCCGCCGCGGACCCGAACAGGAAGAAGTCGTAGTACTCGACAGCGCTGCCCATGAAGCTGGCCAGTGCCGCCCGTTTCGGTGTCTTCTCCGGGAGGACTCCCGGGTCGTGCGTGGTGGTCATCGGAGACTCCTTAGCCGAATTGTGGCGGATAAACGGGTGTTTCAGGGCTGTTCGGGTTGATCGGAGACCAGGGAGCGGAAATGCCTGGACATGCGTTCGGCATCCGGGGTGATCCCGGTGATGAGCGCGAACGCGTCGGTGGCCTGGTACACCGCCATGTGGCCGCCGTCGAGAGTGCGGCAGCCGAGCGCGCGGGCTGCGCGCAACAGCGCGGTGTTCAGCGGGCGGTAGACGATGTCGGCCACCCACATCCGCGGGCGCAGCAGGTCGGCGGAGAACGCCATCCCGGGGTGGGCGGCCATCCCGGTGGGGGTGGCGTGCACGACGCCGTCGCTGTCGGGAAGCAGCACCGGGAGCTTGTCGAACGCCGCGGCTTCGACGCGGGTCAGCGGGTGGCGGGCGGCCAGCTCGCGGGCCAGGTGACCGGCGCGCTCGACGTCGAGGTCGATGATCGTCAGGTGGCCGCAGCCCAGCCGTAGCAGGGCGTCGGCGACCGCGACGCCCGCGCCGCCGGCGCCGACGAGCACCACACTGTCCATCCGTGCGTCGGGTAGCCCCTCGGCGAAGCCGTGGGCGAACCCGGTGGTGTCGGTGTTGTAGCCCAGCGCCCTGCCGTCGGGGCCGAAGACCACGGTGTTGACGGCGCCGAGCTGCGCCGCCGTCGGGTCGATCTCGTCGAGATGTTCGAGCACCAACTGCTTGCAGGGGTGGGTGATGTTGAGCGCGTCGTAGCCCAGCGCCCGGGCCCACGAGAGGATTTCGCCGATCTGTGTGGGCGCGATGTGCAGCTCGTCGAGGTCGACGGTGCGGTAGAGGTAATCGAGGCCGTGGCAGCGCGCCTCGGCCATGTGCAGCGCCGGGGTCAAGGACGGGCCGACGCCGGTGCCGACGAGGCCGACGAGATAGGGACGCTGGGACATGCGCGCTTCTCCGTAATGTACTAACTGGTTCGTTCGTCGATGAAAGTACAGCACTGTGGCGGGGGTCGCGTCAACCGGGAAATGTGACCGGGCCCATATCCATGGTCCTCAGGCGTGCGACGGCGCTGGTCAGGCCGTCGGCAGGGTCATCTCATCGGGGAAGTGAGCCACCCGACGACGACGTCGCCGAGCATCCGGCGCAGATGGGCGCGCTGGGAGATGTCGGTGAAGTCGACACCGAACAGGAAGCCGAAGGTGTAGCGGTTGGCGACCTGGAACACGCAGTACGAACTGATCACCACGTGCACGTCCAGGGCGTCGACGTCGGTGCGGAACACGCCGGCCGCACGTCCGTCGCGCAGGATGTCGTCGAGAAGCGACGTCGCGGGCGTGGACAGCTCACGCAGGGAGGCGAGGCGGCTGATGAACTCCCCGCGGTGGATGTTCTCGATCGACACCAGCCTGATGAACGCGTCGTGGGCGATGTGGTGGTCGAACGTCACCTCGGCCAGCCGCCGGATGGCCTCCACGGGGTTGGCGTGGTCGACCGTGAGCTTCTGCTCGGCCTCGCGGATGCCGCGGTAGGCGTTCTCCAGTACTGCCAGGTAGAGCTGCTCTTTGCCGCCGAAGTAGTAGTAGATCATCCGTTTGGTGGTGCGGGTCCGCTCGGCGATCTCGTCGACGCGGGCGCCGGAATAGCCCGATTCCGCGAACACCTCGGTGGCCACGGCGAGCAACTCGGCGCGGGTGCGTTCGGCGTCCCGCAGGAGTTCGGCTTTCGGCTTGGCGGCCACGACCGCTGAGCTTACTGTTCGCCTGCCGGTGCCCGTCGCACCCTTCCAGATTAAGTAACCAATTGGTACATTGCTGTGATGAGGACCTCGATCGCGACCGTGTCACTGTCAGGATCACTGGTGGACAAACTGCACGCGTGCGCGGCCGCCGGCTTCGACGGCGTCGAGATCTTCGAACCCGACCTCATCGCCAGCGACCACTCCCCGGAGGAGATCCGCGCCCTGGCCCGCCGACTGGGCCTGACCCTCGACCTGTATCAGCCCCTGCGCGACCTCGAGGGCGTCGACGAGCACACCTTTGCCGACAACCTCCGGCGTGCCGCGGCCACCTTCGCCACCGCACAGCGCCTCGGCATCGACACCGTTCTGGTCTGCAGCAACGTCGCCACCGCGACCATCGACTCCGACGACGTGTCGGCCGACCAGCTGCGCCGCATCGGCGACGTGGCCCAGAGCTACGGCGTGCGCATCGCGTTCGAGGCGCTGGCGTGGGGCCGGTTCATCGACGACTACCGGCGCGCCTGGCGGGTCGTCGAGGTCGCCGACCACCCGGCCGTCGGGGTGTGTCTGGACAGCTTCCACGTGCTGTCCCGCGGACACGACCCGGCGGCGATCACCGACATCCCCGCCGAGAAGATCTTCTACCTGCAGCTCGCCGACGCTCCGGCGCTGTCGATGGACGTGCTGTCGTGGAGCCGCCACCATCGGCTGTTCCCCGGCGAGGGCGCGTTCGACCTCACCGGATTCGTCACCTGCGTGCTCGCCGCCGGCTACGACGGTCCGCTGTCGCTCGAAGTTTTCAACGACACGTTCCGGCAGACCGACCCGGGTCACACCGCCGTGCACGCGCTGCGTTCCCTGCTGTGGCTGCAGGACAAGGTCGCGGCGGCCAATCCCGAGGGCTGGCGGCCCGCGTTGACCACGCTGGTGGCCGCCAAACCGCCCACGGCCTTCGACTTCGTCGAGCTCAAGGCCGAGGACACCACCGAGGTCGAGGTGTTGCTCGGTCAGCTCGGGTTCGCGATGCGCGGCCGACACCGCACCAAACCCGTGTCGCTGTGGTCGGCCGGCGACGCCCGCATCGTGCTCAACGAGCAGCAGGCCCGAGACCGGGTCCCGCACGTCGCGGCGATCGGTCTGCAGGTGCCCGACGCGGGCGCCACCTCCAGCCGCGCCGCCGAGCTGATGGCCCCGCTGGCCTACCGCCGCACCTATGCCGCCGAGCAGCCTTTCGGGGCGGCCGTGGCGCCCGACGGCACCCAGTTCTTCTGGATCTCCGAGGTCCGCGGCGTCCCCGACTGGGTGGTCGAGTTCGAGGCCGGGATGCCCGACGTGGCCTCACCGGTGCGCGTGGTCGATCACGTCAACCTCACGCAGCCCTGGCAGACCGCCGAGGACGCCGTGCTGTTCCTCACCAGTGTGTTCGGGTTGACCGCGGATGCGCCGATCGAGGTGCCGGGCCCGACCGGGCTGGTGCGCAGCCAGGTGATGCGCACCGTCGACGGCGCGATCCGGCTGCCGCTCAACGTCGCACCGCACGTGATGGATTCGGCGGGCCTGGCCCAGCACGTGGCGTTCGCGTGCACCGACGTCGTCGCGCTGGCCCGCAGCGCGGCCGCCCGCGGGCTGCAGTTCCTGCCCGTCCCCGACAACTACTACGACTACCTGCACGGCCGGTTCGGCCTCGACGGCGACGAACTCGCGGAGCTGCGGGAACTCAACCTGCTCTACGACCGCGGACCCCGCGGGCACTTCGTGCACTTCTACACCCGCACGGTCGGATCGGTGTTCTTCGAGTTCGTGCAGCGGTTCGGCGACTACGACGGCTACGGCGTGGACAACGCCCCGGTTCGGTTGGCCGCTCAGCATTGAGTTTTCCTCACGCGAGCGTTCGCCGGCGGCTCGGCGTCGGTACCGTACAACGGTGACCGAACGCCGACTGCTTCTCGTCAACGGGCCCAACCTGAACCTCCTGGGCACCCGGCAGCCCGAGGTGTACGGGTCGACGACGCTGGCCGAGATCGAGGCGCTGACCGCCAAGGCGGCCGAGGAAGTGGGTCTCTCGCTGCGCGCGGTGCAGAGCAACCACGAGGGCGTGCTCGTCGACGAGATCCACGCCGCCCGCACCGACTGCGCCGGCATCGTGATCAATCCGGCGGCCTACAGCCACACCTCGGTGGCCATCGCGGATGCGCTGCGCTCGGTGGGGCTGCCGGTCGCCGAGGTGCATCTGAGCAACATCCATGCCCGCGAACCGTTCCGGCACCACTCGTACGTGTCGGCCGTCGCGGACATGGTCATCGCCGGAGCCGGTCCGCTGGGCTACGAGATGGCGGTGCGCTACCTGGCGGACAGGCTCGGCGCGTGACCCCGCGCACGGTGCGCGCCGCGGCCGTCATCGCCGCGCTGGAAGGCGTTCTCGGCATCGTGATGGCCGTCGTGCTCGTGGTCCGGGAGGCGTCCGGACACCACGAGGTCGCGATCAGCGGCTACGGCACCGCCGTCTGGTTCGCGATCATGGGCTCGGCGGTGACCGCGGCGGGGTGGGCGCTGTGGACCGGACGACGCTGGGGCCGGGGGATCGCGGTGTTCGCGAACCTGATCCTGCTCGGCGTCGCCTGGTACGTCTTCAGTTCGGGTCAACTGCGCTACGCGGTGCTGGTCGCCGTCGCGGCGGTCGCGGTGCTCGGCCTGATGTTCAGCCCGACCAGCCTGCACTGGCTGACTCAGTCGGATTCCGGGCCCAATTCGGAGGCCAGCTCTGACAGGCGGGGCCCCGAGACCCGGTAGGTGATCCAGTCGCTCTGCGGCGCACCGCCGACGCCGTCGTAGAGCGCGATGGCGTTGACGTTCCAGTCCAGCACCGCCCAGCTCAGCCGCGAGTAGCCGTGCGTGACGCATTCGCGGGCCAGCGTGGCGAGCAGCTTGCGGGCCAGACCGCGCCTGCGGAACTGCGGGCGCACGAACAGATCCTCCAGGTAGATGCCTGCCACACCGTCCCACGTCGAGAAGTTGCGGAACCACAGCGCCGCCGCGGCGGCCTTTCCGTCGACCTCCGCGATGTGCCCGAAGAGGACCGGATCCGGTCCGAAAAGGGCTTCCCGCAACTGATTTTCGGTGACCGTGCACTCCCGGGCGGAGTGTTCGAACTCGGCGAGTTCGTGGACCATCGCGGTCAGCTCGGTCTCGTCGCCGGCGCGGACGACCCGGATGGTCTCACTCATTGCGGTGCCCCCAGTGCAGCCAGGATGGTGCGGAATTTGGTTGTGGTCTCGTCGACTTCGTCGTCGGGGTCGGATTCGGCGACGATACCGCCGCCGGAATGGGCGACCGCGCTGCGCCGGTCGGCCGACAGGTGCGCGCATCTGATCGAGACCACCCAGCGTCCGTCGCCGCGCTGGTCGCACCAACCGACCGCCCCGGCATAGAAGCCCCGGTCGCCTTCGACGTCGTTGATGAAGGCCATCGCCCGATCCGTCGGCGAACCGCCGACGGCCGGCGTGGGATGCAGGGCGACTGCGAGATCCAATGCTGTCGTTGACTTTTCACGCAGCCGACCGGACATCGGGGTGAACAGGTGCCAGACCGCGGCGGTCTTGCTGAGCTGGGGCCGGTCGGCGATCTGCAGATCGGTGCACAGCGGCTGCAGCGCCGCCGCCAGCGCGTCGACCACCAGCTGGTGCTCGTGACGGTTCTTCGCCGAGTCGGCCAGCGCGGCGCCGTTGGCGGCGTCGGCGTCCGGGTCGGCCAGCCGCGGGGCCGATCCCGCGAACGGACGGCACAGCACCCGGTCGCCTTGCCGGGCCACCAGCAGTTCCGGGCTGGCCCCGACCAGCGCGGTGCCCGAGTAGCCCTCGCCGGCGGCCGACAGGTCGACCAGATACTTGGTGGCCTGCGCGTCGTTGGCGGCCAGCCGGTTGAGCACGGTCAGCGCGTCCAGGCGTCCCTCGGCGGTCAGCTGCAACGCGCGGGCCAGCACCACCTTCTGCAGCGGATCGGCGGGATCGCGCAGCCGGGACAGTGCCACCCCGATTCTGCGGCGGTGCTCGTCGGCGTCCGGCGTGGTGGCGGTGACCTGCGCCGACACCAGTTCGCGGGACGGCCAGACCGGCAGTGCGTCGGTGAAGCGCACCGACTGGGGGCGGATCAGCGCCGCGGGCTGGGTGAGGTCAAAAGGCAAGGCGCCCACGATGATCGGTGTGCTGTGGGAGGCCAGCGCGGCCCGCGCGTCCGGGATGCGGGGGAATGCGGTGTGCACGCCGTCGCCGATCACGGTGCCTTCGGGACCGGCGAGGACGAACGCGGGTTCGCGGGTCACGTCGACCCGGCCGGGTTGGGGTGGCCGGTCTGGGCCAGCGCGCAGAGCTGGCGCACGCCGTGCTCGAACCCGCACACCGCGATGGACGCCGCGGGCATCGCGAACCGGATGCCTTCATAGACCGGCTGCTCGACCCAGCGGGTGATCACCGCGCGGGAGAAGTGGCCGTGACCGACGAACACCACGTCGCGCGATTCGAGATGGTGCAGGGCCAGGGCGATCGCGTTGTCGGCGCGCGCACAGACCTCCGCCGAGGTCTCGCCGCCGGGGCATCCGTGCGTCCACACCAGCCAGTTCGGCACCGCCTTGCGAATGTCCGCGGTGGTGGTGCCCTCGTAGTCGCCGTAATCCCATTCGGCGATCAGCTCGTCGATCTCGGCGACGTCCAGGCCGGCGAGCTCGGCGGTGGCCCTGGCCCGCAACCGGGGGCTGGTCACCACGAACGGGTCGTCCAGTTGTAGCTGCTTGAGCGTGTCTGCGGCCGCCAGCGCCTGCGCCCGGCCATGCTCGGTGAGCTCGAGTTCGGTCCGGCTCGTATGCTTGCCCGATTTCGACCATTCGGTTTCGCCGTGGCGAAGCAGGATCAGCCGGTGCTGCAGGAGGCCCACAGCGTCCGATTCTGCCGTACGACGCCGGGACGCCGGAACGTGCGGGTTGAAGATGAACAGGGGAGGATCGACCAATGTCAGGATGGGCTGCAGAATGGGCGCTGTGACGCGGGTACTTGCGGTCGCCAATCAAAAGGGTGGGGTTGCCAAGACGACGACGGTGGCGTCGGTCGGCGCGGCGATGGTGGAGATGGGCAAGGAGGTGTTGCTCGTCGACCTCGACCCGCAGGGATCGCTGACCTTCTCGCTCGGCCATGACCCGGACAAACTGCCGGTCTCGGTGCACGAAGTGCTGCTCGGCGACGTCGAACCGGACGCCGCGCTGGTGCAGACCCCCGAGGGCATGACGTTGCTGCCTGCCAACATCGACCTCGCGGGCGCCGAGGCGATGCTGCTGATGCGGGCGGGGCGGGAACACGCGCTCAAGCGTGCACTCGACAAGATCACCGCCGAGTTCGACGTCGTGCTCATCGACTGCCCGCCATCGCTGGGCGTGCTGACCCTCAACGGGCTGACCGCGGCGGACGAGGTCGTGGTGCCCCTGCAGTGCGAGACTCTCGCACACCGCGGCGTGGGCCAGTTCCTGCGCACCGTCGCCGACGTGCAGGCGATCACCAACCCCGGGCTGACGATGCTCGGGGCGCTGCCCACCCTCTACGACGCGCGCACCACCCACAGCCGCGACGTGCTGTTCGACGTCGTCGACCGGTACAACCTGCCGGTGCTGGCCCCGCCGATCCCACGCACCGTCCGCTTCGCCGAGGCCAGCGCGTCGGGGTCCTCGGTGCTCAGCGGCCGCAAGAACAAGGGCTCCACGGCCTACCGTGAGTTCGCCGCGGCCCTGCTCAAGCACTGGAAGACCGGCAAGCAGCTGTCCACCTTCACCCCGGAGGTCTGACCGGCCCCGGTCGCCGACGACTGGTGCGTCAGGCCAGCGCGACCACGTGGTCGCCCCGCTGCTCCAGCAGGGTCGACCCGGCCACCGCAGGCACCACCGGCCCGTCGAGGTTCGGGCGCTGCAGCGGAACGTGCCTGTCGCCGGTGCCTGTCATCGGATCGAACACGTCGTAGCCGGAGCTGACCGGCACGAGCAACTGCCCGGCCATCATCGTCGCGGGCCCGACCGGTGCGTCCGGCCCGGCTGCGGCGATCGTGTACTTGTACCGAAGATCGTTGGCGGAGAACACCATCAGCGCGTTCCCGGTCCACCAGGTGATCACGTCGCCGGCCCGCGACGACGTCGCGCCGGGGACCGGTTCGCCGTCCACCACGGTGCTGTCGACCACCACGCCGGTGTCGTCGATGATGTCCACCCGCGGCTTGGGGGTGGGCACGTACAGCGCGGTGGCCGTGTCCGTCACCGCCACCACGCGGGCGCCGGTGCCGTCGGCGACACCCTTCTGCTGGACGTACTTGAGCTCCGGGGCGGCCTCGTCGTCGGACGGCCGCAGCAGGGTCAGCCGCAGATCGTCCTGGCCTTCGCAGGACTCCAGTACCGACACCGAACTGGAACCGGCCGCTGCGTCGACGAACCGGCACACCGGGGTGGCCGGGACGCCGGGGTTGATCGGGGCGTCCATCGCGCCGTAGCTGAGCATCCGCACCATGTCCGAACGCCACATCTCCAGCCGTGTCTGTCCGGCGGACAGCACCGTGGTGCCGTCACCGGACAGCGTCACGTGCCGGTCGGCGTAGCTGGTGCGCGCCGGGCCCCGTCTGCCGGTCTTGGCGTCGACGGTGCTGACCTGGCCGCAACCGCGGACGTCGGGGTACACCGCGACCGCGTAGTTGTAGACCCAGGTGACACCGCACAGCTCGCGATCGCGGGCATAGCTCCACAGCGAGGCCCCGGTGACCGGGTCGCGGCCGTCCATCGCGCGGTCGTCGCCGGTGACGACCGCGCCCCCGACGACCACCGGCGCGGTGGTCTTCGCGCTGGGTGCCGTCCACTGCTCTTCGAGCGAATCAGGTACGGCCGCAGCCGGTTTCAAGCTGGGAACGGGTTCCGCGGCGGGGCGGCTGACGGTGGCCCTGGCGTCGCTGGTCCACCAGACGACGACGGCCACCAGCACGATGACGGCAGCGATGGCCGCGGCCGCCACCAGGTCCGCCCGAGTGCGGCGTTCGGGTCTGACCAATGGAGTCGGGTCAGTTGGTGCCGGTGCCCGCGGCGGCAGCCTTGCCGGGTCGGAGGCGCCGACGACGACGGCCGGAACGCGCACCGCCCTCACCTGACTCGGCGCTCGCGTTCTCGGTCTCCGGCGCTGCCTGCTCGGCGGTGCCCTCCGGGTGGCCGCTCACCGGCTTGCCCGCGCGGGTCCGGCGCCGGGTGC
>NZ_BCRS01000109.1 GCF_001552715.1 Mycolicibacterium vaccae NBRC 14118 = CIP 105934 | reverse complement strand
GGCGGGTCCGGCACTTCGGGCGGAAACGACGGCGCCGATGGAAGTGAGGCTGCGCGAGCAGACGCCGCTGACGACTGAGCCAGCCCGATAGCGCTGTGATGCGGGCGCCGACTCCCACGGGGGCGGCGCCCGCGTTGCTGTCGTCCGCTCCGCGTGTTGAAAACTATTGCCGAGGAGTGCCTTTCATGAGCCGCTATGATCGCCCAATGCCCGAGTCCGGAAACACGTCCAGTCGTACGAATCAGCTCGTCATCGCGGCCCTGGTGGTCGCCGTCGCGGCGCTGGTGATTGCGGTCTGGGCACTGCTGAGTGCGCCGTCAAGCCAGACCTCGTCGGCGACCGCCGATCAGTCCACCGACCCGAAGACCCGGGTGTGTGGTGCGTTCGATCTGGTGCGTGGCGCGGTGTCGCTGCAGACCAATGCCAACCTCGGGGACGACCCGGTCGCAGTGCAGGCCGTGGCCGCCAATGCTCGGCTGGCCACACTGGGCGGGGGACAGTTCCTGCTGTCGCGGCTGGACGGTGACGTGCCGTCCGATCTCGCGGATGCGGTGCGCACGTTCGCCAACAGCCTGGAGTACATCGGGATGAGCCAGCTTGCCGGCGCGCCGGGCAACGACCCCGGTCAGGTGGACCGGATGAACGACGCGCAGACGGCCTCCACGAAGATCACCGAGCTCTGCGAGTAATAGGCCCGGTGCTCTGCGAGTAATAGGCCCGGTGCTCTGCGAGTAATAGGCCCTCTTACGCCGGGACGAACTCCACCCCGGCCAGGGCCACCGCGTTGTCGCGTTCGGGTGCGGTGACGGTGGCGGTGTAGGCGCCGTCCTGCTTCCAGACGTTCACCCGCAGGGTTTCTCCGGGGAACACCACGCCCGCCATCCGCGCGCCGTAGGACTTCAGCCCGGCCACGTCGCCGTCGAGCAGGTTGTCCACCAGGGCCTTGCAGGTCATCCCGTAGGTGCACAGTCCGTGCAGGATCGGACGCGGAAAACCCGCTGCCGCAGCGAAACCGGGGTCGGAGTGCAGCGGGTTGCGGTCGCCGCACATGCGGTAGAGCAGCGCCTGCTGGGGTGAGGTCGGCACGGTGAGTTCGAGGTCGGGCGCACGGTCGGGCGCGGCCGAGGATCCCGAAGGACCGCGGTCGCCACCGAACCCGCCTTCGCCGCGGGCGAAGATCGAGCGCTTCTGGGTCCACAACAGCGTGCCGTCCGGATCCTTGACCGTGGTCTCCGACCAGATGACCGCAGCCTTGCCCTTGTCCCAGATCTCGGTGAACCGGGTGACGGCGATGCCGGTGCCCGACGGCGGGATGGGCCCGGGCACGGTGACGGCCTCGCTGGCGTGCAGCACTTTGCTCAGCTCGATGTCGATGCCGGGGAACTTCACCGCGGGCGGTTCGGTCATGTGGAAACTCTGCGCGACGTTGCCGAATGTCGGCAGCACCTGCGGGGTGTCGTCGACGAGGTAGCGCAGTTCGGTCGTGTCCATCGGATCCCCGCCCGCACCCAGTCCCAGGTGGTAGAGCTGCACATCGCTACTGGTCCAGGAGAATTCGACCGGATCCAGCTCGGCGCCGATGGCTTCATCGAGATTGATGGGCACGCTTATTCCTTCCCTGCGGCGATGTCCAACGCCGCCAGATAGCCGAACGTCATCGCGGGTCCGATGGTGCCGCCGGGGCCGGGGTAGGTGTGGCCCATCACCGGTGCGCTGACATTGCCTGCAGCGTAGAGGCCGTCGATGACCGAACCGTCGTCGCGCAGCGCCCGCCCCCGCACGTCGGTGACGATGCCGCCCTTGGTGCCCAGGTCGCCGGGCACCAGCTTCGCCGCGTAGAACGGACCCTGGCCGATCTCACCCAGGTTCGGGTTCGGCTTGTTGGTCGGATCGCCGTAGTAGCGGTCGTAGGCGCTTTCGCCGCGCTTGAAGTCCTCGTCCACCCCGGCGCGGGCGAAGCCGTTGAAGCGCTCCACGGTGGCCTTGAACGCGTCGGCCGGCAGGCCGGTCTTGACCGCCAGCTCCTCGAGGGTGTCGGCCTTGACGATCACCCCCGACTCCAGCCACTTCTTCGGAATCCGTTGTCCTGGTTGGAGTCCGGCAAAGATATAGCGGTCACGGTAACGCTGGTCGAACACCAGCCAGGCCGGGATGTTCTCACCGGGACCGGGGCCCTGGCCGTACTGGCCGCCGTACATGTGGTGGCATGCCTCGACATAGGGCATCGACTCGTTCATGAATCGCTTGCCCGCCATGTTCACGATGATCGAGCCGGGGGAGTTGCGCTCGGACAGCGCGAACCACGGCGAGTCCACCAGTGGCACGGTGGGCCCCCACCAGGCGTCCTCCATGACGTCCAGCGCGGCGCCCAGTTTCTCTGCGGCGAGGATCCCGTCGCCGGTGTTGGCCGCGGCGCCGACGGTCCACTCCGTGGTGATCGGCGCGCGCTGGTACTTCACCCGCATCTGCTCGTTGTGCTCGAATCCGCCGCTGCCCAGGATGACTCCGCGCCGCGCCCGGATGAGTTGCGGCTCGGCGCTTTCCGGTGCACCGGTATCCCGGACGTAGATGCCACGGACCACACCGTCCTCGACGTGCAGATCGGTCATCGCGGTGTTCAGTCGCACCGGGACCCCGGCTTCCCGCAGCCCGATCCGCAGCGGGGCGATCAGCGCGCGGCCCATGCCGACCAGGTTCTTGCCGGTGGTGTTGGCCCACACGGACCGGACGCCGACCTTGAGGCTGCGCAGCAGCCCGCGGGGATGCCGCTTGAGCTGGTTGAGCCGGACGTAATCCTGTTGCATCACCACCATGTTCATCGGCACCTTGCCGTACGGCGGTTCCAGGCCGGGCAGATCCTCACCGAGCTTCTTGGCGTTGAACGGCTTTGGCTCCACCGAACGGCCGGTGGCCTTGCCGCCCGGGTGCTCGGGGTAGTAGTCGGAGTAGTTCGGCACCCAGCACAGTTTCAGCGGCGAGTGCTTGAGCACGAACGACAGCATCTCGGGGCCGCGATCCAGATAGGTGTCGATCTTCTCCGCGGGCACCACGTCGCCGATGATCGCGTGCAGATAGGTGCGGGCCGCGTCTGCGGTGTCCTTGACGCCGTCGCGCTTGAGGATCTCGTTGTTCGGGATCCATACGCCACCACCTGACCGCGCAGTGGAACCACCATAGTGCGGGGCCTTCTCAACGACTATCGTCGAGAGGCCCTGGTGGGCGGCGGTGAGGGCGGCGACCATGCCCGCGGCGCCGCTCCCGACCACGACGACGTCGTACTCCTGCTCCGTCATGTAGAACACGTTATAGAATTGCCCGGCCGACTAACAACTGTGCCGGTCGACGAAACGAGGGGACTTCACCAATGTTGTCCGATGAGGTGCGCGAAAAGCTCGCCGCAGACCTGGCGGAGGCGGAGCGCAGCCGGGTGCCGATCTCACCGCTCACCGATGGGCACCCCGACATCGACGTGGTGGACGCCTACGAGATCCAGTTGATCAACATCCGCCGGCAGATCGCCGGCGGCGCCCGGGTGATCGGGCACAAGGTGGGCCTGTCCTCTGAGGCCATGCAGAAGATGATGAACGTCGACGAGCCCGACTACGGGCATCTGCTCGACCAGATGCAGGTCTTCGAAGACGTTCCGGTCAAGTCGGCGGACTACCTGTATCCGCGGGTGGAGGTCGAGGTGGGCTTCATCCTGTCCGACGACCTGCCCGGCGCCGGGTGCACCGAGGACGACGTGCTGGCCGCGACGGCGGCGTTCGCGCCCGCGATCGAGCTCATCGACACCCGGATCACCAACTGGCAGATCAAACTGTGCGACACGATCGCCGACAACGCGAGCTCGGCGGGCTGGGTGCTCGGCGAGGCGCGGGTGTCGCCCAAGGACATAGATATCCGGGCCATCGACGCGGTGCTGACCAATAACGGCGAGGTCGTCGCGGAGGGACGCAGCGACGCGGTGCTGGGCAACCCGGTCACCGCGGTCGCGTGGCTGGCCCGCAAGGTCGAGAGTTTCGGTGTCCGGCTCAAGGCCGGCGACATTGTGCTGCCCGGGTCGTGCACACGTGCGATAGATGCACCGCCGGGAAGCCATTTTGTGGCCGACTTCAGCGGATTAGGTTCAGTACAGCTCAGTTTCGAATAACCCGAAGGACTAGCAATGTCTACGGACAAAAAAGCCTCCGTCGCGATCGTCGGGTCCGGCAACATCAGCACCGACCTGCTCTACAAGCTGCTGCGGTCGGAGTGGCTGGAGCCCCGCTGGATGATCGGCATCGACCCCGAGAGCGAGGGTCTGGCCCGCGCTCGCAAGCTGGGTCTGGAGACCTCACATGAAGGTGTCGACTGGCTGCTGGCGCAGCCGGAGAAGCCCGACATGGTGTTCGAGGCGACCAGTGCCTACGTGCACCGCGACGCAGCGCCCCGGTACGCCGAGGCCGGTATCCGCGCCATCGACCTGACCCCCGCCGCGATCGGGCCCGGGGTGATCCCGCCGGCGAACCTGCGCGATCATCTCGACGCCCCCAACGTCAACATGGTGACCTGCGGTGGGCAGGCGACCATCCCGATGGTGCACGCAGTATCACGCGTGGTGGATGTGCCCTACGCCGAGATCGTCGCGTCGGTGTCGTCGGCGTCGGCCGGCCCGGGCACCCGGGCCAACATCGACGAGTTCACCAAGACCACCAGCGCCGGCGTGCAGAACATCGGCGGCGCGAAGCGCGGCAAGGCGATCATCATCCTCAATCCCGCCGAGCCCCCGATGATCATGCGCGACACCATCTTCTGCGCGATCCCCGAGGATGCCGACCATGCGGCGATCACCCAGTCCATCAAGGACGTCGTCGCCGAGGTGCAGACCTACGTGCCGGGCTACCGGTTGCTCAACGAGCCGCAGTTCGACGAGCCGTCCGTGGTCAACGGCGGCAACCACGTCGTCACGATCTTCGTCGAAGTGGAGGGTGCGGGAGACTATCTGCCGCCCTACGCTGGAAACCTGGACATCATGACCGCCGCGGCCACCAAGGTGGGCGAGGAGATCGCCAAGGAACGGGCTTCGGTCTCGGGAGGTGCGCAAGCATGAGTGATACGGACAGCATTTACTTCAATCCGATCTGGGACGTCCGGATGACCGACACGTCGCTGCGCGACGGCTCGCATCACAAACGCCACCAGTTCACCAAGGACGAGGTCGGGTCGATCGTCGCGGCGCTCGACGCGGCGGGCGTGCCCGTCATCGAGGTCACCCACGGTGACGGGCTCGGCGGGTCGAGCTTCAACTACGGGTTCTCCAAGACCCCCGAGCAGGAGCTGATCAAGCTGGCCGCCGAAACGGCCAAGGAATCCAAGATCGCCTTCCTGATGCTGCCCGGCGTGGGCACCAAGGAGGACATCAAGGAGGCCCAGAACAACGGTGGATCGATATGCCGCATCGCGACCCACTGCACCGAGGCCGACGTGTCGATCCAGCACTTCGGGCTCGCCCGCGAGCTGGGCCTGGAGACCGTCGGGTTCCTGATGATGAGCCACACGATCTCTCCGGAGAAGCTCGCCAAGCAGGCCCGCATCATGGCCGACGCGGGCTGCCAGTGCGTCTACGTCGTCGATTCCGCCGGTGCGCTGGTGCTCGAAGGTGTCGCCGATCGGGTTGCCGCGCTGGTCGCCGAACTGGGCGACGATGCGCAGGTGGGTTTCCATGGCCACGAGAACCTCGGCCTGGGTGTCGCCAACTCGATCGAAGCCGTACGTGCCGGTGCCAAGCAGATCGACGGCTCCTGCCGCCGGTTCGGCGCGGGCGCGGGTAACGCGCCGGTCGAGGCGCTCATCGGCGTGTTCGACAAGATCGGCGTCAAGACGGGCATCGACTTCTTCGACATCGCCGACGCGGCCGAGGAGGTCGTCGCCCCGGCGATGCCGGCGGAGTGCCTGCTGGACCGTAACGCGCTGATCATGGGCTACTCGGGGGTGTACTCCAGCTTCCTCAAGCACGCGATCCGCCAGTCGGAGCGCTACGGCGTGCCGGCGCACAAGCTGCTGCACCGTGCGGGTCAGCGCAAGCTGATCGGCGGTCAGGAGGACCAGCTCATCGACATCGCGTTGGAGATCAAGCGCGAGCAGGAGGCCGAGGCGGCGCGCGTCTGATCGCGCAGGCCCGTCGTCGGGCGCTACCATTCGCTTGCGCCGGTGCGACACGCTCCGGTTTCGTGATTCCCGACCCGCGGCTCGCTAATACATCGGAGACACCCTGATCAACGGCGATGCACCGGCCGGTTCTGCTCACCTAGATCCGGTCATCGAAGTCATCGTCCGGCCCCGGGCCCGCGGATGGATACATCTGGTTGCGGCCGGTGTGGCTGTCGTCGCGGGCCTGGCGTTGGTGCAGAGCGCGTGGCGGGCGTCCTCAGAGTTCGCCGGCTGGGCCGCTTCGGTGTACGTGGCCGGCGTGATCAGCATGTTCGCCGTCAGTGCCACATATCACCGGGTTCAGTGGGGGTCACCGCTGGCCGAGAAATGGATGATGCGTCTCGACCACTCGGCGATCTTCCTGTTCATCGCGGCGAGCTATACGCCGCTGGCGCTGCTTGCCCTTCCGCCCGGGATCGGCGCTGACGTGCTGACGCTGGTCTGGACGGGGGCGCTCGCCGGGGTGGCCTTGAAGATGTGCTGGCCCTCGGCTCCCCGGTGGGTGGGTATCCCGCTGTATCTGATGCTCGGGTACGTGGCGATCTGGTTCGCCGAGCCGCTGCTCGATGTTGCCGGCGCAACAGTGGTCGCTCTGCTGATCGCCGGCGGTGTGCTCTACAACGTGGGTGCGATTCTGTACGGCGTGCGATGGCCCAATCCGTGGCCCGCGACCTTCGGTCACCACGAGTTCTTCCACGCATTCACCGTCGCCGCGGCGGGGTGCCACTTCGTCGCGATCTGGCTCGTTGTGCACTGACGCGCACCGGCGTCATACCCAGCGGGCACGCTGGCTTCACGGATGATTCCCCGGCGGTTCAGCCGGCCACGGCGACCAGAGCCGACGCGCAGGCGATACTCGTGCAATTGGCCGGCCCGAATGCCGTCCTGCGTGATGACAGTGGACCGCGATTGAAGCGCTGGTCGTCCACAGGCGCCGGGCGCTCGTCGTCCAGCGCACCGGCTGGGGCAAGTCCGCGGTCTAGTTCATCTCGGCGAAACCGCTTCGCGCGGCGGGTCGTGGCCCGACGGTCATCGTGTCGCCGTTGCTGGCTCTGATGCGCAACCAGGTGGCCGCGGCGGACCGTGCGGGCGTGCACGCCGCGACCATCAACTCCAGCAATGTCGCGGACTGGTCCGAGATTCACGAGCGGGTCCGCCGCGGCGAACTCGATGTGCTGCTGGTAGCCCGGAACGGTTGAACAACCCCGACTTTCGCGACGAGGTGCTGCCCGCACTCGCCGAGGATGCCGGGCTGGTCGTCGTCGATAGCGAACGCGAACTCGCGCGCCAGATGCTCGAGGAACGCGACGAGGCCGAGTCGATGAGCGCAAGCGCCGCCGGATCCGGGGACAGGATGATCACCTGGCCCACCACCGAGTACTGGTACGAGATCGAGAAGCGGGCGAGCGGCGACGACGACCGGTAGTGACTGCTGGAAATTTCAAATATGTTGCCGCCCAAGTGAATAAGCTGTCTATGCCAGTGGAACAGGCCCCGACTGCGCGTGCTGGCGGGTGTTAGAAGAACGGGGTGACTGTTCAGCGAAAAGAAGACAGCATCCGGCACATCGAAGCCGCCGGGGTGCCCACATCCAGGCCTTCGGCCAGAAGCTGGTCGTGTTCCGCGGCGGCGACGGACAGATCAACGTCCTCGACAGTTTCTGCCGCCACATGGGGGTGACCTCGCGCCACCACAAACTCCGCTAACGATGCTGAGCACGTGAGGTTTTCATTGAAAAGGCCAGGACTCTCCACGCGGCTGGAGAAGTCGGGTCCGCGCCCATGCAGTTCCGGTGAGTGGACGTGTCCGAGATCGTCACGGCGTTGGAAACAGTGCGACAGCCATCAGTTTCGAAATTCTTCGACAGGCACGACGACCTGCGACGACGATGGCGTGGAGCGCCCCGGGGCCGGCCGTGCGGGGGTTTGGCGTCGCCGCTGACGGGTAGAAGCCAACCGAGCGACCGACTGATCGCAGATCGAAGGAGTGATTTTCATGAACACGTCCGCTACGACCGTGCGGCGCGGCCTGTTCGGCATGTTCGCCGGAGGAATGCTGGCTTTCGGGTCGGCGGCGATCGTCGCCCCGGTGGCCAACGCTCAACCGGCTCCCGCGCCCGCACCCTCGCCCGACTGCTCCGCGGCCAGCGTGGCCGGAACCGTGAGCACCGCGGCGGCGTCCGAGGGTGCCTACCTGACGGCGAACCCGCAGGCCAACGAGGCGCTGTCGACCATCTCGGCGCAGCCGAATGACGATGCCATGCCCGCCTACCAGGCGTTCTTCCAGCAGAACCCGCAGGTGGAGCAGGAACTCAGGAGCATCTTCGCGCCCGTGAGCGCGCTGCAGACGCAGTGCAACCTGCAGCTGACGCCGACCCCGGTGGCGCAGGCGGTGTGGAACAGCACCCCGGGTGCCGCCGAGATGCCGGTGGAGGTCCCCCAGATCGTCGAGGCTCCGGCGGCCCCGCAGCAACCGGAACAGCAGCCAGAGAAGCCGGCCGCTCCGGCGAGCTGACCTCTGACAGGTTACGGGCCTGGGGCCAGGAGCCCCGGGCCCGTTTCCGTGTGTCGGAGACGCCCGGCACGATGGTCTGATGGCGACGAGACCGCAGGCCCAGGCACTGCTCGAACAACTGGCAGGCCCGCACGCCCAGCTACGCGATGACCAGTGGACGGCCATCGAGGCGCTGGTCGTGCATCGTCGCCGGGCACTGGTCGTGCAGCGGACCGGATGGGGAAAGTCGGCGGTCTACTTCATCGCCGCGAAACTGCTGCGTGCCGCGGGCCGCGGGCCCACGGTGATCGTCTCGCCCCTGCTGGCGCTCATGCGCAACCAGGTCGATGCGGCCGCCCGAGCCGGGGTGCGGGCGGCGACGATCAACTCCAGCAATGTCACCGAATGGGACGAGGTGCACCAGCGGGTCAACGCGGGTGAGCTCGACGTCCTGCTGGTCAGCCCCGAACGGCTGAACAACCCCGACTTCCGCGACGCGGTGCTGCCGGCCCTGGCCGCCGACGCCGGCCTGGTGGTGGTCGACGAAGCGCACTGCGTCTCGGACTGGGGCCACGACTTCCGGCCCGACTACCGACGCATCCGCACCCTGATCGGCGAGCTCGGCGCCGGCATCCCGGTGCTGGCCACCACTGCGACCGCCAACGATCGGGTGGTCGCCGATGTGGCGGCTCAACTGGGTGTCGGCGGTACCGACACCCTGGTGCTGCGCGGCGGCCTGGACCGGGAGTCACTGCGGCTGTCGGTGGTGCACGCCGGCGGCCCGGCGCAACGCGCGGCCTGGCTGGCCGCCCACCTGAATGCCCTGCCCGGGTCCGGAATCGTGTACACCCTGACCGTCGCGCAGGCCAACGACGTCGCCGCGCTGCTGCGCGAGCAGGGCCACGCCGTGGCCGCCTACACGGGAGGAACCGAGGCCGCCGAACGTGAACAACTCGAGGCCGACCTACTGGCCAACCGGGTCAAGGCGCTGATCGCGACGTCGGCGCTGGGGATGGGCTTCGACAAGCCCGACCTCGGCTTCGTCGTCCACCTCGGGGCGCCGTCCTCGCCGATCGCCTATTACCAACAGGTCGGCCGCGCCGGGCGGTCCACCGCCAGCGCGGAGGTGATACTGCTGCCCGGCCGCGAGGACGCCGACGTGTGGCGGTATTTCGCATCGGTGGCCTTCCCGCCGGAAGCCTTGGTGCGCAAAGTGATCGACGCCCTCGAGCCGGACCGCGCGCAGTCCACGGCGGCACTCGAGCCGCTGGTCGACCTCAACCGGTCCCGCCTGGAGATGGTGCTGAAGGTGCTCGACGTCGACGGCGCGGTGCGGCGGGTCAAGGGCGGGTGGATCAGCACCGGGCAGCCGTGGGAGTACGACGAGGCCCGCTACCGCCGCCTCGACGAGGCCCGTAAACGCGAGCAGCAGGCGATGCTCGACTACCAGAGCACCGACGGTTGCCGCATGTCGTTCCTGCGTAGCCAACTCGACGACCCCGAACTCGGTCCGCAACCGTGCGGTCGGTGCGACAACTGCGCGGGGCCGCGGTACATCGCCGACGTCGACGCGGAGCAAGCCGAGACGACCCGGCTGCGCCTCATGCGACCGGGGGTCGAGATCGCCCCGCGCAAGCAGTGGCCGACCGGTCTGGCCAAGCTCGGCCTGGAGATGTCGGGCCGCATCAGCGACGGGCCTTCGCCGGGCCGTGCGATCGGGCGGCTGACCGACCTCGGGTGGGGCGCGCGGTTGCGCAAGCTGTTGGCAGACCCTGACGCCGAGGTGTCCGACGACGTGCTGGGCGCGGCCGTCGCGGTGCTGAAGGCCTGGGAGTGGCAGCAGCGCCCGACAGCGGTGCTCGCGCTGGATTCGGCGACCCGACCGAAGCTGATCTCCTCCCTGGCGGCGCGCCTGGCCGAGGTGGGTCGACTGGAAAACCTTGGCGTGCTGGAGTATTCGCACGATCACCGGCCCACCTCCGCCGCGAACTCGGCGTACCGGGTGGCGGCGTTGCACGGCGCCTGGGTCCCGCCGGGCGGGGTGGCCGGGGCGCGCGTGCTCCTGGTCGACGACCTGACCGACACGGGGTGGACCATGACAATGGCCGCCAGGGCGGTGCGCGCCGCCGGCGCGGCCGAGGTGCTGCCGTTCGCGCTGGCAGCGACCAGCTAGTTGGCACGCGGAGGCCCGGAGACGACCTGACTCAGGCGGTGGGGGTGTGGCCGCCCAGCTGGGCGGTGACCGCGTCGGCAGTCGCCACCACGGCGCGGGCGCGGTCGACGATCTCGTTGTCGGTCAACGCTTTCCCGACGTGCAGCGAGGCGACCATCACCTGGCGGCCATGATGGTCGTACACCGGTGCGGAGATCACGCTGATATCGAAACGGGCAGCGCGGCCCCGCCGGGTGCTCTCGTCGCGCAGATACACCCGCTCGCCGATGTCGGAGACGAGCTCACCGAGCAGCGCGCGCAGCTCGTCGGGCAACTCGTCGGGCATGCCGGCCATCAACGCGTACAGCCGCCTCCCGCCCGGGGTTTGCCGCTCCACGAGGTATCCGTCGGCGCGGCACGCGGCGACCACCTTGGCCAGCCGGTCGGTGTCGGTCCGCAGCGGGATGGTGGGCCGCTTCGCGAGCCACTGCCGCTCGGCCTCCTCGTCCCACAGCACGAACATCAAGCCGACCGGCGGCGCGAACGGATAGCTCTGGCCGACCTCGACGCCCGGCCGGGTACCGGCGGGCGCGACCAGGTCCAGCAGCGTGATGCGGTCGTCGACCACCGCCGCCAGCGCGGCCGGCGCGCCGAACCGAGACGACAGCAGGCGCAACTGCTCCCGGGCGGCGGGGCTGACGCGCAGCGACTCCTGGGCCCGGTGGCCCAGGGTGATCAGTGCCGGCCCAAGCCGGTAGGTCTTGTCGGCCGGGTCCCGGACCAGGTATCCGGCGTCCCGTAGCGAGGTGACGATGCCCAGGCACGTCGGCTTGGTCAGGCCGACCCGGCGTGCGAGATCGGAGACGCCGAAGCGTTCCCGGGGATGGCCGGCCAGGAAATCCAGGACGCGCACCACGCGGTCCGTCGGCGGCGAGGCGCGGCCCGGGGTCGACATACCGCGAGACTACCTACGGGTACATATTTGGAACAACCCGGTCGTATATTGACTCGCGGTGCAACGGGTTCTAGTTTCACACTGTGTTCACCCAGCCTCTCGCCGATGCGATTGCCGAAGCGGAGACGCTTGTCGCGGCCGCCCCGTTCATCGAATCCGAGGCCGATCTGCTCGAGGGTCTGCAATACCTCGCCGGCTGTATCGCCGCCTGCACGCATGTGGCGTTCGACTACGACCGCGACCATCCGTTCCTGCACAGCGGCACCGGACCGTTCACCAAGATGGGCCTCGACAACCCCGACACCATGTACTTCGGTACCCGCGTGCAGCCCGGCTTCGAGTACGTCGTCACCGGCCGGCGCGGTACCACCACCGACGTGAGCTTCCAACTCCTCGGCGGCGAGTACACCGACGAAGTTGTGCCCGACAGTGACACGGCTTTCGACGATCGCAAGCTCGACATCGCTGCCGACGGGACATTCGAATGGAGGTTCACCCCCGCGGTGCCCTCCCAGTTGGTCATCCGCGAGGTATACAACGACTGGTCGGCCCAGCGCGGCACGTTCGCGATCGCTCGCACCGACACGGCGGGCACGGCCCCGGCGCCGTTGACCCGTGAGCTCATCGAGAAGCGGTACGCGGTCGCGGGCAAGCAGCTCGTGCAAAGGGTGAAGACGTGGCTGCAGTTCCCGCAGTGGTTCTACAACGACAGTCCGCCCAACACTATGGTGGCGCCGAGGCTCACACCCGGGGGGCTCGCGACCCAGTATTCGTCGGCCGGCCAGTTCGACCTGCGCGAGGACCAGGCGCTGGTGATCACACTGCCGGTCACCGACGCGCCGTACCTGGGGTTCCAGCTGGGCAGCCTGTGGTACATCTCGCTCGACTACATCAACCATCAGACTTCGCTGAACGGCACTCAGGCTCAGGCGGATCCGGACGGCAAGATCCGCTTCGTGGTCTCCGACCGCAATCCGGGTGTGACGAACTGGGTCGAGACGCTGGGGCATCGCAAGGGCTTTCTGCAGTTCCGCTGGCAACGGGTGTCGCGCGAGATGACGGCGGCCAACGGGCCGGCGGTCGAGCTGGTGCACGTCGACGATGTGCCTTCGGCGCTGCCGTACTACGACTCGAACAAGATCTCGGACGAGGACTGGCGCGCGCGGATCGCGCTGCGCCAGAAGCAGATCGGCGAAAGAATGGTGGGCTGACCCATGGCACTTCCCCTGCTGGAGAACAAGGTCGTCGTGATCAGCGGCGTCGGACCGGCGCTGGGCACGACGCTGGCACGGCGGTGCGCGGAGGCCGGTGCGGATCTGGTGCTGGCCGCGCGCACGGTCGAACGACTGGAGGACGTCGCCAAGCAGATCACCGATCTGGGCCGGCGCGCTGTCTCGGTGGGCACCGACATCACCGATGAGGCGCAGGTGGACAACCTCGTCGAGGAGTCACTGAAGGCCTACGGGAAGGTCGATGTGTTGATCAACAACGCCTTCCGGGTGCCCTCGATGAAACCGTTCGCGAACACCACCTTTGAGCACATGCGGGACGCGATCGAGCTGACGGTGTTCGGCGCCCTGCGCATGGTCCAGGCGTTCACGCCGGCGCTCGCAGAGGCCAACGGCGCGGTGGTGAACGTGAACTCGATGGTCGTACGCCACTCGCAGGCCAAGTACGGCGCCTACAAGATGGCGAAGTCGGCGCTGCTGGCGATGTCGCAGACACTGGCGACCGAGCTGGGCGACCAGGGCATCCGGGTGAACTCCGTGCTGCCCGGCTACATCTGGGGTGGAACGCTGGAGTCCTATTTCACCCACCAGGCCGGTAAGTACGGCACCACCGTCGAGGAGATCTACAAGGCCACCGCAGCGTCGTCGGACCTGAAGCGGCTGCCCACCGAGGACGAGGTGGCCTCGGCGATCCTGTTCATGGCCAGCGACCTGTCCAGCGGCATCACCGGGCAGGCGCTCGACGTCAACTGCGGGGAGTTCAAGGCCTGATGAGCGAACGGACGGCGCGAACGAACGTCGGCACTGTCGAGGATCTGCACGCCTCCGCGGTGAAAGCCTGTGGCCTCGATGATTTCGGGTCCGACGACGACAACTACCGCGAGGCGCTCGGCGTTCTGTTGGAGTCGTACAAGCGCGACGCCGACCTCACCGAGCTCGGCAGCAAGATGCAGCGTTTCTTCCTCAGGAACGCGTTGGTCGCCCGTCTGGTGTCCGAGGCGGCGTTCAAGCAATACCCCGAGCACGCCGACGTGGCGATCGAGCGGCCGATCTTCGTCACCGGCTTGCCGCGTACCGGGACGACGGCGGTGCACCGCCTGCTGGCCGCCGATCCGCGGCACCAAGGGCTGGAACTGTGGCTGGCCGAGTTCCCTCAGCCGCGCCCCCCGCGTGAAACCTGGTCGCAGAACCCGGTTTTCCAGCAACTCGACGCGCAGTTCACCAAAGCGCACGAGGAGAACCCGGACTACACCGGGCTGCATTTCATGACCGCCGACGAGGTGGAGGAGTGCTGGCAGCTGCTGCGCCAGTCCCTGCATTCGGTGTCCTACGAAACGCTGGCCCACGTACCGACGTACTCGCAGTGGCTGGCCCGCCAGGACTGGACGAAGCCCTACCGGCGGCACCGCCGTAACCTGCAGCTGATCGGGCTCAACGACCGCGAGAAGCGCTGGGTGCTGAAGAATCCCAGTCACCTGTTCGCCCTCGACGCGCTGTTCGAGACGTACCCGGACGCGCTGATCGTGCAGTGTCATCGGCCCGCCGAGACGATCATGGCGTCGATGTGCTCACTGGCCCAGCACACCACAGAGGGCTGGTCGAACACGTTCGCCGGTGATGTCATCGGCGCGGACTCGATGGAGACCTGGTCGAGGGGGCTGGAGTTGTTCAATGCCGAACGCGCCAGGCACGATCCGGCACAGTTCTACGATCTGGACTATTTCGCGCTGATCAAGGATCCGATCGGCGTGGTCGAGGACATCTACCGCGCCTTCGGCATCGACTTCACCGACGCGGCGCGGGCGGCGATGGTTCAGACCGACCAGGAGAGCAAGAAGGGTCCCCGCGCGCCGAAGCACACCTACTCGCTGGCGGACTATGGACTCACCGCGGAGCAGGTCAAGGCGCGCTTCGAGGGGCTCTGACCCTGCCGGGCAGTGTGTGTGACCGACATCATCGCCGATGGAACCCGCAGGTCATCGGGGTACTCGGGGAATGCGTGGACGGCGCGCATAGCTCGCGCATAGCTCGCTCATAGCTTCGTACTGTTAGCTTCACTAGCTGTTCACTTCTCGCTCATCTCGAAGTGGCCCCCAGCTGACCAGAAGCGCAGGAGACATGAATCTGTTCGGGTTGCGGCGCGCCCGCGCGGACCAGTCGTCGCGCGTTTACGACGACGTCCCGACACGGCCGACCGGCTATCAACAGACCGCGAGCAAGCTGCACGCCTTCAACCGGTACGAGATCAAGTATTTCGTCGACGAACTGATGGTGCCCGCACTGCGAACCGAGCTCGCGGCCCGCATGAACAGCGATCCGTACTCGCCGCGCGGCGGGTACCCGGTGACATCGCTGTACTACGACACCCCGGATCTGCGGTTCTACTGGGAGAAGATCGAAGGCCTGCGGTTCCGCCGCAAACTGCGAATGCGGCTCTACGGCGCGCCGTCAGCCTGCACGGCCGACAGCCCGGTGCAGGTCGAGATCAAGCAACGGGTGAACCGGGTGACGCAGAAACGTCGCATCCAGCTGCCTTACGCCACCGCGCTGCGCTGGCTGAACGGCCGCGAGGAGATCGACTGCGACCCCACACAGCGTCCGTTCGTCGACGAGGTGTCGACATTGGTCGGCAACCTGGACCTACGGCCCGTCGTGACCACCGGCTACCTGCGCGAGGCATTCGTCGGTCGGGACGCCGACATGGGACTGCGGGTGACCATCGACCACAAGGTGCACGGCCGCGACAGAGACTTCCACTTCGCCTCGGATGCCCGCAACCGCTTCACCATCCCGCCGAAGCTGGCGATCGTGGAGGTCAAGGCCAACGAGCGGGTGCCGTACTGGATCACCGACCTGTTGGCCCGCGTCGACATGTCGGTCGTACGGATATCGAAGTACTGCCAGTCGGTGCAGGCCTTCGACCTCGCGCCCCGGTCGCTGTCCGGCGCTCCCGAGCTGGTGCCACCGGAGGCCGGAGACCCCGTACCCGCCGATCTGCTGGAGTCCGACACCCCGGCCGATGACGCGAAAACCGTTACCCGATAAGCGATCGAATCAGAAAGCCATCAGTGAACATCAATCTGCAGGATCTCAGCGGCACCTTCACCGTCTTCGATGTCGTCGCATCGTTGTCGTTGTCCTTCGTGCTGGCCCTCGTCATCGGATGGGTATACCGGTACACCCACAAGAACGTGTCCTACAGCCAGTCGTTCGTGCAGACGCTGGTGATGGTCTGCATGATCATTTCCGTCATCATGCTGGTTGTCGGCTCGAACATCGCCCGAGCCTTCGCCCTTGTCGGTGCGCTGTCGGTGATCCGATTCCGCAACGCCATCAAGGAAACCCGGGATATCGGGTTCGTCTTCCTGGTGATGGCGGTCGGGATGACATGCGGTACCCGGTTCTATGTCCTGGCGGTGGCCGCCACCGTCGCCATCTGCCTGGTGCTGGTGATCATGAGCAAGTTCAATCTGTTCAAGCTCGACGTCAAGCGCCAGGTGGTGAAGGTGCAGGTGCCGCCCGAGCGCGAGTACGCGGCGCGCGTCGAGGACGTGCTGATCGAGTACTGCTCCGAATTCGAGTTGGTGTCAACGGAATCGGTTCGTTCCGGTGCCCTCCACGAGCTGTACTACACGGCCCGGCTGAAGAAGGGCAGGACCGGCAACGACCTGATCGCCGCGCTGAGCGAGGTGAACAGCGGGCAACGGGTGACGGTGCTGACCGGCTATGACCAGACCGACATCTGAGGACGCCACCGCTGCGGTGCGCCCCACTCCCGCACGGCGGCTCGTCCGCCGGGTTCCGAGATCAGTGCGCCAGCACTGGAAGCCGGTGACCATCCTGATCGTCCTCGCCGCGGTGGTGTCGCTGGTGTTCGGTCAGGTCCGACTGCGGCCCTACGTCACCGGCGACGTGTCCGTCATCGCCGCGCAGATCACCCACGACATCCCCGGCGCCGTCGACCTTTTCGACCCCACGGTCGAGCACACCCTGTCGATCGAGATCGCCGACGCCGAACTTCACCACATGCTGACCCAGTTCACCGCCGACGGCGACAAGAAGTGGGTCAGCGCAGACCTGACCATCGACGGCACTGTGATCGACGACGTCGCGGTCCGGCTGAAGGGCAACTCGACGCTGATGGGACTGCGGCCGCCTCCGCCCGGGCTGGAGGGTTTCTCGATGCCCCCTCCCTTCGGTCCGATGGGCAGCGTGTCCGCCGATGTCCCGACCTCGCTGCCGCTGTTGATCAGCTTCGACGAGAATGTCGACGGGCGCGGCTACCAGGGGATGACCGAGCTGACGGTGCGGCCTGGGACGTCGATGCTCAACGAGGCGATGGCACTGTCGTTGACCGCCAGCACAGGCCAACCCACCCAGCGCTACGCCCACGTGAGGTATTCGATCAACGGCGACGCCACGACGAAGCTGGTCCTGGAGCATCCCGATGACACCTACGCCAACACCTTGTACGAGTCGGCCGGCTATCTGTACAAGGCCAGGGCCGGGTCCCAGCTCGAGTACCGGGGCGCCGACCAGTCGATCTATGCGGGCGAGTTCAAACAGATCAACGCCGTGGGCTCCGGCAACCTGCAGCCCCTCATCGACTTCCTGAAATGGCTCGACACCGCCGATGCGGCCGAGTTCGACGCGTCGCTGCCGCATTGGGTGGACGTGGAATCCCTGGCGCGCTACGTCGCGACGCAGAACCTGTTGGTGAATGCCGACGACATGTCGGGCCCGGGCCAGAACTACTACCTGTGGTACGACCTCGACACTCGAAAGCTGTCGGTGGTGTCCTGGGATCTGAACCTGGCCATGCTGATGGGCGACCCCACGACGGGGCCGCACGACCCGGTCGAGATGGTGTTCCCGTCCGGCTTTCCACCACCGCCCGAGCCGCCTCCCGGTGCCGCGCCCGGCGACGTGCCGCCATGGCTCAAGGGCAACCTCCTGAAGGAACGGTTCCTGGAGTCGCGCGCGTTCACCGACCTTTACGAAAGGGCGTACTGGGACCTCTACCAGCAGATGTACGCCGACGGGCGCGCGGTGGAACTCCTCGACGAACTGGTGGCGACCGTGCCGCTCAGCGCCGGCCTCAGCGAGCAGGGCCTGCGGGCCGAGGCCGAGTCACTGCGCTCCTGGGTCACCGAGCGCACGGCCGCGTTGGAGCGGATCCGTCCCTGAAGCGGCGCGCTCGGCGCGAACGAACGACCTACCCGTCACCGGGCGACGGAGCGCTGGAGTACTCCTCCAGGCAACCTTCGGCGACAGCGTGCCTGATGCTGTCGGCCAGCCGAGGACAGGACGGCGAGCGCGCGGGATCGCCGCCGGCTGCCCGGATCTCGGCGAAGTGCGCGCACCGCTGAGTCGACTCGCGGCTCCACTGCACCGAGGTGTGGGTCGGGCCGAGCTTCTTCACCTTGACCGCCACATGGCAGAACCGGCAGTCGACCTCGGCCAGCCCCGACGTGAGGTAGCGCTCGCGGTCGGCCTGGGTGGCTGCCCGCACGGCTGCCGCGCGATCCGGATCGGACGCGAAATCCGGTGCCTTGCGCCATGATCCGGGCTTGTCATCGGTGTGCCCCGGAGTGTGACCGTGCTCGTGCTCCTCGTCGTCGTGCCCGTGCAGCAGCAGCATCGACTTGGCGAGGCGGTCCACATCCGGTGGCTGACTCATGTCGCCGGCTGTTCTGCCTTTTCGGCTTCCCTGGCCTTCAGGTTCTGTTCGACCTCGACGTGCCACTTCTCGTTGGCGATCGTCGTGTCGACCTCCATCTCGAACCGGTCGGTCATCTCGGGAGTGACGTCGGCGGCGTCGACGTAGAACTGCTGGTACCAGCGTCGCATCTGGTACACCGCGCCGTCTTCCTCGACCAGCAGCGGATTGTCGATGCGCGTCTTGTGCTTCCAGATCTCCACGTCCTGCAGGAAGCCCTTGCTGACCCCGTCGGTGAACGCGTCGGCCAGCTTCTCGGTGGTCTTGTCGTCCAGGCCCTGGGGCTTCTCGACGATGACGCCCCACTGCAGCACGAACGAATCCTGGGTGACCGGGTAGTGGCAGTTGATCAGGATCGACTCGGCCTTGAAGTCGCCGTAGGTGTTGTGCAGCCAATTGATCATGAACGACGGGCCGAAGTAGCTGGCCTCGGAGTCCAGCGATGCGTCTCCGTAGGCGGTGCCCATGTCGTTGACGTCGGGGCGCCCGACGTTGTGCAGGTACTGGCTGGCGATGTGACCTTCGAAGACGTTCTTGAAGTAGGTCGGCAACCCGAAGTGGATGTAGAAGAAGTGCGCCATGTCGGTGACGTTGTCGATGATCTCGCGGCAGTTGCTGCCCTCGATCAGCATCGTGTTCCACTTCCAGTCGGTCCACTCGCCGCTGGACCACTGCGGGATCTCCGGGATACGGACCTCGGGCTGCGGCGGGTTCCCCTCGTGGTCGTGCCACACGAACAGCAGGCCGCCGCGCACATCGGTGTGCCAGGCGCGGGTGCGGGCCAGGCGGGGGGTGCGTTTGGCGTAGGGGACGAGCTTGCACTTGCCGTCGCCGCCCCAGCGCCAGTCGTGGAAGGGGCAGGCGATCTCGTCGCCCTTGACGGTGCCCTGGGCGAGGTTGCCGCCCATGTGCCGGCAGTAGCCGTCGAGGATCTTGATCTCGCCCTGGGAGTCGGCGAACACCACCAACATGGTCCCGAAGATCTCGATCCCGTGCGGTTTCCCGTCCAGGAAGTTCTTCACCGGGCCCAGGCAGTGCCACCCTCGCGCATAGCGGTCGGGCAGCGTGCCGGTGTCGATCTCGCGAATCCCTGCGCTTGCCGCAGCTGAATCGGTAGTCACTCGGGCCTCCAAACCTCGGCTTCTAACTAGAACACGTTACAGTTTTTGCTCCGTCCGGCGCAATCGATACCGACTCACCTGCGCAGAATGTTGCGCTCGCCACGTGCTTCGGCGGATACCCACTTGCTCGCGGCCTATATAGTGGACAAAGTGTCCAGTAATGTGACGGTCGCGCACTCCGCGGCGCAGCCCGCCCCGCGCACCGGCGCGACGCGTCACTGGCTGGCAGTCGCGGTAGCCACGTTCGCCATCGCCTGGGGCGGCAATGAGTTCACCCCGCTGCTGGTGATGTATCGGGCCGGCGACACCTT
Organism: Mycolicibacterium vaccae NBRC 14118 = CIP 105934; assembly: GCF_001552715.1. Taxonomy (GTDB): domain Bacteria; phylum Actinomycetota; class Actinomycetes; order Mycobacteriales; family Mycobacteriaceae; genus Mycobacterium; species Mycobacterium vaccae. The sequence goes on along the minus strand of NZ_BCRS01000109.1, from coordinate 1,151 downwards.
CTCCGCGCTGACCGTCGATCTGCTGCTCTTCGCCTACGTGCTCGGCATCGTGCCCGCGCTGCTGATCGGCGGCCCTCTGTCGGACCGGTTCGGTCGCCGGCCGTTGATGCTGCCCGCGCCGGTCCTGGCGGCCGTGGGCTCCTCGATCCTGGCGTGCGGAGCCGAGTCGGCACTGTTGTTGGGCCTGGGCCGGGTGTTCAGTGGCGTGGCCCTCGGTCTGGCCATGGCCGTGGGCGGCAGCTGGCTCAAGGAGCTGTCCAGCCCGCCGTGGGACGTCGGAGATGCGGGGGCCCGCCGCGCGGCGATGAGCCTGACCTCCGGATTCGGTCTCGGTGCGGGAGTAGCCGGGGCCCTTGCCCAGTGGGGTCCTGCACCCACCGTGCTGCCTTACGCGGTCAACGTCGTCCTGGCGCTGTGCGCTGCGGTGCTACTGCGCGCCGCCCCCGAGACGCGCGCGCGGCACGACACCGGACGTCCGTGGTGGACCGACCTCGCGGTGCCCGGCGCGGCGCACCGCCGGTTCCTGTTCGTGATCGTGCCGCTGGCACCGTGGGTCTTCGGCGCAGGTGCGTCGGCCTACGCAGTGCTGCCCGGGTTGATGGCGGATTCGGTGGCCGCGGCGCCGATCGCGTTCTCCGCGCTGATGGGTCTCGTCGCACTCGGCGTGGCGTTCATGGTGCAGAACCTCGCCCGCAACCTCGACGCCGGCGGACGGGTCGGTGTGGTGATCGCGCTGGGCCTGATCGCGGCCGGGATGGCGATGGCCGCGTGGGCGGCGGCGGTGCTGACCATCTGGGTGGCCCTGCTCGCCGCGGCGGTGCTCGGCGCCGGATACGGGATGGGCCTGCTGGCGGGTCTGCAACAGATCCAGCGGATCGCCGGCCCCGACGACCTTGCCGGCATGACCGCCGTGTTCTACAGCCTGACCTACCTGGGTTTCGCGGTGCCTGCAGTGCTCGCGGTCGCGGGGCGGTCGTTCAGTTATCCGATGATGTTCGGGTTCGGCGCGCTGGCCGCGGTGCTCACCCTGGCCGTCGCGATGGCGGGATCGCGGTTGCGCACGCAATAAGCTGAGCGCGTGGTGGAGCGCCGGTCCGCGGGTCGCCGCGGGCGCCCGCGCAGCGAAGCGGTCCGCGCCGCGGTGCTGTCGG
>NZ_BCRS01000108.1 GCF_001552715.1 Mycolicibacterium vaccae NBRC 14118 = CIP 105934 | reverse complement strand
AGCTGGCACTGGCCTGGCGGGCCGGCGCCGACCAGCCCGTCGTCGACGCCGTCGTCGCGGTGCTGTCGGCGGGACTGACCGACCTCGCTAACCCCGAAGTCCAGGAGTTGCTGTGAAAATCGTTGCCGTCGAGGCGATCCCCTTCGCCATTCCGTACGTCAAACCCCTGCGGTTCGCGTCCGGCGAAGTCCGCACCGCCGAACACGTGCTGGTGCGCGTCCGTACCGACGAAGGGGTGGTCGGGGTTGCCGAAGCCCCGCCGCGGCCGTTCACCTACGGCGAGACCCAGGACGGCATTCTCGCGGTCATCCGGCAGATCTTCGCCCCGCAGATCGTCGGGCTGACCCTGACCGAACGCGAGGTCGTGCATGCGCGGCTGGGCCGCACCGTCGGCAACCCGACCGCGAAAGCCGCAGTGGACATGGCGATCTGGGACGCGCTGGGACGCAGCCTGGACCTACCGGTCAGCGCGATGCTCGGCGGCTACACCGACCACATGCGGGTCAGCCACATGCTCGGCTTCGACACCCCCGACAAGATGGTGGCCGAAGCCGAACGGATCCAGGACGAGTACGGCATTTCCACGTTCAAGGTCAAGGTCGGCCGGCGTCCCGTCACGCTGGACACCGCGGTCGTGCGGGCACTGCGGGAACGCTTCGGCGACACCGTCGACCTCTACGTCGACGGCAACCGCGGGTGGACCGCCGCCGAATCGCTGCGGGCGCTCAAGGAGATGGCCGACCTCGACCTGCTCTTCGCCGAGGAGCTGTGCCCCGCCGACGACGTGCTGGGCCGGCGCTGGCTCGTCGGGCACACCGACATCCCGTTCATCGCCGACGAATCCGTGCCCACCCCGGCCGACGTCACCCGGGAGGTGCTCGCCGGCTCGGCGACCGCGATCAGCATCAAGACCGCGCGCACCGGATTCACCGGCTCCCAGCGCGTGCACCATCTGGCAGAGGGGCTGGGACTGGAGGTCGTGATGGGCAACCAGATCGACGGCCAGCTGGGCACCGCCTGCGCGGTGACGTTCGGCGCGGCGTTCGAGCTGACCGCGCGGCGGGCCGGGGAACTGTCGAACTTCCTCGACATGTCCGACGATCTGCTCGCCACCCCGCTGCGCATCCGCGAGGGCAGGCTGCACGTACCGCCCGGCCCCGGCCTGGGTGTCGAGATCGACCCCGACAAGCTCGCCCGTTACCGCACGGACAACTGAGATTTCCCCGGGCAGCCCCCGGGTCCTGTCAACGCACAATTCGGAGAAAGAGATCGTCATGACCACCATGGAGAGCCCGACCGACGTCGCCTCCGCCGCCGCATCCGGTGCGTCGGCGACCGAACGTTTCCGCGCCGACAAGTCACCGTTCGACGCCGTTAAGGACACCCCGAAGGAGAGGGTGGATCTGCTGGCGCGCGAGGTGCTTTCGGCGGTACACGACACCATCCGTCGGCACCGCGTCAGCTACGACGAGTACAACGCGCTCAAAGCCTGGCTGATCAACGTCGGCGCGGACGGTGAGTGGCCGCTGTTCCTGGACGTGTGGGTCGAACACGTCGTCGAGGACGTGGCGACCGACCACCGGGAAGGCAACAAAGGCACCATCGAGGGGCCCTACTACGTTCCGGATTCACCGGAATGCGGTGCGCGCGGGACCATCCCGATGCGCGACGGCGAGCAGGGCACCCCGTTGGTGTGGGAGGGCGTCATCACCTCCACCGACGGAACCCCGCTGCAGGGCAAGGTCGAGTTGTGGCACGCCGACGCCGACGGCTTCTACTCACAGTTCGCGCCGAACCTGCCCGAGTGGAACCTGCGCGGCACCTTCAGCACCGGACCGGACGGGACGTTCGAGATCACCACGATCCGGCCCGCGCCGTATCAGATCCCGACCGACGGGTCCTGCGGCAAGCTGATCGCCGCGGCAGGCTGGCACGCGTGGCGACCGGCGCACCTGCACGTCAAGGTCTCCGCGCCCGGCCACGAGCTGCTGACCGCCCAGCTGTACTTCCCGGGCGATCCGCACAACGACGACGACATCGCCGGGGCGGTGAAGTCCGAGCTGATCCTGGACCCGCAGTCCCAGGCAGACGGTTCGGAGCGAGTGGCCTACAGCTTCGTGCTCGACCCCGTCAAAGCGTGACGCGCCGATGAAGTTCCACGTGCGCATGGACGTCGCGATCCCGCCGGATCTGGACCCGCAAGTACGGGCAGAGATGGTGCACCGCGAGAAGCTGTACTCGCAGCAATTGCAGCGGGACGGCAAGTGGCCGCACATCTGGCGCATCGTCGGGGAGTACGCGAATTACTCCATCTTCGACGTCGACTCCAACGACGAACTGCATCACATTCTTTCGGGACTGCCGCTGTTTCCGTACATGAAGATCCACGTCACGCCGCTGGCGGTGCACCCGTCGGACGTCAACGCGGGGTAGGGGCTCGCCTTTCTGGTGGGCTCGTGTGTCCCAGTGGCCCCACGTTTCCGCTTTTCTCAGCACAAGTGCGAGAAGACCTCTGAAAAGCGCGGATTCGTGTGACTGATGGTGATGCGCGGGCGGCAGAATGGAGCTATGACGGGCGGTCTTTCGGAGACGGTGTGGTCGGAACTGGTGGGCACGGTTGCGGTGGTCGATCTGGAGACGGCCTGCGAACTCTACGGCCGTGACCTGCTGCCGTACCCGTTGGGCCGCACCCGTCCCGTCGGGTCGGTGTGGCTGACCCGCCGCGACGTGGGACCGGCAGAGGAGCGGCTGAGCGACGGGGATCTGCGTGGAATCCGGCCCTGGGTGGAAGCCCTTGTGCGCGCCGATGTCTGCGTCGAATGCCGGGTTCATCACTTCGACGAGGACGCACCTGACCTCAGACTGCACGCCTTGCGTAGCGACGGGGACGGGTTCGTCGCGATGCAGCGTCGAGATCGCGACGGAGTGGACGTCGTCGACGTCTTCGCGGTACCACCGGAAAGCCTGGGGAGGGTGGTCACCGACGCGGTGGCGCTCGTCGGCGCCGGGACCCATCCGCGGATCGCGGTGGCCGGCATGGGGGATCGGCTGCCGGAGCCGCCGGAAACGCTGGACCGGTACGACGACCTCGGCCTCACGATCACCCCCGCCGCCTCGCAAGAACCCGCGGTGTCCGTCGTCGACGGTCGTAATGTGGTGGCGACCGGGACCGTGCAGTCGCGGTATGACGGGGCGCGGCACTGGGGTACCGATCCTGACCGTCCGCTCCTGCAGTGGGTGCAGGTCCGTGACGACGGCGACTACCTGTACGAAGCCGACGACACCGGCTGCGCCGAACCGCTGGACGCCGAGCTGCTCAGTGCCTGCGTCGACCAGCTGATCATTCGGGGATGAACCTGCGCTCGTCGAGGCGGCGCAGGGCGCGGCCGTCGACCAGCTCGTCACGGTGTTCGGGGTGCTGCCAGTAGAAGCGGACCCACTCGCGGAGCGCGTCACTGTTGTCGGTGATCGCGTCGGCAACGAGCATGGCACTGCGTCCGCCCCGGAGCGCGAGGACGACGACGTCGTTGAACGGCTTTTGCCCCTTTGGTGGGTGATCCAGGATCTCCTCGATTTCATTCCATGTGCCACAACGGAATGAGCCCCATTGTCCGTTCCAGACTTCGAACCGGTCGGGGTGCAAACGCAGATGCCCTCCACTTCGGTACTGGACCATCCGGTAAACCATCGGCAGACCGAGCAGCACCATGCATGCACAGCCGGCCGGCACCAACACCCGCATGACTCCCGACGGCACGTAGTCGACCAGACCGAGCGGCGCGAAGACGAGGTACAGCGCTGAGGCGACGAAGACCGCGGAGACGGAAGTGATCAGCGCCGTGTCGGTGAGTTTTCCGGGTCGAAGCAGAGTGCCAGCGTCCCCGCACTCTGTTCGCGGTCGCGCTTTGCCCAGCGATGTGGAGAGAAAGTACAGCACGAACCCGAACGCCCATACGGTCATCAGGAAGACGATCAGCGCCGTGAGGTAGCTCCCGTTGCGCAGCCACATGACCGCCCATACGCCGGTGAACACACCGAGTCCGACAAGGACAGCAAAGAAAGCTATGACCCGCACGGATCACCCCCACAATGAGATGCGCTGATTGGCAGCATTATTCGACGACAAACCTCTCGTCGTGCAGACGTTGCAGCGCGCGGTTGTCGACAAGCTCGCCCCGGTGTTCGGGGTGCTGCCAGTAGAAGCGGACCCACTCGCGGAGCGCGTCACTGTTGCCGGTGATCGCGTCGGTCACCAGCATTGCGCTGCGGCTCTTGGGCAGTTTCAAGACGATCATCTCGCGGCCGATGCTCCCGCCACGGGCCGGACGGTCCAGGATCTGTTCGATCTCGTCCCATTCTCCGCGCTTGAAGACGTTCCAGAGGCCGTTCCAAATCTCGAATCCGCCGGGGTGGAGGCGCAGGTGGCTGTCGCCGTGCTGGAACATCCGGTAGAGGACCGCAATCCCGAATGTCAGGATGAAGACGCACGCCGTTGGAACTCCCACCCGGAGAGTGCCTCTCGGGACGTAATCAACCAGGCCCAGAGGCGCGAACAGCAGGTACAAACCCGCTGCGAGAACCCCGCTTGTGAACCCGAGGATGCTCACGGGGTCGAGCCACTTCGCCGGCCGGATCACCGTGCCGGTGGCACCGTATTCCGTCCGCGGTCGGGCCGCTCCCGACAGCGCGTACCCCACGTGCACAGTCAAAGAGAAACCAAAAATGCCGGCAGCGAGCATGATGATCGCGGTGAGGTAGCTGCCGCGGGCAAGCCAGGTACCGGACCATCCGACGAAAAAGATCGACGTGATGGCTGCGACTATGATGGCGACGATCAGCCGGGCGGGGGATTTCATCGCGGACAGAACGTGTTGCCGATCCAGTTCCCCAATGCCTGGCCGCCGCCGGATGCGATCACAACTGCTGGAATGACCACCACGGGTCCGCCCCACGAGGTCCCCAGCCCCCCTAGCGTGCCCGCTGCCACCGAGGTGGCGCCTTCGGCTGCCGCAACGCACTTCTCGAAGTCGGTGTCCGCCACTGCGATATCCCACAACGCAGTGGCGATGCCCAGAGCCGGGCCCCCGTACTTCGCACCGATCCGGACCTTGTCCGCGGCCTCGTCGGTGAGCATCGGAATACCGCGTCCGGCTTGGTTTTCCAGGCCACTGATGCCGGCGCCGACGGCGGTCAGAACCGGGTGGTTGTAGAGGTCGAGCGGGACGTCGGCCTGGCGGCCGTCCGGCGTCGTGATGGTGCCGACCCGCTGGCCGTTGGGCCGTTCCAGAAAATGGATGACCGTGCCGTCGGCGAGTTGTGTGGTGGTCGATTTCGAGCCGGCCAAGCCGTGGTGCGCCCAGTCCTCGAAGACGACCGAGGTCGCCTCCGAGATCTTGTTGCCGTCCTTGTCGAATTGCACTTCGGTGGTCAGCGGTCCTCGGTCCGAAAGTGCGGTTCGGCATTGACAGTCCTGACGTGTCTGCTGCCGTCCTGCATGAAGAGCGTCGTGGTGGTAGCCACTTCTTCTCCGGTGTCAGGGTTGAACTGCTTCTCCACCTTGGTATCCCGAATCGTCTGGGCCATGTCCGCGTCCCTGATCGTCGCCTGTTGAAGGAGTCCCATGCTGGTCGACGGATTGGGGACTTCATCACCGGGGTTCTGGGATCCCGGTAGCAGCAGGCTGCCGAGACCGGCCGGGTTCAGCACCTCGAATCCGAACGGCTGTGCGGCGCCGGTCACGGCGGCGGCCGTCTCGTCATCGGCGGCTCCGACCGCCAGCAGCAGCCGGTTGACCGCGGCCTGCTCGGCCTGGGCCCGCCGTTCCAGCGCCGCGGTCTGTTCGGCGGTCAGTTGAGCGCCGGTGATCAGCACCACCCACTGGTCACTGACATGCAGCTCGCCGCCCATGTCGAGATCAAAGGCCTTGTCCAACAGCGGGGTTCGGGCCGCGCCGATGGTGCCGGCGCCAAGGGTCAGGGCTTGACCGACCGCGGCGGTGTAGGCCGAAAACGCACTCGTCTGCTTCGCCGCCCGCTCGAACATCGACGTGGCTGCCGAATGAGCGTCACCCGACCATGCCCGGGTGTCCGGCATGGTGGCGATGTTGGTGCTGACCGCGGCCACCGCCTCGTCGACCGCCCCGCCGGAGTCGGTGACGGCTTGGCCGGCGGAGGTCAGGGAATCGGGGTTCCAGCGTTCCAGCCGGGAGCGTGAGGGCAACACGGATCAGAAGATCCCGACGAAGCGCTCAGCCAGGCCCTGGTCTGTCACCTCATAGGTGTTGCCCGCTCCGCGCACCGCCGTACCCATCTCGGCGACGTTGGCTGCGATCTGGTCGGCGAGCTGTCGGACGTGCGCGCCGACGAGCCCGACCGCCCATTGCGTGGTCGATCCGTCGAGGCCGTCCGCGGCCGAGGCGACTTTGCCGCCGACGTCCGCTTCGTGAATCCGGCCCGACGCGATATCCACCTGCCCGGCGAAGGCACGCAATACGTCAGGGTCAACTTCCACAGCAGTCTCCGTCCCACCGATCGACACGCAGCGTTTGCTAGAAGATTAGTCGCGGCACGGAGGGGGTCCGGTCACCAATTTCGCGGCGCCGAGACGGAGTACTGGTCTGGCCGTCAGCGCGGGCGCGTCGAGACCGCTGTGGCGATGCGGTCCAACGCTTCCGAGTTGACGCGATAGTAGGCCCATTTACCGCGTTGGTCGCGACTCACCAGGCCGCTGTCGACGAGCAACTTCATATGGTGTGACACCGTGGGCTGACTCAGGCCGAGCGGCGCGGTGAGGTCGCAGACGCATGCCTCACCTCCGTCCGCGGCCGCGATGAGGGATATCAGTCTGACCCGCGCCGGATCGGCGAGCGCCTTGAACACCGACGCGAGGCGTTCGGCGGCGGCCGCGTCCAGCACGCCGCTTGTCAAAGGGGAACAGCACGCAGCGACGTCAGCGATGGTCACGGAAGCGGTAGCGGTCGCCATGCGCTCCAGCATGGCACACACATTGACACTCTTCGATGCATCAAGCAGGATCATCCATCGAAGGATTTCGATGAGAGGGGCGAGGCGTGTCGAGACTGCCCGTCGTGGTGATCGGAGCCGGTCCGTTGGGGTTGGCTGCGGCTGCTCAACTGCTGGAGCGAGGCCTCACACCAGTGGTGTTGGAGGCCGGTACGGGCCCAGGGGCGGCGGTGGGGCAGTGGGGGCATGTGCGCATGTTCTCGCCGTGGCCCGAACTGGTGGATCCCGCAGCCGCCCGCCTGTTGGCGGCGACGGGATGGGCCGCTCCTGACGCCGGCTTTCCGGCCGGCCGGGAGTGGATAGACGACTATCTGTCGCCGTTGGCGACGGCTCTCGGCCCGTGTGTGCATTACGGCGCACGAGTCGAGGCCGTGTCCAGGCTCGGGCGGGATCGGCTGGTCAGCCCGGGCCGTGCCGAGACACCGTTCGTTGTCCATGTCAGCAGTGCCGACGGAATCGAGCGCCGGGTGCAGGCCCGGGCGGTCATCGACGCCTCCGGCACCTGGGGTCAGCCCAATCCTGCAGGCGCCGACGGTGTTCCGGCGATCGGGGAACGCGGTGCGGCAGCCGCGGGCGTGCTCACCTATCTCCCGCCGACGCCGGCGCAGACCTCGTCGCTGGCGGGCAAGCACGTGGTGGTGGTCGGCAGCGGACATTCGGCGATGACGGCGGTGATCCAACTCACTGAGATGGTGCGCAGCGATCCGTCGACGACGGTGACGTGGCTGTTGCGCCGAGGGGTGGTGGGGGACACCTTCGGCGGTGGTGCCGCCGACGAACTGCCGCAGCGCGGCGCGCTGGGCGTCCGGTCCAGGGAAGCGGTCGAGGCGGGTCGGGTTTCGTTGGTGACCGGTTTCCGTACCGAGCGCATCGACCTCGTGAACGGACGCGCGGTGGTGACGGCGGAGGACGGTCGAGCCCTGTCGCCGGCCGATCACGTGGTTGCCCTCACGGGCTTCCGGCCGGACCTGTCGTTCTTGTCGGAGATGCGCATCGAGCTGGATCCGATCCTGCAGGCCCCCGTCCGCCTGGCCCCGTCGATCGACCCCAACGCACACTCGTGCGGCAGCGTGTTGCCGCACGGCGCCGCCGAATTGGCCCACCCTGAACCGAATCTGTACATCGTCGGGATGAAGTCCTACGGCCTGGCGCCGACCTTCCTGGCAATGACCGGCTACGAACAGGTCCGCAGCATCGCCGCCGAGCTGGCCGGCGACCATGAAGCAGCTCGACGTGTTGAGCTGACGCTGCCCGACACCGGGGTGTGCAACGGGGCCGGCTTGTTCGACAGTCCCGAGGCGGAGAACGCCGGCGGCGGCTGCTGCGGGCCGACCCCGACCTCTCCACCGTCATCGGTGCAACCGTTGGCGATGCCGGGTACTCCGCTGGGCGGATGACCGGGACTGATCCTCTCGCGGCACCCCGCGCAGCGCACCGGCTGCGCTGGGTGCTGCTCACCCTGTGCGTCACCGAAATCACCAGCTGGGGCGTCCTCTACTACGCGTTCACCGTGCTGTCCGATCAGATCAGCGCAGACACGGGCTGGTCGGCGCCGGCGGTGACCGCGGCGTTCTCGGCGGGGTTGGTGACCTCAGCCCTGGTGGGGATCCCCGTCGGGCGATGGTTGGACCGTGTCGGTCCGCGTTGGATCATGACGGCCGGTTCGGCCCTGGGCGCCGGGTCGGTGCTGGCGGTGGCGTCCGCCCCGAACTACGGCTGGTTCGTGGCGGCCTGGGTTCTCGCCGGGGTAGCGATGAGCGCGGTGTTCTACGCACCCGCGTTCGCGGCGCTGACCCGGTTCTTCGCCGCCGACGCGGTGCGCGCGTTGACGGTGTTGACGCTGGTCGCGGGATTCGCCAGCACGGTGTTCGCGCCGCTGACCGCCGCGCTGTCGGCGCAATTGGACTGGCGACAAACCTATTTGGTGCTGGCTGCGGTCTTGGCCGTGATCACGGTTCCGGCGCACTTCTTCGGGCTGCGGCGCCCGTGGCCGCCGGTGACCACCGAGCACCACGTCGAAGCGCCGACGCGAACGGCGCGCAGCGGGTCGTTCCTGGCGCTGGTGGCCGCATTCGCGCTGTCCGGGTTGGCGTCGTATGCGGTGATAGCGAACCTGGTGCCGTTGATGGGCCAACGCGGCATCAGTACCGGGGCTGCGGCCGTCGCACTCGGCCTTGGCGGTGCCGGACAGGTCCTCGGCCGCCTCGGCTATCAAGCTCTGGTCCGTCGGGTCGGCGTCGTGCCCCGCACCGTCGGCATCATGGCCGGTGTCGCCGTCACCACCGCGCTCCTCGGGATGTTCAGCAGTTACGCCGCGTTGCTGGTCGTGGCGATCGGTGCCGGCGTGATGCGCGGCATCATGACGCTGCTGCAAGCAACCGCCGTCACGGAGCGTTGGGGCCCAACCCATTACGGTCGCCTCAGCGCACTGCTGAACGCACCGATCATGATCGCCACCGCCGTCGGCCCGTTCGTCGGCGCCGCGCTGGCCAGCCTGCTCGGCGGGTACTCCGCGATGTTCGTGGCGTTGGGTGCGGTCGCTGCCGTGGGGGCGTTACTGGCGGCGGTGTCGCGGCCGCGCATCAACCCGCAGCCCAAGGCCGTGCTCTGCCCGACAGCAAGAAGGCCCTGAACCGGATAACCGGTCAGGGCCTCTCACCTGCGATCACACGAGTCGGGGTGGCGGGATTCGAACCCACGACCTCTTCGTCCCGAACGAAGCACGCTACCAAGCTGCGCCACACCCCGAGTGAAGCCACGACAGCGTATCGCACCGGGCGCCGCCGACGCCAAACGCCTGCGAGTGACGCGACACACCCCTGGGATGGATCCGAGCTGTCGGTGGCGTTATGCACACTGACACACACCACCGAACGGAACGGGGCGAATCATGACCGGGTTGGGCGCATCGATCTACCTGGGCTTCTTCCTGCTGGCGGCGCTGTGGCTGTTCCTCACCTCCGACGGCCCGCTCACGCGGCGGTCCGACGATCAGCGCCAGCGGCCGGACCGCTCGAATTCGGCCAGCACACCGGCCGATTCCGCCGGTTCGATGCCGTGGCTGGTCAGCCACTCGGCGCAGAAGTAGGTGTCGGCGTAGCGGTCGCCGCTGTCGGCGAGCAGGGTGACCACCGACCCGTGGCGGCCGTCGGCCACCATCTCCGCCAGCAGCGCGAACGCACCCCAGATATTCGTCCCCGTGGACGGTCCCACCCGCCGTCCGAGCACCCGGCTGACGTGGTGTGCGGCCGCCACCGACGCGCTGTCGGGCACCGACATCATCCGATCCACCACCCCGGGCAGGAACGACGGCTCCACACGCGGACGCCCGATCCCCTCGATGCGTGATGACGCGCCGGTCACCACGTCCTCCCCGCTCACGTAGGACGGGTAGAACGCCGAGTTCTCCGGATCCACCACACACAGCCGGGTGGAGTGACGCCGGTACCGGATGTAGCGGCCGATCGTCGCGCTGGTGCCGCCTGTGCCTGCGCCGACGACGATCCAGTCCGGCACCGGATGGGTCTCCTGACCCATCTGCTCGAAGATCGACTCGGCGATGTTGTTGTTGCCCCGCCAGTCGGTGGCACGCTCGGCGTTGGTGAACTGGTCCAGGTAGTGCCCGCCGGTCTCCTCGGCCAGCCGATGCGCCTCGTCGTACACCTGCGCTGCCTCGTCGACGAAATGGCAACGGCCGCCCTGGGATTCGATCAATGCGATCTTCGATGCACTTGTCGAGGCCGTCATCACCGCGATGAACGGCAACCCCAGCATCGCTGCGAAGTAGGCCTCCGACACCGCCGTCGAACCCGACGAGGCCTCGATGACCGTCGTGTCCTCGCCGATCCACCCATTGCACAGCGAGTAGAGAAACAGCGACCGCGCGAGCCGGTGCTTGAGACTCCCGGTGATGTGGGTGGTCTCGTCCTTCAGATACAACGAGACGCCGGCCGACCAGCTCGGGGGCAACGGGTAGCGCAGCAGATGTGTGTCAGCGCTGCGGTGCGCGTCGGCCTCGATCAACCGGACCGCGTTGTCCACCCATGCCCGCGACTGACGACACGGGCCTGACGGGCTCACCGCGCCGATACGGTCGGGCTCGACTGTCCGGCCCTCGCTCCCGCGTCGGAACCGCCGGTCGGCGCCGCCACCAACGTCAGCAACGTCGCCTCCGGCCGGCAGCAGAACCGCAGCGGAGCGAACGGCGAGGTGCCGATGCCCGCCGACACGTGCAGCTGGGTGCGCGCACCCCACCGCGACGGACCTTTGGCCCGGGACCGGTCGAGGTCGCAGTTGGTGACGATCGCCCCGTAGAACGGCAGGCACAGCTGGCCGCCGTGGGTGTGTCCGGCCATCACCAGCTGGTAGCCGTCGGCGGCGAACCGGTCCAGCACCCGCGGCTCCGGGGAGTGGGTCAGGCCCAGCGTCAGGTTGGCCGCCGGGCTCGCCGGCCCGGCGATGGTCTCGTAGCGGTCGCGGGTCAGGTGCGGGTCGTCGACGCCGGCAGCGGCGATGTGCAGGCCGTTCACCTCGAACTCGCGGCGCGTGTGCGTCATGTCCAGCCAGCCGCGCTCGGTGAACGCCGCGCGCAGGTCCTGCCAGGGCAGCGGCTCGCCGTGGATGCGGTGGGTCGGCTTGGTCAGATAGTTGGCCGGGTTCTTCACCTTCGGCGCGAAATAGTCGTTGCTGCCGAACACGAAGACACCGGGCACCGACAACAGGTCACCAAGGGCCTGCACGACAGCCGGCACCGCCTTCGGGTGCGCCAGGTTGTCGCCGGTGTTGACGACCAGATCCGGCTCCCAGCCCGCCAACTCGCGCAGCCAGTCCTGCTTGCGCCGCTGCGTCGGACGCATGTGGATGTCGCTGATGTGCAACACCTTCAATGGCGACGAACCGGGCGACAGCACCGGCATCGTCGCTTCGCGGACAACGAACGCGTTGCGCTCGATCAGCGACGCATACCCGATGCCGGCGACGAGGGTGCCGACCGACGCGGCGGCCGTGGTCTTGAGGATCGTTCCCGGTGAAGCGACAGGCATTCGCCCAGCCTATCGCTATTCGCTGTGCGCCACAGGCACCCGAGGTCAGCCCGGAGGTGGCGGCGGAGGCGGCGGAGGCGGACCGAGAACCGGCACCGTGATCGGCGGCAGACCCGGGATCTGGATCACCTGCTGTCCGACCGGTGGCGGCGGCAGGCCGGGGATCGGTGCGGCGGGCGGGGGCGGCGGAGGCGCGATGCCGTTGGACACCTGGATCGTGATGATCGAGCCCGGGATGGTCTGCCCGCTCGGCGAGGTGCCCACGACAGTGCCCCGAGACGACGTGCTGTTCACCGACGACGCCTGCTCGGCGACCTGGAAACCGGCCTCCCGCAGGCGCTGCCGCGCGATGTCCTCCCTGAGCCCGGCGACGCTCGGCACCTTGGAACCGGGGCCGCCCTCGACATAGCGCGGATCCGTCGGGGGCAGCGTGACGTCGCCGAACGCGGTGGCGATCGGCGTCATCGCGGTGAACCACGTGCGGGCCGGCTCGTTGCCGCCGAACAGGTTCCCGGAGCCGCACTGCCGCAGCGGGAACGAGCACAGCTCGGTGGGGGCCGTCGAGTCGTCGTAGATGTAGCTGGCGGCGGCGTACTGGTTGGTGAAGCCCAGGAACGCCGAGGAGCGGTTGGCCTCGGTGGTGCCGGTCTTACCGGACATCGGCAACGTCCAGCCCGACGCGCCGGCCGCACCGGCGGCGGTGCCCGCGCCGGTGTCGTCCTTGCTCATCGCCACGGCCAGCGTGTTGGCCAGGCCCTCCGGGACCGCCTGCTCGCACGTCTCGGTCGTCACCGAGACCGGCTCGCCGTGGCGGTCGTAGATCTCGGCGATCGGATTGGGCGGGCACCAGGTGCCGCCGGAGGCAAGGGTCGCCGCCACGTTGGACAGCTCGAGCGCGTTCACCTCGATCGGGCCCAGCGTGAACGACCCGATGTTCTGACGTTTGACGAAGTCGGCCAGGCTCTCGTTGCTCTCCGGGTCGTAATCGCGTGCGGTGCCCGGCAGCGCGTAGGACCGCAACCCGAGCCGCACCGCCATGTCGACGGTGCGCTGCACGCCGACCTGGGCGATCAGCTTCGCGAACGCGGTGTTCGGGGAGGTGGCCAACGCGTCGGTGACACTCATCTGCCCGCGGTAGTTGCCCGCGTTCTGCACGCACCAGGTTGCGGGCGGGCACCCGCGGGCGCCGCCGCTGCCCAGACCCTTGGCCTCGAAGCGGCTCGGTGCGTCGAGCTGGGTGTTGATGCCCATGCCCATCTCCATGGCCGCGGCGGTGGTGAAGATCTTGAACACCGAACCTGCGCCGTTACCGACCAGCGAGAAGGGCTGCGGCTGCATCGTCTCGCCGGCGTCGAGGTTCAGGCCGTAGGTGCGGTTGCTCGCCATCGCCAGCACCGGATGGGATTCCTTGCCCGGCCGGATCACGCTCATCACGCTCGCGACGCCCGGCAGATCCGGGCTCGCGTACTCGTTGATCGCGTTCTTGACCGTGGCCTGCACGTCCGGATCCAGCGTGGTCTTGATCATGTAGCCGCCCTTGGCGACCTGGTCCTTGCTGATCCCGGCGCGCGCCAGGTACTCGAGCGCGTAGTCACAGAAGAACGCACGGTCGCCCGCGGCGATGCAGCCGCGCGGCAGTTCCTTGGGCTGGGGCAGCACGCCGAGCGGCTGCTGCCGGGCCACCCGCAGCTCGTCGGCGTACTCGGGCAGGTTGTCGATCATGGTGTCCAGCACCACGTTGCGACGGGCCAGCGCGCCCTCGGGGTTGGTGTACGGATTCAGCGCGCTGGTCGACTGCACCATGCCCGCGAGCAGTGCGGCCTGCTGCCAGTTCAATTCCGTGGCGTTGATGCCGAAGTAGGTCTGTGCCGCGTCCTGCACGCCGAACGCATTGTTGCCGAACGACACCAGGTTCAGATAGCGCGTCAGGATCTCGGGCTTCGTGAACGTCTTGTCCAGCGTCAGCGCCATCCGGATCTCGCGCAGCTTGCGGGCCGGGGTGGTCTCGATCGCGGCGCGCTTCTCGGCGTCGGTCTGCGCGACCACCAGCAGCTGGTAGTTCTTCACATACTGCTGTTCGATCGTCGAACCGCCGCGGGTGTCCAGGTTCCCCGACAGGTATCCGGACAGGCCGGTCAGAGTGCCCTGCCAGTCGACACCGTTGTGGTCGGCAAACCTCTTGTCCTCGATCGAGACGATCGCCAATTTCATCGTGTTGGCGATCTGATCGCTGGGTACCTGGAAGCGTCGCTGGTTGTACAACCACGCGATGACGTTGCCCTTGCTGTCGGTCATCGTCGAGACCTGTGGGACCTCGCCCTCGACCAGCTGGGCCGAACCGTTGGCGACGACGTCGGAAGCGCGGTTGGAGATCAACCCGAACCCACCCACGACCGGGAACATCAATCCGGCGGCCAGCACGCTGGCGAGTAGCACGCACCAGGCGAGCTTGATGACCGTCACCGCACGCGGCGGCCGGCCCGAGGGGTGCTCCGGCATGGGTACAGAGTAGCGACGATATTCGGCGCTCCCGCCGCGAGCGGTCTGCCGACGTACCTGTCAGGCCATGTCAAACGCCGCTCATCAGCGCTTGGGCGAGGAAGGCCCCTGAGCTGGTCGCGCACAGTACCCCCATGACGGCACGGTCGTCCCAAAAAAGTGGTCACGGACGTATTGCGCAAACCGGCCCTGACCACCTAAGTTGAGCTGACAGTGCGATGCAGGTCACACCTGCTACTCGCAGTGTGGCGTAGATCGCACAAGCTATCGACGCGTGGGTTAATAATCGTCTGCGTTGTCGGGGCGCGGCCAGAACGATAGGGGATCGCCGGTGTCAACAGTCAAGCCTGCGGCTCGTAAGACCTCCGTGGACCCATCCGGTCAGTCCATTCTTCATGGGGCCGAAGCCGAAGCGCGTATTGCTTGGGTTTCACTGGCCAGGTGTCGTCAGACGGACCCGGATGAGCTCTTCGTCCGCGGCGCAGCGCAGCGCAAGGCGGCGGTCATCTGCCGCCACTGCCCCGTCATCGCCGAGTGTGGCGCGGACGCCCTGGACAACCGCGTCGAGTTCGGCGTCTGGGGAGGCATGACCGAGCGTCAGCGCCGCGCGCTGCTCAAGCAGCATCCCGAGGTGGTCTCCTGGGCCGACTTCTTTGCTGCTCAGCGCAAGCACCGCACTGCCGGCTGAGGCGACGCTCAGCTAAGCCGCGATTGCCTGATTCGCGGGTTGGCGACATCGTCGCAAACGACCTGAAATCGCGGTAACCGCGCCCTACGGGGCGCGGTTACTTCGTCGGCGAACAACGCGCGGCTACGCCGCACGGTCCGATTCGCAGCTACGCCGCGTTGGTGATCTGGTCGGCGATCGCCCGCAGCGCATCCAGATCGGACACGTCGAACGGCAGGGACGGCACCCCCACGATCGCCACCGTCGGGTTCGCGCCGGTGAAGCGCGACAGCAGTCGCACCTCCCGCTTGGCGGTCGATGCCCGATCGGCATGAATGCGCAGCGCCGCCACCGCCACCGAGTCCGGTTCGGTCTCGGCCAGGTCGTCGGCCGCCTCGGCCGCCTTGTCGGCGTGCAGTTCACACAGCGTCGGATGCGTCCGGTTGAGGATCAGACCCGCCAGCGGCATGTGCTCGGAGGACAGCCGGTCGACGAAGAACGACGCCTCCCGCAGCGCGTCGGGCTCGGCCGCCGACACCACCACGAACTGGGTCCCGCGCCGCTTGAGCAACTCGTAGGTGCGGTCGGCCTTCTCCCGGAAGCCGCCGAACGTGGCATCCAGAGACTGCACGAAAGACGCTGCGTCAGAGAGCATCTGGGACCCAAGGATCGTCGACATGCCCTTCATGGCCAGGCCGACCGCGCCGGTGACCAGCCGGCCGATACCGCGGCCCGGCGCCAGCAGCATCCGCCACAGCCTGCTGTCCATGAAACTGCCCAGCCGCTTGGGCGCGTCGAGGAAGTCCAGCGCATTGCGCGACGGGGGAGTGTCGACGACGATCAGATCCCACTTGTCCTCTGCCAGAAGCTGACCAAGCTTCTCCATGGCCATGTACTCCTGCGTGCCGGCAAGCGAGGTGGCCACGGTTTGGTAGAACTGGTTGTCCAAGATGGCGTCCGCGGTGCCGGGACCGGAGTACTGCACCACCATCTCGTCGAATGTGCGGCGCATGTCGAGCATCATCGCGTGCAGCTCGCCGGTGACCTCCGGCGCCAGCGGCACCCGCTGCGGGTTGTTGCCGAGATCGCGGATGCCCAGCGCCTGGGCCAATCGTTTGGCCGGGTCGATGGTGAGAACCACGACGGTGCGCCCGTATTCGGCGGCACGCAACGCCATCGCGGCGGCGGTCGTGGTCTTGCCGACGCCGCCCGCGCCGCAGCAGACCACCACCCGGTTGGAGGTGTCGCGCAGCACCGACGCCATGTCGAGGACCGGTGGGGTGTGGCTCATCGTGTCTCTCCGCTCACCGCACGCCCTGATGGGCGAGCTCTTCTGCCAGTTCGTAGAGGCTGCCCAGATCGACGCCGTCGGGCAGCGTCGGCAGATCCAGGCGGGCCACGTCGAGCTCGACGAGCTGCTCGGCGCTCTCGTTGCGTGCCGCGATGCGGGTGGCGTGCTGGATGGTCTCGGTGAGCAGTCCCGCGAAATCGTCGTCGGACAGCGTGATGCCCGCCGCGGTCAGGCCGGCCCGAACCGCGTCGGCGTCGATCACCCCTTCCGCGGCCTTGGCCAGGTCTTCCGGCGACAGGTAGGCGGGGATGTTGCGGTTGACGATGACGGCGCCGATCGGCAACCCCAGCTCGCGCAGCTCGTCGATGGCCTCCAGGGTCTCCTGGATGGGCAGCGCCTCCAGCAGCGTGACCAGGTGCACCGCCGTCAGGTCCGAGTGCAACAGCTTGACCACGCCTTCGGCCTGGGAGTGCACGGGCCCGCCCTTGGCGAGGTCCGAGACCGCCTTGGTGACGTCCAGGAACCGCGCGATGCGGCCGGTGGGCGGCGAGTCCACCACGACCGCGTCGTAGACGGTGGCGTTGCCGCGCTGCTGGCTCTTGTCGTTGCGGGTGACGATCTCCTTGATCTTGCCGGTCAGCAGCACGTCGCGCAGGCCCGGTGCGATCGTCGTCGCGAACTCCACGGCGCCGATCCGGCGCATCGCGCGCCCGGCCAGGCCGAGGTTGTAGAACATGTCCAGGTACTCGAGGAACGCGGCCTCGGTGTCGATCGCCAGCGCGTTGACCTGTCCGCCTCTCTCGGCGGTCGCGATCTTGACCTCTTCGTACGGCAGCGGCGGGACGTCGAACAGCTGCGCAATGCCTTGGCGGCCTTCGACTTCGACGAGCAACACCTTGCGCCCACCGGCGGCCAGGGCCAGTGCGAGCGCCGCGGCGATCGTCGACTTGCCCGTGCCGCCTTTTCCGGTGACGAAGTGCAGCCGCGCCTCGGTCAGGCGCGAGGGCCAGCCGAGGTGCCTGCTAGCGCCGGGTGTCGCCGAAGATGTGGTAGCCACGCAAGCATGCTAGCCAAGGCCGGTCCGATCCCGGTTAAGCTCGGCCGCATGAGCGAACCGATCCGGTGGGAGTACGCAACCGTTCCGCTGCTGACGCATGCCACGAAACAGATCCTGGACCAGTGGGGTGAGGACGGCTGGGAGCTGGTGTCGGTCCTGCCCGGACCCACGGGTGAGCAGCACGTCGCCTACCTGAAGCGGGCCAAGTGAGCGCCTGGTCGGCCCGCCTGGACGAGCTGGGCATCGCATTGCCCGAGGTCGTCGCACCGCTGGCGGCGTACGTGCCCGCGGTGCGCACCGGCAACCTCGTCTACACCTCCGGGCAGCTGCCCATCGCCAACGGTGAGCTGGCCGCGACCGGCAAGGTCGGGGCCGAGGTGTCCGCCGAGGACGCCGCGCACCTGGCCCGTCGCTGCGCGCTGAACGCGCTGGCCGCCGTCGACTCGCTGGTCGGGATCGACTCGGTGGTCAAGGTCGTCAAGGTGGTCGGTTTCGTCGCGTCGGCGCCCGGCTTCACCGGCCAGCCCGGGGTGATAAACGGGGCGTCCGAACTGTTCGGCGAGGTCTTCGGCGAGGCCGGTGCGCACGCCCGCTCGGCGGTCGGGGTGGCCGAGCTGCCGCGGAACGCGCCGGTGGAAGTGGAAGTGATTTTCGAGGTCGCGTGAGCGACGATCGGACGGAGGTCGCGTAGGTGGAGCACCCCGCGTACGGCCTGCTGCGACCGGTGACCGACACCGCGTCGGTGCTGCTGTGCGAGAACCCGGGGTTGATGACACTCGACGGCACCAACACGTGGGTGCTGCGCGGGCCCGGCAGTGACGAGATGGTGGTCGTCGACCCCGGTCCGGACGACAAGGACGAGCACATCGAGCGGCTCGCCGCGCTGGGCAAGATCGCGCTGGTGCTCATCAGCCACCGGCACGCCGACCACACCGCAGGCATCGACCGCCTGGTGGACCTGACGGGCGCGGTCGTGCGGTCGGTCGGCAGCGGGTTCCAGCGCGGTCTCGGCGGCTCGCTGACCGACGGTGAGGTGATCGACGCGGCCGGCTTGAAGATCACGGTGATGGCCACCCCCGGCCACACCGCCGACTCGATGTCCTTCCTCGTCGACGGCGCGGTCCTGACCGCGGACACCATCCTCGGGCGCGGCACCACCGTCATCGACACCGAGGACGGCGACCTCGGCGACTATCTGGAATCACTGCGGCGGCTGCACGGACTCGGGCCCCGCCGGGTACTGCCGGGACACGGCCCCGAACTCGACGACGTGGTCGCGGTCAGCCGGATGTATCTGAGCCACCGCGAGGCGCGGCTCGACCAGGTGCGCGGCGCGTTGCGCGAACTGGGGGAGGAGGCCACCGCACGGCAGGTCGTCGAGCACGTCTACACCGACGTCGACGAAAAGCTGTGGGAGGCGGCCGAATCCTCGGTGCAGGCGCAGCTGGACTACCTGCGCCGCTGACCACGGCCGAAATCGCATTCCGTGCGGTCCCCGGGCGGGAAATCGCGCGTGGAATGCAATTTCGGCGCAGTGGTTACCGGGCTCGGTACCGGATTCCCGCTCGTTACCGCGCTCGGCGCGCCAGCCGCTCGGAGTCGCTGATCAGCACGCTCTTGCCTTCGAGCCGGATCCAGCCGCGGTGGGCGAAGTCGGCCAGCGCCTTGTTGACGGTCTCGCGGGACGCGCCGACGAGCTGAGCGATCTCCTCCTGGGTCAGGTCGTGCGTCACGCGCAGCGCGCCGCCCTCCTGGGTGCCGAACCGCTGCGCGAGCTGCAGCAGCTGCTTGGCCACGCGGCCGGGCACGTCGGTGAAGATCAGGTCGGCGAGGTTGTTGTTGGTGCGGCGCAGACCGCGGGCCAGCACACGCAGCAGCTGCTCGGCGATCTCGGGGCGGTCGGCGATCCAGGCCCGCAGCGCCTCGCGGTCCATCGACACCGCGCGCACCTCGGTGATGGTGGTGGCGCTGGACGTCCGTGGACCCGGGTCGAAGATCGACAGCTCGCCGAACATGTCCGACGGGCCCATGATCGTCAGGAGGTTCTCACGGCCGTCCGGTGAACGGCGGCCGATCTTGACCTTCCCGGAGATGATGATGTACAGACGGTCGCCGGGCTCACCCTCGGCGAACACGGTGTGTCCGCGCGGAAAGTCGACGGGCTGCAACTGCTTGGTCAGCGCGGAAACGGCGCTGGGTTCCACACCCTGGAAGATTCCGGCCCTGGCCAGGATCTCGTCCACGTTGCCCCTTATTGCTTGATGATCAAAATTCGCGAGTCGACCTCGAAAGATCGTGAGATCAGTCTAGAGGTAGGTCCCTGTGTGACCAGCCCACGCTACACACGATCGGCATGTCGGGTCTGCCGAAATTCAGTATTGGCGAGCACGCGAAAGTACTCACCGGTCGGCGGACCCGGGGCCGAAACGGGCTCGAGAAACCCGTCGGTGGGGGTGTCGCGCGGCGTCACCCGCCGCAGGACCGCCCGCGGCGTCCGACCGCTCGCGGCCCGCGCCCGGGTCTCGGCCTCGACAGCCTCGGCATGTTGCAGCAACTCGTCGACGTCGGCGGAGGGGAACGCCTCGCGGCGCAAACCCGCCTCCACGCGCTCCAGACCGAGCGTCGCCAGCATCAGCAACCCCGGGATCAGCGCAACGAGCAACCACGACACAACGCAGAAGTAAACACGGCGAAGATCTCGGCAGGATCACGAAAAGTCCACGTTACGGACCTATCCGCCGCCGGATGCGTCGGTGTCCGTCAGTACGCTGGCCTGGTGAGCGTGAAACCGGCCGACGGGGCGCCGAAGGCGAAGACCGGCCGAAAATCGGACCGCAAATGGGACAAAGAAACCCACCTCGGGCTGGTCCGCCGCGCCCGCCGGATGAACCGCACCCTGGCCAAGGCGTTTCCGCATGTGTACTGCGAACTGGATTTCACCGACCCGCTCGAGCTGACGGTCGCGACCATCCTCTCCGCGCAGAGCACCGACAAGCGGGTCAACCTCACCACCCCGGCGCTGTTCAAGAAGTACCGCACCGCCCTGGACTACGCGCAGGCCGACCGCACCGAACTGGAAGAGCTGATCCGGCCCACCGGCTTCTACCGCAACAAGGCCAGTTCGCTGATCGGGCTGGGCCAGGCCCTGGTCGAACGGTTCGACGGGGAGGTCCCCAAGACCCTCGACGAGCTGGTCACGCTGCCCGGGGTGGGGCGCAAGACAGCCAACGTGATCCTCGGCAACGCGTTCGACGTCCCCGGCATCACCGTCGACACCCATTTCGGCCGGTTGGTGCGGCGGTGGCGCTGGACGGCCGAGGAAGACCCGGTGAAGGTCGAGCACGCCGTCGGTGAGCTCATCGAGCGCAGCGAGTGGACGCTGCTCAGCCACCGGGTGATCTTCCACGGTCGGCGCGTCTGCCATGCCCGCAAGCCGGCCTGCGGGGTCTGCGTGCTCGCCAAGGACTGTCCGTCCTACGGCATCGGCCCCACCGATCCGATGATCGCGGCGCCGCTGGTCAAAGGACCCGAGACCGAACACCTGCTGGCGCTGGCCGGGCTGTAGGTGCCCGGCGTGTCCGTCAGTGCGTCGGCCCGGTGGAGCATCGTGGCGCTGGTCATCGTGCTCGCGCTCGGCGTCGCGCTGTGGACCGAACTCGGCGCCGAGAACACCGAACCGGCGTCGCAGCGCGACGTGCCGTCCGCGCGGGACCGGCGCGACGCCGACACCCCCGAGGCGTTGGCCGGTCTGCG